>NZ_CP043538.1:0-300000 GCF_000364445.2 Methylobacterium mesophilicum SR1.6/6 | reverse complement strand
GGCTTCCATCCGAAGATGACGGGGCGCGACAACGTCATGTTCGTCGCCCGGATCTACGGGGAGGACCCCCGCAAGGTGCTCGATTTCGTCGAGGATTTCTCGGAACTCGGCAGCTACCTCGAGGCGCCGATCTACACCTACTCGTCGGGCATGGGCGCGCGCCTCGCCTTCGGCATGAGCATGGCGATCCCGTTCGACTGCTACCTGATCGACGAGATCACCTCGGTGGGCGACGCCCGCTTCTCCAAGCGCTGCGACGAGGTCTTCGCCCAGCGCTGCAAGAACGCCGACATCATCATGATCTCGCACTCGATGGAGACGATCCGCCAGTGGTGCACCCACGGCCTCGTCCTGCTCAACGGGCGCGCAATCGTCTACGAGGACGTCGACGACGCGATCGAGGTGTACAAGCGGCTCAACGCCTGACGGCCCCGTCCGGGGCGGCCGGTCGTTCGTGGGCCGCCACGGGGTCACACGCCGGGAGCCGCGGCGCGCGCCTGCGCGGCGCAAAGGCCTCCGCCGGAACAGGGGCAGCCACCGCCCGCACCGCCATCCGTGATCGTCCGGGCGTTGTGATGGCGCACGATTCGCGGCATCAATCGCCGCGGGGCGCGTCGCTGCGCCGGGGGTCAGCGGGAACGCCGTGAGCAGTCTGAAATTCGGCACGAGTGGCTTGCGGGGTCTCGTGACCGATCTCGTCGGTAGGCCGAGCTACCGCTATGCCTGCGCGTTCTTCCGGTCGGTCCCTGCGGGGGAGGGCGGTCGCACAGTCGTGATCGGGCGCGACCTGCGCGACAGCTCCCCGGGCATCGCCGCGACGGTGGCGACCGCCGCCGCAGCGTGCGGTTTCGCGGCGGTCGATTGCGGCGCCCTGCCGACCCCGGCCCTCGCCCTCGAAGCGATGCGGCGCGGTGCCCACGCGGTGATGGTCACGGGTAGCCACATCCCCGAGGACCGCAACGGCCTGAAGTTCTACCGCCCTGACGGCGAGATCACCAAAACCGACGAGGCCGCCATCCTCGCCGCCCTGGAGGCGGTCGCGGACACCGATGCGGCGACGGCAACGCCAGCCCCCGCCACGCCGGAGCCCGACGCCATCGCGCGCTACCGTCGACGCTACGGCGAGGCCTTCGTACCCGAGATCCTGAAGGGTTTGCGGATCGCGGTCTATCAGCAGAGTTCGGTCGCGCGCGATCTCCTGACGGACCTGCTCGGCCAGTTCGGCGGGGCGGTGACGCCGATCGGCCGATCGCAGACCTTCGTCCCCATCGATACCGAGGCGCATCGGCCAGAGGACATCGCCTTCATCCGCGACGTCATGGCTTCCGGCGCGTTCGACGCGCTCGTGACCACCGACGGGGACGCCGACCGCCCCCTCATCGCGGACGGTGCCGGCCGGATCCTGCGCGGCGACGTGCTCGGCCTCATCACCGCCCGGTTCCTCGGCGCCGACACGGTCGTGGTCCCGGTCACCGCCGGCTCGGCCCTCGAGCAGTCCGGCGGCTTCAAGAAGGTGGTGCGCACCAAGGTCGGCTCCCCCTTCGTCATCGCCGGCATGGAACAGGCGCGGCGGGCCGGGTCCGGTCCTGTCGTCGGCTTCGAGGCGAATGGAGGCTTCCTGCTCGGATCGGACGTCACGATCGGCGGCCGGGTGCTTCCGGCCCTGCCGACGCGGGACGCCCTGCTGCCGATCCTGGCCACGCTGGCCGCGGCGCGGGCCGCGGGCCGCTCCCTGGCCGAACTGGTCCTGTCGCTCGATGCCGGGGAGATGGCGAGCGACCGGCTCCCCAACACGCCGTCGGAGCGCAGCGGCGCATTCCTGGATCGCCTCCGCGACGAAGGGTTTCGCATCGCCTTCCTGAGGCCGGTGGGTTCGCCGGGTTCGGTCGATCAGCAGGACGGCATCAGGATCGAACTCGACGGCGGGCGGACCATCCACTTCCGCGCCTCCGGCAACGCGCCTGAGCTGCGCTGCTACGCGGAAGCCAAGTCGGCGCAGGAGGCTCAGGATCTCGTCCGGTGGGGGCTGACGGCAGCCGCCGCAGCCATGGTGGAGCAGGCCGGCCCAGCGTGAGATCAGCGCGACGCAGCCCAAGCCACGACGCGCGGTAGGCGGCGCGCATCGCCGCCGATCCGTGCGCCGGCTCACGCCAGCGACACGTCGGTCTCTGCGAGGTCGGTCCACGGATCGGCCGGACCCTTGATCGAGCGGCCGCGGACGTCGCGCCATCGCGGCGTTATCCGATCAGCGGACATTCGGCTCGCGCGTTCGAAAGCCACCGCGCAGGCGGATCTCCGCTTTAACGAAGGCCGGGAGCCCCATCTTGGTCGGCGGCGACGTGGACACTCACAGCTCTCGGGGAACCGGCTGGACAGATCGGACACGGCGGATTCATGCGCTCCCTGGTGCGCCCGCGAGCGTCCACTGCCCCGCCAGAGCGACCTGCACATTCCACCCGCGATCAGTATCTCAGTCCAGACCTCGAATAATGCTTCATGCGTATTTAGTTCGTCACCTATATTATAATTAAATCAGAGCATCTCAGTAAATACGCATTATATCTTTCGATATAACAACTATACCGCGCATAATATCAGGACTGTTGGGGTGTCTTTATGGCCAATCCGCGACTTCGATGAACGAATTCTTCATCCTGCATAGGCAAGACCGGGATGCGGTCGAAGCGTATCGGCGGTTACCGCACCATTCGGCTTGCATGAGCCCGGCCGCAAGTCCACGATGCCGCCCGGAGTCTCGTGCCGAACGGCGAGGCGCGCTCATCTCAGGCGGGACCGCGTCGGACGAATCCGTTTCCGGAACAGGGGATCATGATCGGGAGCTATAGCGGCATTCGTGTCCTCGTCACGGGCCACACCGGCTTCAAGGGCGCGTGGCTCGCCTCATGGCTCCTGGCGGATGGCGCCGAAGTCATGGGCCTGGCCCTTGCCCCTGAGCCAGGACGGCCGAATCTGTTCGAGGCGCTCGATCTCGCGTCCCGCATGGGCTGCGTGATGGCCGACATCCGCGATCCGCAGGTCGTTCAGGACGCCGTCGCGGCGTTTCGCCCGCAGATCGTGTTCCACCTCGCGGCCCAGGCGCTGGTGCGCCGCTCCTACGCGGATCCGCTCGGCACCTTCGCGGTCAACGTGATGGGTACCGCGCACGTGCTCGAGGCGGCGCGCAGCGTCGAATCGGTGCGCGCCTTCGTCTGTGTCACGTCCGACAAATGCTACGAGAACCGGGAATGGGTCTGGGGCTATCGCGAGAACGATCCGCTTGGTGGCAAGGATCCCTACAGCGCCAGCAAGGCGGCGGCCGAGATCGTGGCGGCGAGCTACCGCCAAGCCCTGGCGCCCGGGCGGCTGCGGATCGCGACGGCGCGCGGCGGCAACGTCATCGGAGGCGGTGACTGGTCGCAGGATCGCCTCGTACCCGATCTGGTCCGGGCTATCGAGACGGGGGAGCCGCTCGTGCTGCGCAATCCCGGTGCGATCCGACCCTGGCAGCACGTCCTCGAACTGGTCCGTGGCTATCTGATGCTGGGCGACCGGTTGCTCGCGGGCGACGACGGCGCCGCCGGCGCCTGGAACTTCGGTCCGGCCCGAGAAAGCGAGGTCGCCGTCGGACGCTTGGTCGAGGAGGCGCTCGGCGTCTGGGGCAAGGAGAGGACGGACCTTCGGGTCCAGCCTTCGGAGCTGGCTGAAGCCGGTATCCTGAAGCTCGACACCGCCAAGGCCGACGCACGGCTCGGCTGGCGGCCTATGCTGGGCTTCAGCGACAGCGTCCGCCTGACCATGGACTGGTATCGGCGCCACAGCGCGGGCGCCGTGCGGGCGCGCGACCTCGTCGATGAACAGATCAGCGCCTATCGGCGTCTCTGCAAACCCGGACCCGACGCTTCAGGCGATCGCGGCCTGAATAGCTCCACACAAGCTTGGGCGTTGTAGGGTTTTGCGTCGGCGCTGCTCAGACGGCTCGGCACCATTGAGGCCGGCCATAGGCCAGACGGATCGGCGGTCCGCGCCCGACGCGTTGGATCGGGCGCGGGTTCGATCCGGCGTTCGGGGAGATCGGACGTGAAGGTCGTCATTCTTGCAGGCGGGCGCGGCTCGCGCCTGGCCGAAGAAACCGTTCTGCGGCCGAAGCCGCTCGTCGAGATCGGCGACAAGCCGATCCTCTGGCATATCATGAGCATCTACGCGCATCACGGTTTCAAGGACTTCATCATCTGCGCCGGTTACAAGGGTTTCCAGATCAAGGAGTATTTCCTGAATCTGATCCTCCATCACAGCGACATCACGGTCGATCTCGCGAGCAACAGCGCGATCTACCATCAGGGCGACGTGCCGGACTGGCGCGTCAGCGTCATCGACACCGGCATCGACACCATGACGGGCGGCCGCCTCAGGCGGATCCGGCCCTATCTGGAGCCCGGCGAGACCTTCTGCATGACCTATGGCGACAGCGTCGGCGACATCGATGTTGCCACGGAGGTGGCGTTCCATCGGGCCCAGGGCCGTATGGCCACGATGTGCGCGGTCGCCGCGCCCGGGCGCTTCGGCTCCGCCGTGGTCGAGGGTGACCGGGTCGCCGCCTTCGTCGAGAAGCCGACAGCCGACAGTCAGCGCATCAACGGCGGCTTCTTCGTGCTGCAGCCGGAGGTCCTGGACTTGATCGAAGACGATCACACGGTCTGGGAGGCGGGGCCGCTGGAGTGGCTGACCGAGAACAACCAGCTCTCGGCTTACCGCCACGACGGGTTCTGGCGCCCCATGGACACGCTGCGGGAGCGCATCCAGCTCGAGGATCTATGGAATTCTGGTCACGCGCCCTGGAAGATCTGGGCATGAGCGGACCAGCCCTGCAGCGCGCCGTCGAGGCATGCCGCTTCTGCGACGCGCCGTTGCGGCTGCGCTTCTGCGATCTTGGCCAGACGCCGCTGGCGAACGCTTTCGTGCCGCCGGAGCGCGCCACCGAGCCGGATCCGCACTATCCGCTGCGCGTGATGGTCTGTGAGGCCTGCCGCCTCGTCCAGGCTGAGGCGGTCGCCTCGCCGGACGCGATCTTCAGCCACTATGCCTATTTTTCCTCCTACAGCGAAAGCTGGGTCGCCCATGCCGGGCGCTTTGCCGCCATGGCGCAGGCGCGTTTCGGCCTGAGTGCCGCCTCGCAGGTGGTCGAGGTGGCGAGCAACGACGGCTACCTGCTGCGCCACTTCCTGGCGGCGGGCATTCCCGTGCTCGGCGTCGAGCCCGCCGCGAACGTCGCCGCCGCAGCGACCGCCGCCGGTGTCCCGACATTGGTCCGGTTCTTCGGCCGGGGGACGGCGGACGAGTTGGTGATGGAGGACCGGGCCGCCGACCTCGTCGTGGCCAACAACGTGCTGGCCCACGTGCCCGACATCAACGATTTCGTGGCCGGGCTGGCGCACCTTGTGAAGCCCGACGGCGTCATCAGCATCGAGGTCCCGCATCTGCTGCGGCTGATCGCGGAGGCCCAGTTCGACACGATCTACCACGAGCACTTCTACTACCTGTCCCTGCTGGCAGTGGAGCGCGTCTTCGCGGCGCACAGTCTGCGGGTGTTCGACGTCGAGGAATGGTCGACCCACGGCGGCAGCCTGCGCATCCTCGCCTGCCGCAACGGCTCGGGGATGCACCCATCGGGCCCGGGCCTCGCCCGGGTCCGGGCCGAGGAAGCCGCCGCGGGCCTCGACACCGATGGCCCCTACGAACGCTTCCAGGGGCGGGTCGCGCCGATCCGCGACGGGCTCCTGGCCTTCCTGCGCTCTGCCAGGACGGAGGGCCGCAGCGTGGCCGCCTACGGTGCGGCCGCCAAGGGCAACACCCTGCTCAACGTCTGCGGTGTCACGCGGGATCTCATCGCCTACGTGGTCGACCGGAACCCGCACAAGCAGGGCCTGCTCCTGCCCGGCAGCCGCCTGCCGATCCACCCGCCGGAACGCCTGCGCGAGACCCGGCCCGATTACGTGCTCATCCTGCCCTGGAACATCCGCGACGAGGTCGTGGCCTCCATCCCGGAGGTGCGCGCGTGGGGCGGCCGCTTCGTCATCCCGGTGCCCGAACTGACGGTGCTGCCGTAATGGACGCCGGGATGGCCCCGAGGATGCCATGAGGATCATCCCGACCGAGATTGCGGGCGTGATGCGGATCGAGCTCGAGCCCATCGCCGACGACCGCGGCCTCTTCGCCCGGACCTTCTGCGCCGAGGCCTTCGCGGCCCACGGCCTCGCCACGCACTTCCCGCACATGAACCTGTCCTGGAACAGGCGGGCCCGGACGCTGCGGGGCCTGCACGTCCAGGCGGCACCGCGGGCGGAGGCGAAGCTGATCCGGGCGACGCGCGGGCGGGCCTACGATGTGGCGGTCGACCTGCGACCGGATTCGCCGAGCTTCCGCCGCTGGACCGCCGTGGAACTCGACGCCGATCGCCGCAACGCCGTCTACATTCCGGAGGGCTGCGCGCACGGCTTCCTGACGTTGGGGGACGATTGCGAACTCCTCTACCTGATGTCCGAGGTCTACGACGCAGGTCTTGCCCGCGTTGCCCGCTGGAACGATCCGGCTTTCGGCATCCGCTGGCCCGCGACGCCCGACGTCATCGCCCCGCGCGATGCCGAGGCGCCCGACTTCCTCGACTGAGAACCGCCCTCGCCGGAATTTGCGGTTCCGGCCAAGCTTCCGAGATCGATGCCGTGTCCGAGATCCTGCTCAGTATCTGCATCCCGACCTACAACCGGGCCGACTTCCTCGACTATCTCCTGAAGCAGGCCGCAGCGAGCTGGAGCTTCCCGTTCGCCTACGAGATCGTCATCTCGGACAACGCCTCGACGGATGACACCGAGGCGGTGGTGCGGCGGCACGCCGATCTCGGCCTGCCGATCCGCTACTTCCGGCAAAGGGAGAACATGGGCGGCGGCCCGAACGTCCTCACCGTCTATCACCGTGCCCAGGGGCGCTACGTCATCTACCTCGCCGACGACGACCTCCTCATCCCCGAGGCGATTACGGAAGCCCTGAACTTCCTGCGATCCAACCCTGAGATTTGTGCCCTCTACGCCCCCTGGCAGCTCTACGACGATATCGACAAGCAGTCGCGCGGCAACTTCTTCGAGATCGGGCAGGATGCCGTGTACGGCCCGGGGCAGGAGGAGGACGTCTTCAACCTGATCGTCGGGCGCCACATCTTCCCGGAAATCGTGATCTTCCGCGCCGACGCGGCGCGTCGCATCCTTACTTGGCCGCGGTTCTGTTTCTATCCGTTCGTCTTCCTCGCCGACAATCTGGCTCTTGGCCCGATCGCCTTCCGGCGGCGCCCCTTCTACAGGTCGGTGCTCAGGTCGCCGGTCCGTCCGAGCCGGGGACAGGCCGGAATCGATCAGGCGATGACCGATTGGGACAACTACCGGGGCGGCCTCGAATACTTCCTTCACGCCATGCTGCGCCGCCGCGGCGCCACGCTGAAGGTCGAGAGCCGCCCCGCCGTCCGGGACATGATGGATGGCTTCATCGTGGAGCGGATGCGCGTCGCGGCCCGGCTCTGGATCGAGCGCGGCCATTACCTGAACGCCTACGATCTGGTCTGCCGGCTGAACCTGCAAAACCCGGCGTACATCCAGAACATCCCCGGGCTCGATCGCCTCCCGCTCCTTGTGATCATGCAGAAGCTGGCCCACTTCGCCAACACGGTGGGGGGCATCGACCGCTTGGACCTCGTCGGGGTCGAGCAGACCGAACACCTCATGCCGCTGCTGCGCCACGTGGGGCTGGAGGAGCGCATCACCCTCGCCGCGAGCGCCGCCCCGCCGCAAGACGCGCCCCGGGACAGCACGATCCTGTTCATCGCCCGGGAGGCGGATCGGAACACTTGCCTGGAACTCGGCTACCTTCCGAATCTCGTGGTCAGCGAGACCGAACTCACCGCCACCCTCTACCTTCCGGCCTAGCGCGGCATCGGCGCCCCACCATCCTCCAAAGGCAGCAGACCGATGATCATCGCGCCGCAGCGCATCCCCGTGGCGGGGCCGTCCATCACCGATCGGGAGGCGGAGCTGGCCGCGGAGGCCGCCCGGACCGCCTGGTACGGCAATCACTACGCCTACAACGACCGATTCGAACGCATGCTCGCCGACTATGTCGGCGTACGCCACGCGATCAGCGTCCCGCACGCCACCGCCGCCCTGCACCTGATCCTGGCGGCGCTGGGGATCGGTGCGGGTGACGAGGTCATCGTCCCCGACGTGACCTGGATCGCCTCCGTGGCGCCGGTCACCTACGTGGGCGCGGAGCCCGTCCTCGTCGACATCCGTCCGGACACGTGGTGCCTCGATCCGGCGGCGGTCGAGGCGGCGATCGGCCCGCGCACCAAGGCGATCCTCGGCGTCGATCTCTACGGGTCCCTGTGCGACTGGGAGGCTCTGCGGGCTCTCGCGCGCCGCCATGGGCTCCACCTCATCGAGGATGCGGCCGAGGCGATCGGCTCGCGCCACGACGGACGTCAGGCCGGCAGCTTCGGCGACGCGGCCGCGTTCAGTTTCCACGGCTCGAAGACGGTGGCGACGGGCGAGGGCGGCATGCTCGTCACCGACGATGATGACCTGGCCGCCCGCGTTCTCCGCCTGCGCGACCACGGCCGCGCCCCCGGCGACCGGTTCTTTCTCAACACGGAGATCGCGTTCAAGTACCGCATGAACGCGGTGACGGCCGCACTCGGCGTCGCGCAGATGGAGCGCATCGACGCGCTCATCGCCTACAAGCGCCGTCTGTTCGGCTGGTACAAGGCGCGCCTCGGCGGTCTCGCGGGCGTCACGCTCAATGCCGAGCCGCCGGGCATCGAGAACTCCTTCTGGATGAACACGATCATCATCGACGAGACCTTCGGCCTCGACAAGTTCGTCCTGATGGCGGAGTTCGACCGGCGCAACATCGACACGCGCCCGTTCTTCTCACCGCTCTCCGGGCTTCCGGCCTTCCAGGAACGCCGCGAGGCAACGCGGTTCGTGCGTCCGGAGGATGCCGGCCAGCGTATCGCCGGGCGCGGCCTCAACCTGCCCTCCGGCTACGCCATGACCGAGGAGACGGTCGGGACGGTCTGTGCCGCGCTCGCCGAGATTCTGGGACTGGCCACGACGTACGCTGGCGCGGACACAGGACAGCACGCCGACAGCCACGCAGGGAAGGGGGCAGAGCCATGACCACAGACGACCGGACAGCGTTCGAGGACCACAAACGCGCGATGTGCCTCGCGCTCGGTCGCGACCAAGCCGTCTTCACGCAGACCGTCGAGGCGCTGCTCGCGGTGGATGCCTACGATTACACCTATCTCTGGAGCTTCCTCGGGCTGCCGATCATCCAGCACCCCGCCGACGTCATGGCGACGCAGGAGGTGATCTGGGCCACGAAGCCCGACGTGATCATCGAGACCGGCGTCGCCCGGGGCGGCTCGGTCATCTTTATGGCCGCGATCCTGCAGCTCATCGGCAAGGGCAAAGTCATCGGCGTCGACATCGACATTCGGGCGCACAACCGTGCGGCGATCGAGACGCATCCGATGGCCGGGCGCGTCGAACTGATCGAAGGGCCTGCCACGGCCGACGACACGCTGCGGCGGGTGCGCGAGGCCATACCGGCAGGCGCTTCGGTCATGGTGGTCCTCGACAGCGATCACAGCCGCGATCACGTGCTGGACGAGTTGCGCACCTACGGTCCCCTGGTGACGCCAGGTCAGTACCTCGTGGTGGCCGACACAGTGCTCGGCCATCTCGAGGCTTCCCAGACGCCGCGCAAGCGCTCCAAGATCTGGCATCCGGGAAACGAACCACGCGCGGCGTTGCAGGCCTACCTTGATGAGACGGATCGCTTCGAACCCGATCCGACCATTAACGGAAAACTCGTGTTCTCCAGCTCTCCCGGCGGATACCTGATCCGGAAACAAGATTAATCTACTCCAATCGACCGAATATCGCCCACAACGGCGTCGGATTATCGTCGATGAAAACGTCTCGAGCATTCAGCGCGCAGCCATGACCCCGGCCTGCAAACCCATTTGCTGGTCAAGGCGATCTGCGTAACGGGGCCTCAGGCGCGCGGGGATGAGTATACGGAGCGGACGACCCAAATGATGGATCGTCTCGCCCGATCGATCACAATGACTTCGGAAGAAGGCTCACGACGGGCGGCCTGTTCCGATGCTTCGGCGCTTCGGGCCGCCTTCGCGTCCGGTCCAGATGCCGAAGTGGCTGCCCCATCCGGCTCGCGTGATCGGACCGGTTGAGTGCGGTGCAGCCGGCCTAAGGCGAGATGGCCCAAGGTCCCTCCTGATGTGACTGCCCGGCGCGCCGCTTCCGCCCGAGGGATCTGGAGCGATACCGTCGTGTATGCGCTTCGACGAGCAGGGATCGACAAAGCCAATTCTGCAGGATCGAGGCGGCGAGGAACCGATGTCGACATCTCCAGAAGGAAATTTCGTGGCGCGCCTGAAATGCGGCGCCGTGCCGTGGAATCCTTATCGGATCTTGTCCCCGGCCGGCGAGAGGATCGGTGAACTTTGTCTTATCACCCGCGACATCGCCTCGGAACATGACACCGTGGCAATGCTTTGCAAGTGGCGCTCGAATCACAGGGATCGATTTCTTACAGTCTTCAATCCGACCCTAGACTCGACCAAGCGATATCTTCAAACCATATACCTTCCCGACAACACCCGTGTGTTGTTCCTGCTGAAGGAGTACGACAGGTTCGTGGGAAATTTCGGTCTCGCACATATATCAGGCGAATCCGCCGAGCTCGATAACGTCATACGCAGCGAAGATGTGAAACATAAATCTTTCATGCAGCATGCCCAGCTTGCATTGATCGGCTGGGCATCCGAGTCCATGAGCATCAAGAAATTTTACCTGCATGTCCTGTCCGAAAACGTGAAGGCGATCAGGCACTATGAACGCGTCGGATTCGGCGCAGTCTCCTCCACACCACTTCGAAGACAGAATTTCGATGACGGCTATAAACTCATTCCCGATCCAGAAGCGTCGAGATCAGATCTTGCTCTGCTTCGGATGGAGTTAAATATTTAAACCAACCCTAGCCGAACCGCAGCGCGTCTGTGAGATTTACAAGGCCGTGCATGTCTCGGTGGTCGCTGCGACGGTTCCGCGAGGCGCGCCATGGTCTTGGGGGCCGATCGCAGAAGAGCCGACCTCACCTGTGCGCAAATTCGAAAGGCCCGGCGAGGATTACGTTCGCCCCTTCAGCTCACAGCCTCATCTTCAACCCGATCGCGTTCGCCATCCAAGTGCAAGGCCCTGCTCAGCGGGGCCGCGAACGACGATGTCGCGCGGCTCCGGGGATGCGCGAGCGATCCCGCCGTCGTCTGTTTTGGCATCAACAGCTGATCGCTGAGCCAGAGACGTATGGGCGGCCTTCCGTACGGCGCGGCTGCGCCCGGGACAGTGCGATCGCGCGGCTAAGCCTGACGGGTCGACGCCCGTTCAGGCCGCCAGCGCCGGCTGGCCGCTCCGTCCGTTCGCCTGATCCATGATCTCGCTGATCCGCTCACCGACCGCGATGGCGATCGCCGCGGAGGCTTCGCCCTCCAGACCCTGTCGGCAGATCCGGGTGAGCACGTCGGTCACCCGCTGCTCCATGACGTCGAGGATCGCCGCGGCCGCCTGCGGCTGCGCGCTGCGGAGCACGGCCGCGAGATCGCAATAGGCGTCGTGAAGCAGCCGGAGCGTCAGGCGCTCGACAGCTTGCTCATCCTCCGCCGTCAATGCACGCATAGGGCGACTCTCCCGCTGGCCGCCGCGAGCTTCGCCGGAACTCCTTAACGGGACGTAAAGCGTCGCGCCGGAGCGCAAGGCTCCGCTAACCCTGGGTGCGGATGCCGGCCGCTCCTGATCACCGGTCAACCGGACCGCACGGGCCTGACCTGCTGCGCCGTGCCGGCGAGGGGGGATCGTGATCCGCAGGGAACCCGGCAGGCCCTTATCGTGTCAGACTATCGAATCCCTGACCGCGCGAGCCCCACCATGCGCCGCCTCATCCTCGCCAGCCTCTGCCTGACGTCGCTGGCCGCGCCCCCGGCCCTGGCACAGGTGCAGCAGCAGGATCCCAACGCCGCGAACCGGTCCCTGGGGACACGCGGCCAGATGCGCTCCCTGCAACAGGAGCAGACGACCCGAAGCGACACGCTGCGGATGGACCTCCAGCGCAATCAGGCCGCGACGCCCGCGCCGAACACCGGTCCGAACGCGATCGGGCCGACCGGCGGGACGGGCGTGACAGGACGCTGAGGATCGTCCCGGATCGTGACGCGGTCCCTTCGGCCCCGTCAGACGTCCGGCAGCCGTCGCCCCTGGACGACCACGCGGGGCCAGCGTTCGAGACCGATCGGCATCAGGACGGCGATCTGATGCGGCACCGCGGCGTCGCCCAGCAGGCTCTTGAGTGAGATCTGGCAGGCATTCTCGATCTCGGCGCGGGTTCGCGCGCCCGACGTCTTGATATCGGCGATCAGAAGGGCCGCGATTTCGTGGGCGAAGGCATCGCCGTCCGACATGCCGAACTCCCGCTCCATGTCGAAGCACGATAGTCTCTTTTGACGGCTCTGAGTATCGGTACAGAATTGGTATCCACACGTCGGTAATGGATACTTTTAATCAAGCCCCCGGCGCCAGCCTGGTCCGAAGCTTCGCGATCCTGCGCGGGGACAGCCCTGCCCGAGGTCGGACGGCGGCCGTCAGATCGTCTCATAGGCGAACAGGACCGCGATCATCGTCAGGCTGACCAAGCCGAGAACGAAGCAAATGTCGGCGCACCGCTCCAGGCGGACCGTGCGGTCACTCTCGGCCTCCAGGCGGATCGACAGGTAGGACGCGATCGCGCCGACCAGGAACAGGATAGCCGTCAGGGCCGCCGCCTCGTCGACGTGGCTGGGGCCGACGCGCCCCTCGACGATCTTCACGAGACCGATCAGGGTGGTGCAGACGCCCACCATCGTCCCCGCGCTCGGCAGGATGTGGCGCGACAGCGCCTCCCCGTCGGATCCGCGGATCTTCCGCCTTTCGGCCATGCGCGCCTCCTAAGCTCCCGTGAGCTCACGTGCCGGCCGATCTTTGACCCATCCGGCTCCGTCCGAGGAGGCTCGACTTGAAGCGCCCGCTGACAACCAGCTTCTCCGCACCGCCGGCCCCGGAGCCTCCGGCCGCGCCCGAGCGGCCGCCGGTCCCGTCCTGGCGCGAGGTCGCCCCGGTCGTGGCCGCCCTCGTCATGACCCTAGAGGCGATCGAGGCCGGGCCGAAGGCGGGGCCGGCGATGCGGGCGCACCGTTCGGCTCTGCGCCGCCAGGGCGAGGCCGCGGCGGCGCTCGGCGGAACCGACGCGATGGACGCCGCGCTGCATCAGGTCGCGGACGCCGACCCCGCCCGCGCCGCGCAGCGGCTCGCCTTCATCCGGGACGCCTGGACGGGGCTGCCCGGCTGGACCCCGTGAGGCCGGGCGCCGGGCTCACCAGCCGCCGTAGAACCGGCGCGGGCCGTCGTAGCCGCCCGGACCGCGCTCATATCCGTATCCGTAGCCGGGCCGGCCGCTGTAGGGTCCCCGCGGGCCGCCCCAGCCCCAGCCGCGCTCATTGGGACGGCAATGCCCCCACGGGTTCGGATGGAAGCCGGGTCCGCAGCCGCCGGCGACACGCTCGATCGGGAGCGCGCCGTCGGGCGGTCCATCGAGCGGTCCGTAGCCGAAGGGCGCCGCTTCCGCCGCCGTGGCGGTGGCGAGACCTGCCGCCAACAGCGCGGCCATTCCGAACGTCCGGGAGCGCATCATCACACGATCTCCTGCCCAATCTGGTCCGAATGTGCCGGACCGGATGAGAGGAGGATGCGACGCCGCCCGTGAACCGGATCCGGACGGTGCGTTCATCGGATCGTCGGGTTCTCGTGCCGGTATCGTTCGGCCAGGGCCATGAGGGCCTGGGCGAGTTCGGTGAGGTTGGCGGAGGCCGCCTCCACCTGCCGCGTGCCGGCCGCGGTCTGCTGGCTGGCCTGCCGGATGTTCTGCAGCGCCCCCATCACCTGCTCGATCCCGAGCTGCTGCTGGTTCGTCGAGGCCACGATCTGCTGGAACGTCTGCACGTTCTCCTCCACCCGCGCGGTGATCTCCTCGATCGTGCGCTGCGTCGTGTCCGAGCGCGTCTTGCCCGCCGCCGCCCGCTTCACCGCCTCCTCCGTCAGCATCACCGACGTGTTGATGCCCCGCTGGATCTCGCCCAGCAGACCCCGCACCTGGCCGGTGGCCGCCTTCGCCTGATCGGCCAGAAGCTTCATCTCGGAGGCCACGACCGCAAAGCTCAGGCCGCTCTCGCCGGCCGCCGCCGCCTCGATGGCCGCGTTCAGCGCCAGCAGGTGCGTGCGCTCCGAGATGTCGTTGACCGTCCCGATGATGTCGCCGATCGTCTGGGTCTTCTCCGACAGGCTGACGATGTTGCCGGCCACCGCTTCCGCCTGCTCGCGGATCGCCTCCATCGCCTTGGCCGTGTCGGAGACCGCCCGCAGGCCCTGGCGCGAGGTCTGGGCGGTCGCCTGGGCGGTGGCGATCACCTCGGTGGCGCGCTTCGAGATCTGCGCGCCCGAGTGCGTGATCTCGTCGACCGTGGCCGCCGTCTCCTGCACGGCCGCGAACTGCTGCTCGACCGAGGCCGCCTGCTCCTGCGCCGAGGCGCGGATCTCGGCCGCCGCCGCGTTCAGGTCGGCCGTCGCCGCCCGGTTGGTCCGCGCAAGGTCCGACAGCCCGGACACCATCGCGTTCAAGGTCCCCGCAAGACGGCCGACCTCGCCACGGACGCCCGCCTCGAGGCGGCCTGACAGGTCGCCCGCGCCGACCTGCTCGACGAAGGCCATCACGCGCAGCAGCGGGCGGACGACCAGCCGGTTCACCGCCCAGCCGATGCCGGCGCAGATCAGGAGCGTGATCAGGGTTCCGCCCCACAGGGCGACGTTCTCGTCGCGCTCGGCCTGCAGGACCCGCGCCCGCTGCATCGTCTGCGTCCGCTCCTCCAGGGCCTCGATGGCGGCGAGCTTGTTGCGCAGCGTGTCGAACATCGCCTTGCCCTTGCCGTCGGCCTCGACGGCGAGCGCCTCCGCGCGCGTGGCCGGGTCGGCCGCGCGGCGGATGGCGGCCTCGCCGATATCGGCCTGCCATGTTCGCGCCGCCGTCACGGCATCGGCCAGCAGGGCCGAGCGCTGAGCATCGGCTCCGATCTCGGTCCGCAACCGGTTGACCGCATCGTCCAGGGCCGGCCGTCCCGAGCGGTAGGGCTCAAGGCTCCCGTCGCGGCCGGTGATCAGGTAGCCCCGAAGCCCGGTCTCCTGGTTCAGCATCGCGCCGCGGAACCCGTCGAGGGCGCGGATCACCTGACTCGAATGGGCGAGGGCATCGTTGGCCGACTGCAGTTGGTTGCGCGTGATCAGGACGGCGCCGCTGCTGAGGATCGTGACCAGGGCGATGATGCCGATGGCGCCGCCCAGGGTGCGGTTGAGGCCAGACGTTTTCGGCATATCCGATTCTTCCCACTCAGCCGCGCGGTCGCCGATCGACGGCGTGACTGGCCGATACCAGCGCGTGTCCGCGGCTGAAACCGGTTCCCCGCAGTTCTTCGACGACGCAGGTCCCGCGCGCTGTGCCGGCCTCGCCCCACGCCCGGCGGCCTGGGCGGCCAGCACTTCCATCCGACGGGCGACGAATCAATCGGCCGGATCCGAAGCGCCGGCGGCCTCCTCACCGTCCCGGACGCCCAGCGCGGCCTTCTCGGCCAGCAGCGTCGCCAGCGCGGCGCGGGTCAGGTCACCCTGCTCCCCATGGGGTCGGTCGAGGGCCTCCGTCAGGGCGCGACGGTACCGGTCCTGGATCGCGGCGAGGCGCGTCGGGAGACCGACTCGCGCGATCGGCTTTCCGACGACCGGTCCGGGATCCGCGGACCTCCGAGCGGGGGACTTTCTCTGGGGCATGTGGGAGCAAGACCGGAGCCGCGCCGGAGTTCCGCGTCTCGATCCATGGCCGCGAGCCTCCCGAGCCACGTTCCGTGGCGACACCCCAGGGGACCACGGCTCAATACAGCTTCCATCCCCGCACAGGACGCAAAAGGTCCTGAACCGACAGCTTTCGTCCGGCTTCGCCGCGACGATTGTGGGAAAACTCCTTTCATCGCACCTGTCGATGAAGCTCGCGTCTGCGGCACGAACGTGACGCGCCCCTGACCGCCAAGCTACGACACAGAGCGCGGCTGGGGTCGGGAGCAACGCGGCGCCCGGGGCCGCGGTAGGCGCGCCGCACGGAGGACATGTCCATGCTGACGAGACGGGGCTTCGTAGATTGTGCGCTCTGCGCCGTGTTGACCGGCTTCACGGCGACCGCCGTCGAGGCCCAGCCACAGCCGTCCGCGCAGACATCCGGTGTCACGCGGACGATCCTCAGCACCGAGGAGCTGCCCGGGGGACAATATGTGGTCGTCCAGGTCGCTGCCGAGATCGCGCCGGGCGCGACCGTCGCCCGCCACACGCATCCGGGGATCGAGTCGTCGGTGATCCTGGCGGGCGAGGCGGAGTTGTTCGTCGATGGCCAGCCGAACCGGACCTTGCGGGCCGGGGACAGCTTCCAGGTTCCCGCGGTCACCCCGCACAGCCTGCGCAACGGCTCCGGTGCGACCCGCGTCGCGGGGACCTACACGGTGGAGAAGGGCAAGCCTCTCGCCTCACCGGCCTGATCGGCACCGACATCGTGCCGGCACCCCGCGCGGGGGGTTTCACGGCGTCGCGCCCGGTCCGTGCACGGCCGGCCGCTCTCGGACGGTCGCGTTCGTCCGACCCCGCGCCGAGCACGACGCGCGCCCACCTTTGCCTTGACCCAGCGGCGGCCGCACCGTGCAACACTCTGATTCGCCGACCGAAGCGATCCCGCGATCGCAGGAGGCAGCGGGACGCCGATCATAGCCGCCCGCTTCAACATGCAGTGGAGGGCCAAAACGCTGCGGATGTAAATTTTTGTCGACCACGAGCAATTACTTCGAAAATTATAGCATAATTTTCACGGATAACTTGGCAAGTTTGTTCAGAGAGGTTTCGCCTGCCAGAGTTATCCCGATTTACACCCTTGCGCACGGACAGGTACGTGTGAAATTCCGGATCGCGCACGGCCGATTTCCGCGATTGAGGCGACTTCCGGCCTGAAAAAGAATACGCACCGAGAAAATCAGTATTGTGATCGGCACCGAAAAATGTAATCTTCCGAAGCAGTGACGAACAAGCGTTAGGCATCCCTCTCCGGGATCGAAATCATGTTGACACTGACTGCTCCGGAACCGAGCAATCAGGGCCGTTATGCGGAGCGACGGTCCATCGCATTGGCCAACGTGAACTGGTTTCGAAGGCTCGCTTGGCGCGCGCTACGCGATGAAAGCCCGCAAGGCGCGCTGCGGGCCGCCGCCGCGCGCGCCGCCGCCCGCATCGTCATCCGGCAGGCGAAGCGGGACGCTCTGATCACCAGCATGGCCCGCGAGGCGCTCGGGACCCGGTAGGGTAGAACGCGCACGCGATCCGAGAGGATCCGCCACCCGTGCCGGATCTCCGGGGCGGCGGGTCGGAGACGCACGGCACGGACGTCAGGAGGCGAGGAGCGCCGTCAGCACCGCGCGCGATCCCCGCGCGAGCATCTCGGCAGATCCCGGCTGTCACCGTGCCGCCGGACTAAGGCAGCCGCCGACACCGAGGCGACCTTCAGGGAACCGTCAGCCGGCCGCCGCTTTGCTCTCGTTCGACCGGGAGGCGCGCCATGGCCGAAATCCGCATGTCTCAGAATCAGGACGGCCGCTGGACGATCTATGCCGCAGGCCTCGTCGTGACGGATCTCACCCGGGAGACCGCTGAAGCGTTCGTCGCGAGCTATCGGCGGATCGCCGCGACCTGAGCGGGACCGCGTGCGCCCCGGAGCCGCAGGGTCGGGAACCGAACCCGCACGCGGGCGATCTCCGATGGATCGCCCCGCATCGGCGATCCGGAGGCGAGCGATGGCCGAGACCGACGATCACGAGGCGACCTACAAGGCGTTCAAGGAGGTCGTGAACATGGCGGCCTCGGCGCTGGAGAAGCACCTCAAAGGCGACGCCAGCCAGTCGGTCGGCCAGAAGAAGGGCGCGGCCGGGGAGGCGACCGGCCATCAGGAAGGCCGGCGCATCGTCGAGATCCTGCATGCGAAGAAGGCCGACCTTTCGGACGACGATTATCAGCACATGCGCAAGGTCGTCGGCTACGTGCACCGGCACCTGAAGCAGGGCGGCCCGAAGGACGAGGCTGCCGTGCGGGACTCGCCCTGGCGACTGTCGCTGATGAACTGGGGGCACGATCCCATGAAGGATGGGTGAGCCGGGGCGGGCTGCGGGCATCGAGCGGGCATCGGGATCGGCGCACCCTTCCCCGGTCGATGCCTTGACCGCGGTGTGCCAGACTCCAACACAGCTTTGATCGCTCCCTTTACCGTTTGTTAACCTTTCTAAACAGTTTAGTAACGGGATTCCGGCCGGCAGGGAGTGGGCGTTCCGTGAGCGAGTTGCAGAGGCTTCTGGACGATCCTCGGTTCCGGCCCGCCGACAAGGCCAAGCGGGAGCCGGGCGCCGCACCCGAAGCCAATGCCGGCGGCCTGCTGCGCGTCGTCTCGTCGGCAGCCGAGCCGGCCGAGACCGCGATGCCGCCGGTCCCGACCCAGGATTGGGACGCGCTGATCCACCGCGTGCACACCGCGGCCCGCCAGGCGCGCGTGATCGAGGCGCAATCCCGCGAGCGGGAGGAGCGCATCGAGCACGTCCTGCAGCGTGTCCGGGAGGACATCACCACCGCCAACGAGCGCGCCCGCATCGCCGAGATGCAGGCCCGTGAGGCCCAGGTGCGCGCCGAGGCGCAGATCATCGCCGCCGAGGAGCGGGTGAAGGCCGCCGAGGCGCGGGCCCACGCCGCCGAGGAACGGGCCCAGCATGCCGAGGAATGGCTGGGCCGCGTTCAGGACGCGATCCTGTCCGAGTTCTCGGACCTGACCGACCAGGCTGCGGCATGAGCAGCCCGGCCCGCGCGGCGATCCCCGTGCTGGACAGCCGCGGGCCGGTCGAAATCGGGCGCGACGGCGCGGCCGACCCGGTGGACCGGGTGGTGGCGCTGTTCTCCGGGGCCGGGCGGCCCCCGGCCGCCGCGGGGGACGATTGGTCGGCCTCCCTGACCGCCGTGCGCGGCATCGCCACGCAGGTGCGCACCCTGCAAATGAGCGCCAGGGATTCGATCCGGGAGGCCCAGCGCTCGGTGCGCGAGGCGGAGACGGCGTTGCGCGCCGCCGAGGATCGGGCGGAGCACGCCGAAGGTCTGCTGCGCGCGGCGATCGCCCGGGCCGAGCGGGCCGAGGAGCACGCACGCGCGGCGGCCGAGCGGGCGGAGCGGGCGGAGGCCCAGACGGCAGAGGCGCGGGCGTGGCTGCGGCGCATGCACGAATGCATGGTCAGTGAGTTCGGCGCCCTGACCCGGGACGCTGCCCAGCCCTGACCGGGTCCGGGGGTGAGCGGCGCCGCGATGACCGGAGCGGTCGCGACGTCGAGCGCGTGCTGCGCCCCGCATAGGGCTCGCCCGCACCGTGAAGGATCGCGATGTGAAGGACCGCGATCTCCGGCGGCAGGTCGCGGATGCGGGTCTCGGACAGGACCGGCAGCCATGGCGGCGGAGAGCGCTCTCGGTCGCGTGCCGTGACGGCCCGGAGGACGGAGAGGCCGAAGGCGCGCAGCGCGACCGGACGCGGGGAATGCAGCGGCCCTTGTTCCCGCATCCTGTGGCCCGGCTGCCACAATGCGAACAACCTGTTTAAGGGCGCGACAAGACCTCCCCCGCCAAAGATCGGGTCTCGCGTCGCTTCGACGCCGTTTGGCCGGCAGGGTCGCCGTGACGCTCAGCCTCGTCCTCAGCACCGCCCTTCCCCTGCTCACCGGCGCGGTGGCCGTGCTGTGGGCTGGCCTGGTCGCGCCGGAGCTGGAGGAGGGCCCGGATACCCCCGAAGCCCGGGACCTGCGGACATGGTGAGTTCGGGGCGCGTGCGGGGTGCGCGCGGGACGCCGCTAACGCTGTCTTCACCCTGCCGCCAGGGGGCGGCAACCCTCCTGGGCGGTCGTCATTGCTAGGGGATGACCCTGTTGACGATCGTGCCTCCGGCTCAGCCGCTGCCCAGCCGGCCCGCACGGGACCGCCTGGCCGGACGTCACGGGGTCCTGCTCGGCCAGCTCGCGCAGGCGTTGAACAGGCCGGCGGAATCCTTCCTGGAGGAGCCTCCGGACGGGGAGGCGGGCGAACTCTGCGCCCTGGTGCGCCACTGGCTGGCGATCGGTGACGGACAGGCGCGCCGCCGCGTCCTGAGCCTGGCGCGCCAGGAGGCCGAGCGGTCCGGCTACAGCGAGTGCGCCTGAGAACGGGCCCGCGGGCGGGACGGATTCCGGGAGCGGCCAGCGGCGCGCTATGAGGGGCGGGCGCCCTCGCGGCGAGGGCCGGTACAGGGAGACCGCACATGGATCTCGGCTTGAGCGGGCGCCGGGCGCTCGTCTGCGCGGCGAGCAAGGGGCTCGGCAAGGGCTGCGCCCTGGCGCTGGCCCGGGAGGGCGTCGCGGTCACCATCACCGCGCGCACCGCCGAGGCGCTGGAGCGGACCGCGGACGAAATCCGGAGCGCGACGGGCGTCACCGTCACCGTCGTCGCGGGCGACATCGCCACCGAGGCCGGCCGCGCCGCCGCGCTGGCCGCCTGTCCCGAGCCCGACATCTTGGTCAACAACGCCGGCGGCCCGCCCCCGGCGATTTCCGCGCGTGGGACCGCGACGCCTGGATCCGGGCGCTCGACGCCAACATGCTGGCGCCGATCGCCCTCATCAAGGCGACCGTGGACGGCATGATCGACCGGAAGTTCGGCCGGATCGTCAACATCACCTCCGGCGCCGTGAAGGCACCGATCGAGCATCTCGGCCTGTCGAACGGCGCCCGTTCGGGGCTGACGGGCTTCGTGGCCGGCCTCGCCCGCCAGACCGTGCGGCACAACGTGACGATCAACAACCTGCTGCCCGGCCCCTTCGACACGGACCGGATCCGCAGCAACGCCGAAGCGGGCGCCGCCAAGGCCGGGACCACCGTGGAGGCGTTCCTGGAGGCGCGGGCGCGCGACAACCCCGCCGGCCGGTTCGGCCGCCCCGACGAGTTCGGCGCCGCCTGCGCGTTCCTGTGCAGCCAGCACGCCGGGTTCATCACCGGGCAGAACCTGCTGATGGACGGCGGCGCCTATCCCGGCACGTTCTGAGGCCTGCCGCCCGCAGGTGCTCCTCGCGCCTGGCGGTCCGTCGCGCGGGCGCGCGGCGAAGACCGTCCGGGACCGGCGCGTGCGGGCATGATCCGGGGCGTCTCGGGTGTCTCGGACGCGCATCGCGCGGGAAGGCCGGCTCCTCGTGGGACGGATCCGGGGGCCGGGCAGGGGATTGCGGCCCCGCGCGGCGCGCCGCCGGGAGCATGGCCCGAAACCCGCCGCTGCCGGGGTGACGCGGGACGCCGCGAAGCCCGAACGCAACGTTGCTCAAAGCCGGCTTCCCGGCGTCCCGCGGACAGGACGCGCACCGGCTGGCCGGCGCTCGTCCTCGTCCGTTGCTGCGTCCGGTGTCCGTCACGCGGGGGCTCGAACGACGCTAAGGCGCTTCGGGGTGCTCCTCGCCCCCCGCGCTTCCGAGCGAGCCTTCGTCGCACGCCCTCTCGTCGTGGAGGGCGCCGTCTAACCACCACACCGCCCAGGACAGGGTCGCCGATGGGCACTGCGCGGCCGGCGGCATTTCCTCCGCCAGCCGCCGCCCAGCCCGAGCCGGGGGCATGTCGAGTCCCGCGCCCGGGGCTGCCGCAGCCGACGGCAGACGCAGGCACCGTCCCGCCGCCGCCGACCCGGCGGCTGACCGGATCGACGCCCCGAGGCGTCTCACGACGTGTCGCGGCGGGCGTTCGGACTAAGGGCATAGATTAGGAATATTGTCAAGAGCGGTGCATGCGCTCACCCGGGCTTTCCCCCACCCTCCGTCCCCCCGGATGCCTGTTTCAGCAGGCCTCGGGCAGACGCGCGATCTCTGAAGCCGCCTGCGCGGCGGCTTCGCCGCCCCCTGGGTTGAGAGCGACGATCCTTCGAGATCGCGTCGCCCGGCGGCGGTGGCATCTGCCCCTCCCGGCCAGCCCTCGGATCCACGGACCGCATCGGGGCGGGCCGTCGGAGCGGACCATCGGAGCGGGCATTGCTGTCTTCCCGCGCGGGATGACGGGAGCGCTGCCGGCTGCCCCGGGTCGCGGCACCGGCCGCCGCGCGTCGGGCGCATTGCCGCGCGCCGTCCCCTGATGCACCTTGCCGGCTATCCGGCTTGGAACGGCACGCTGCGGTGTTCCACCGCGCCGCGCCCGGATCACGGGACCGCATGCGCCGGGGCAGCGATCCCGAATGGAACCGCCCGGCAGGGAGCCGCCGCATGAGTGCAGCCACGCCATCGATCGTCGCGGACCGGGAGGCGGAGTCCGGGGGAGGGGGTGAGGAAGCGGTCCGCGCGATGCGCGTCGATCTCGCGGCCGCCTACAGGCTGATCCATCGCCTGGGCCTCGACGACAGCATCTACACCCACATCTCGGCGCGGCTTCCGGGCGGCGGCCACCGCTTCCTGATCAACCCCTACGGGATGCGCTTCGAGGAGGTGACGCCGCAGAACCTCGTCACGGTCGACATCGACGGACAGGTGCTCGAGGACCCGATGGGCCTCGGCATCAACCCGGCCGGCTTCACGATCCACAGCGCCATCCACGCCGCCCGCCACGACGCGGTCTGCGTGCTGCACACCCACACCGTGGCGGGCGTGGCGGTCTCCTGCCAGGAGGAGGGTCTGCTGCCCCTGAACCAGTGGTCAATGCAGTTCACGGGGCGCGTCGCCTATCACGCCTACGAGGGCATCGCCCTCGACCTCGACGAGCGGCAGCGGCTGGTGGCCGATCTCGGCGACAAGCCCGTGATGGTGCTGCGCAACCACGGCCTGCTGACCTGCGGTCGCACGGTCGGCGAGGCGTTCCGGCTGATGCACAACATGGAGCGCTCGTGCCGGGCGCAGCTGGCGATCCAGGCGGCGGGCGCGCCGGTGATCCGACCGTCCTCCGCCATCGCCACCAAGACCGCCGGGCAGTACGCCGCCGGCTATGACCGCGTCGTGGTCCAGGGGGCGCCCGACAACGAGTGGGCGGCGTTCAAGCGGATGCTGGCGCGGACGGATCCGGATTTCTTCGTGGACGCGTGAGGCGAGACGTCGACCGGGCGTGTCCCTCCCCCCTGCGGGCTACGATGTTCGCAGATCTCCGGCGGACCACCGCCGCTTGTGGCAGGGCGCGCCAGGCCCCCTCCCGTGTGGGAGAGGGTTGGGGTGAGGGACGAGAAGGCTCAGGACGGATCTCGCCAGTGCCGCGCAATCCGGTCGAGCCTTCTCCGGTGAGCCCAGATCCCTCACCCTGTCCCTCTCCCGCACGGGAGAGGGACCCGCGCTTCAATTTGCGGCCATGGTGCCGCCCACGCGGCGTGAATCCGCAAACCCCTGCGGGCGAGGGACATGCCTCCGCGGATGGGCCCACGCCTCACCCCTCGGCCCAGGCTCCGCTCGACCGGTAGGTCTGCTTCAGGAACGCGATGAACGCCCGGGTCTTGGCCGGGACGAAGGCCCGGCTCGGATAGACCGCGAAGATGCCCGCCGAGGCCGCGGCGGTGTAGGCCGGCAGCACCACCTCCAGCCTGCCGTCGCGCAGCTCCGCATGCACGTCCCAGGTGGAGCGCAGCGCGATTCCCAGGCCGCCGATCACCGCCTCGCGCACCACCTCGTTGGAGTGGGTGCGCAGGGGACCGGACGCGCCGACCGTGCAGGGACCCTCCGGTCCGACGAGACGCCAGGGGTTCTGGTTCTCGGTGGCGAGGCAGACATGGCCGCGCAGGTCGTCGAGGCGCTCCGGGCGCCCGGCCGCGTCGAGGTAAGCCGGCCGCGCGCAGAGAACCCGCCGCACCGGCGCGAGACGCACCGCCGTCAGGCCGGAACTCTCCAGCGCGCCGACCCGGATCGCGAGATCGTAGCCGCGCTCGACGATCGACTCGAAATCGTCGCTCAGCTCCAGGTTCAGCACGAGGTCGGGGTGGAGGGCGAAGAAGGCCCGCAGGTGCGGGACGATGTGCAGCCGCCCGAAGGAGCTCGGCGCCGTGACCCGGAGCGTGCCCCGCGCCCGGGACGCCGTCTGCGACACGAGGCTTTCCGCCTCCGCGATGGCGTCGACGATCGGGGCGATCCGCTCGAAGAAGGCCGCGCCGACATCGGTGGGGGCGACCCGCCGGGTCGTCCGGTGCAGCAGGCGCACGGCGAGCCGCTCCTCCAGCCGCTTCAGCCGCTTGGAGACCACCGCCACCGACAGGCCGAGTTCCGATCCGGCCTGGGTCAGGCTGCTGGTCCGGACCACCCGGGCGAAGATCTCCAGGTCGCTCTGGTCGTTCATTCTCAACGCTGCGGAAAGAATCAAATCCCTTTTGCCGCCTTTTTCGCGGCTGCCAACCGGTCTATCTCGATGGTCTCAAAAAAATTTCATGCGCCATTCGATTTTTTCTGAATGGCGCGCCGATCCAGCTCACCGAGCCAGCTCAAGGAGCCGCCATGTCGGGTCTCGTCGTCGCCGAAGACCTCCGCACCTTCCTGGCTGAGGAGGCGCTTCCGGGGACCGGCGTCTCGGCCGACCGGTTCTGGTCGGGCTTCGCGGCGATCGTCCGGGACCTCGCGCCGCGCAACCGCGCGCTGCTCGACCGGCGCGACGACCTGCAGGCCGATATCGATTCCTGGCACCGCGATCATCGCGGCCTGCCGCACGATCCGGCAGCCTACGCGGCGTACCTCACGCAGATCGGCTACCTGCAGCCGGAGCCCGACACCGTGCGGGTGACCACCGGGAACGTGGACGCGGAGATCGCCGCGATCGCCGGGCCGCAGCTCGTCGTGCCGATCTCCAACGCCCGCTACGCCCTCAACGCCGCCAATGCCCGCTGGGGCAGCCTGTACGACGCCCTCTACGGCACCGACGCGATCCCGCAGGACGGCGACCTCGCCCCCGGCGGCGGCCTCAACCCGGCCCGCGCCGCCGCGGTGGTGGCCCGGACCAAGGCGTTCCTCGACGCCACCGCGCCGCTCAGCGTCGGTTCCTGGGCGGATGCCGTGGGATTCGCCGTGGCGGGCGGGCGCCTCGCCGTCGACCTGGGGGCAAGGCGCAGCGCCGGCCTGACCGGCGCGGCGGCCTTCGCGGGCTTCACCGGCGCTCCCGAGGCCCCGACCGCGCTCCTGCTCCGCCACAACGGCCTGCACGTCGAGATCGTGATCGACCGGGCGAGCCCGATCGGCCGCACCGACCCGGCCGGCATCGCCGACGTGGTGCTGGAGGCCGCCCTCTCCACCATCATGGACATGGAGGATTCGGTCGCGGCCGTGGATTCGGCCGACAAGGTCGCGGTCTACCGCAGCTGGCTCGGCCTGATGCGCGGCGACCTCGTCGCCACCCTGTCCAAGGGCGGCCGCACCGTCGAGCGGCGCCTCGCCGCGGACCGCACCTACGCGGCCCCCGACGGCGGAAGCCTGACCCTGCCGGGACGGTCGCTGATGCTGGTCCGGCATGTCGGCCACCACATGTATACCGACGCCGTGACCCTCGACGGCGCCGAGATCCCCGAGACGATCCTCGATGCGGCCGTCACCGCGCTGATCGCCCTGCACGACCTGAACGGCACCGGCCCCTTCCGCAACAGCCGGACCGGCTCGGCCTACATGGTCAAGCCGAAGCTGCACGGCCCCGACGAGGTCGCCTTCGCGGTGGCGCTGTTCGACCGGGTCGAGGCGCTGGTCGGCCTCGCGCCGCGGACCCTCAAGATCGGCGTCATGGACGAGGAGCGGCGCACGACCCTGAACCTGAAGGCGGCGATCGCCGCGGCCGCGGACAGGCTGTTCTTCATCAACACCGGCTTCCTCGACCGGACCGGCGACGAGATCCACACCTCACTGGAAGCGGGACCGGTGGTCCGCAAGGACGCCATGAAGGCGACCGCCTGGATCCAGGCCTACGAGGACGGCAACGTCGATGCCGGCCTCGCCTGCGGGCTGCCGGGCCACGCGCAGATCGGCAAGGGCATGTGGGCCGCCCCCGACCGGATGGCCGCCATGCTCGACGCCAAGGGCGCCCATCCGGAGGCCGGCGCCAACACCGCCTGGGTCCCGTCGCCGACCGCCGCGACGCTGCACGCCCTGCACTACCACCGGACGGATGTCCGCGCCCGCCAGGCCGCGCTCGCCGGCCGGGCGCCCGCGACCCGCGCCGCCCTGCTGACCCTGCCGCTGGCCGAGGGCCCCTTCGCGCCGGACGCGGTGCGGGAGGAGCTCGACAACAATTGCCAGGGCATCCTCGGCTACGTGGTCCGCTGGATCGACCAGGGCGTCGGCTGCTCGAAGGTGCCGGACATCCACGATGTCGGGCTGATGGAGGACCGCGCCACCCTGCGGATCTCCAGCCAGCACATCGCCAACTGGCTGCGCCACGGGATCGTGGACCGGGCGCAGGTCGAGGCGGCGCTGCGGCGGATGGCGGGCGTCGTCGACCGCCAGAACGCGGGCGATCCGGCCTACCGGCCGATGGCCCCGGGCTTCGACGGCCCGGCCTTCCGGGCGGCGGAAGCCCTGGTGTTCGAGGGTGCCCGCCAGCCGAACGGCTACACGGAGTTCGTGCTGCACCGGTTCCGCCGGGAGGCGAAGCGCCTGGGTGCCTGACACCGCCGCTTCCGGATCCCGCCGGCACGCTGTGCCTCGGGATCCGCCCTCACGGCGCCGCTCAGCGTCCCTTCCGCGTCATCACGTAGACGAGGAGATTGGCCACCGCCCGGTAGAATTCCGCCGGGATGGCCCGGTCGACCTCGACATGGTCATACATCGCCCGGGTGAGCGCCTTGTCGATGACGATCTCGATCCGATGCTTCTCGGCGATCTCCCGGATGCGCAGGGCGATCAGATCCCTGCCCTTGGCCAGGACCATCGGGGCGTCGTTCTCGCCCTGGTCGTAGCGCAGCGCGATGGCGAAGTGCGTCGGGTTGGCCAGGATCATGGTGGCGCGGGGGACCGCCGCCATCATCTGCTTGCGCAGGCGGTCCTGCGCGAGGGAGCGCATCCGGGCCTTGACCAGCGGGTCGCCCTCCAGCTGCTTGAACTCGTCCTTCAGCTCCTGCCGCGACATCCGCAAGTCGCGCTGCCAGCGCAGCCGGGTCCAGACCAAGTCCCCGGCGACCAGCGCGATGGTCGCGACGCTGACCGCCGAGACGAGGCGCACCGACAGGGTCAGCAGAAATTCGGGCAGCCCGATCGGATCCACAAACATGACATTCACGATCTCGTGGCGGTCCGCGCGCAGGACCATGAAGGACATGCCGCCGATGGCCAGGAACTTGAAGAGGCTTTTTCCGAACTCGACGAATCCTTGTAAACTGAACGTTTTGCGCCAGCCGCTGGCGGGCGAGATCCGGGACCATTGCGGCTGGATCCGCTGGAACACGATGCGCGGCGCGTTCTGGAAGATCGACGCGGCGACCCCGGCGACGAGGAGGATCATCAGGATCGGCAGCAGGAACCGCCCCATCTCCAGCGCCAGCGCGTGGACGAGGTGCATCGCGTCCCGGCTGTTCTCCAGGGGGTAGTTGCGCGGCTGCTCGACGAACAGCGCGAGCCGCCGCACGAACGGAGCGCCCTGATCCCGCGCCCCGTAGACGAGGAAGACCAGGATGCCCATGATCGAGGCGAAGATCGGGGCCTCCCGCGAGAACGGGATGTTTCCCTGCTCGATCGCGTCGCTGATCTTCTTGCCGCTCGCCTCCTCGGTCTTGCTCTCCTGATCCTCGGACATGCGGGTGGATCGCTCTCGAGTGCTCTCCGCCGAAGTGGGCGCCGGTTCGGCGCACGAGAGCGCGTTATGACGAAGGCTGTGAGCCGTGCCCGATGGCACCGCGATCGGGCGCGGCCCTAGCGGATGTAGGTGTCATCCGAGTCGGCCGCGCTGAGCTCGATCTCGCCCCGGGCCGCCATCTCCAGGGCTTGGTCGGTGATGAAGCGGCGGGCTTCCAGCACGTCCCGCTGCGAGACGGGCTCGCCCCCCTCCAGCTCGTGCTCGACGAGGCGCCGGGCGCGGGCCGTGAGGGCGCTGAGCACGACGCTGCGCAGCGGGCCGCTCGTGCCCTTCAGGGCGAGGATGACCTTCTCGTGCGGGATCTGGTCGAACAGGGTCGTGCGCGCCCGCGGCGTCAGGTTGATGATGTCGTCGAAGGTGAAGAGCAGGCTCTTCAGGATCTCCGCCGATTTCGGGCGCGACTGCGTGAGGCTGTCGAGCACCTCCTCCATGCTCTGGCGCTCCATCTTGTTGATGATGTCCGCCATGCGCGAGTGGGTGTCGGCCGCGGCGTTGCGCGCCAGGTTGATCATGAAGTCCTCGTGGATCGTCTGCTCGATCATCTTCATCGTCGCCTCGACGATCGGCTTGAAGGTCAGCATCCGCCGCATCACGCCGTTGCGCAGGGGGGCCGGGAGCTGGGCCATCACCCGGGCGGCGCAGGCGGGCTTCACCTTCGACAGGATCAGCGCCACCGTCTGGGGATGTTCCTTCACGAGGTAGGCGGCCAGCGCCGTCTCGGACCCGTTGGAGATCCGGTCCCAGATCGAGCGCTCCCCCGCCCCGAGGACGTCGGCCATGAGCTCGGAGATCTGCTCGGGGGGCAGGATGCCCTCGAGCAGCTTCTCCATCTCCCGCGCCGTCCCGACGAGGTTCGCACCGTCGGCGAACAGGGTGGCCAGCTGCTCGACGACCGCCTCGAGCTGGACCCGCGGCACCGGCCCGAGCTGCGAGACCGCACGGGTGATCTGCTTCAGCTCGGCGCTGTCGAAGTACTTGATCAGCCGGCTCGCCGTGGCCTTGTTCATCGCGATGAGGACGGCCGCGACCTCCTCGGACGGTGTCAGGACCCTGCGGCCTGCCTTGGTCACCGCGCCTGCGGCCATGGCGATGCCTCCTGTCAGCCGTTGGGATCGGCCGCCGAGGGACCGACGATCTCGGTGAGGGACACGCCGAAGCGCGAGTTGTCGTCCTCCACCACCACGACCTCGCCCCGGGCGATGACGCGGCCGTTGACGACGACGTCGACGGGCTCGCCGACGCGGTGATCGAGGGGGACGATCGCGCCGCGGCCCAGCTTCATCAGGTTGGAGACCGGCATCGTGGCCGAGCCGAGGACCACCTGCATCAGCACCGGGATCCGCAGGATCGAGTCGAGGTTCCGGCCGCCGCCCTGGCGCTCGTCCTGGGCGCGCCGGGCCTCGGCCTGGGCCTCGATCTTCGCGAACAGGCTCTCGCTGTGGCCGCCGCTGTGGCCGCCGGCGGGCGCGGGATCGGCGTTCGGCTGATCTGATGGGGGCGACATCACGGGTCTCCGAGGATGGGAAGGATCGCGCCGGCCGGGCCGGGGCCGGGGCCGGGGGCCGCGCCGGCTCCGCCGGGGGCCGGCATCAGGCGCTCGTCAGGCTGCCGCCGACGGCGGGATCGTGGCTGCCGGCGGCGGACGGCGCGGTCCCCGTGAGCCGCGCCCGCTCCGCCCTCAGCTCCGCCAGGGCGGCCTGCGCCGCCTCTATCTCGCGGCTCAGGTCCTCCAGGACGGTCCGCCCGTCCTGCGCGAAGGCCTGCACGGCGTTGCTCGCCCCGACGAGCGCGGTGGCGCTCCAATCGACCATGTCCCGATACTGCGCGTGATACCGGTCCAGGCGCTTCAGCCGCATGTACATCGGCACGAGACAGGCGGTGGTCGCGACCAGGGCGGCGAAGAGCAGGGCCTCAGCGAGAGAGAACATCATCGATAAACTCCTGGTCCTGATCGACGAAGCGGTCCACGCGCAGGAGGATGCCGCCCTCGTCCTGCCCGACGTCGCACCAGAACAGCTCGCGGTCGTTGCCGACGAGCTTGGCCTGGGTGCGCGGGGTGGCCCGGAGCTCCAGCACCTGCCCGACCTCCAGGCCGGCGATCTCGCCGAGCGTCAGATACTTCTCCTCGAGGATCGCCTTCAGGGTCACCGGGGTCTTGCGCACCTCGCCGGCGATCTGCTTGGTCCACCGGGAATCCCGGGCCGAACTCTCGCCGACCAGGATCCGGCCCAGGCTCTGGCGCATCGGGTTGAGGACGGATTGCGGGATGATGACGAACATCTCGCCGCCGCGGTTGAGCGCCTGAAGCAGAAACTTCGCCGCCACCGCCTGATTGTTCTGGCGGCCGATCACCGCGAAATCCATCCGCAGCTCCGTGCGCTCGAGCCTGAACGGGGTGTCGGCCACCAGGGCGAAGGCGGATTGCATCGCCCGGCCGACCTGCTCGAACAGGCGCTGGGCGATGCGCATCTCGATGTTCGAGAAGGAGCGCTCCTCGTCGAGGGGCGGCTCGGACCCGTCGGCGCCGAGCAGGACCTCCACCATGGTGAAGATGAAGTCGCGGTCGAAGCCGACCAGGATGTGGCTGTCCCATTCGGGCGCCTGGAAGATCCCGGCGATCGCGTTCGACTCGTAGGGTTCGAGGATGTCGCCGAAGCGCTGGCTCTCGACGTTGCTCAGCGAGAAGTAGACCGGGGAGGCGGCGAAATGCCGGAGCTGATCCGCGCAGAAGGTCGCGACCCGGTCGAGGATCACGTGGAGCATCGGCAGGCGTTCGAGCGAGAGGCCCGCCGCGTCCAGCAGCCGATCCCGGATGTCGTTGGCGGCCTGTGGCCGGTCCATGGTCACGGTCATGGTCAGGCGGCCTCGCGCAGGGCGGCCTCGCCGCGGGGCGCACCCGTGATCGTGGCGTCCTCGACCTCGTCGATCGTCGGCCGGTAGGCGGCCGAGATCGCCTTGCGGCCGTGCTCGACGGCGATCTGCGGCAGGGCGCCGTTCATGTAGGCCAGCAGCGTCTGCTTCACGATGACGTAGACCCGCGCCTGCGCGTCCCGGGTGGCCTTCACCTTGTTGGCCAGCGGCGCGACCACCGTGTAGGAGACGAAGATGCCCGTGAAGGTGCCCATCAGGGCGGAGCCGATCAGGCTGCCCAGCAGGGCGGGCGACTGGTCGAGGGCGCCCATCGCCTTCACGATGCCGAGGATCGCCGCCACGATGCCCAGGGCCGGCAACCCGTCGGCCATGCTCATCAGCGCGCTGTAGACCTTCAGCCTGTCGCCGCGGTGCGTGGCGATCTCCTCCTCCATCAGCGCCTCGATCTCGTAGGGCCGCGCATTGCCGATGAGGATGAGGCGAACGTAGTCGCAGATGAACAGCGTCAGCTCCGGGTCGCGCGCCACCGGCGGGTAGGCCCTGAAGATCTCCGAGTCCCGCGGGTTCTCCAGGTGGCCCTCGACCTCGTTGCGCGGCTTGGAGCGCAACTCCCGGGTCAGGGCGAACAGCAGCCCGAGGAGCGCGAGGTAATCCCGCTGCTTCGGCACCCGCGCGAGGGCCGCGTCCAGGATCGCGGCGCCGGTATCGAGGACCACCTTGGTCGGGTTGGCGACCATGTAGGCCCCGACCGCGGCCCCGCCGACGATGAGGAACTCGAAGGGCTGCCAGATCACGGTCAGATGGCCGCCCATGGCCGAGAAGCCGCCCCCGACACAGGCGACGGCAATCAGCAAGCCGATGATGACACCCACGCGCGCCGCCCTTGAACCCAAAGATCAACCGTCCGAGCCGTAGAGCGCCATGCTTGCGCAGGGCTGGGGCGGCGCACCGAGTTCTTCACGCGTCATCCCTTGATCTTGCCGGCGATCTGATCAAGATTGCCGTGAGCGTCCAACATGTCATCGCGAAAATCCGCAGATGAAGGATCCGATCCATGCTCTCGACATTCACGGATTACAGGATCATTAGCTCGGATCTGCAGCGATCCCTGGACAGGAAAGCTTCCGAATCCGCCACGAGAGCGGAGATAAAGTATTTCCAGGACCATATCGGCCAGATCAAGACGCTCGACGAATTCCTCGGGAACTACCGACTCTACAGCTTCGCCATGAAGGCCTACGGCCTCGACGACATGATCTCGGCCAAGAGCTTCATGCGGAAGGTGCTCGTCGGGGAACCCGACCAGAGCGGCCACACCCTGGCCGACCGGCTGCAGGACGCCCGGTACAGGGACTTCGCGGCGGCGTTCAACTTCCGGAGCCTCGGTTCGGATCCGGCCCGGATCGAGAAATCGGACGATCCCGACATCCAAGACATGATCGATAGCAGCAATATCAACAAGATTTCCACAGCACAGAAACGATTCGACTACGATTCCGAGACAGATCGGCAGGTCGAATATTTTTACAATATGCGTCCTTATATCAGATCCACGACGGACGTCACGTCGGATTACAAGCTCTACGGGATGGCGCGGACCGCGGCCGGCCTGCCCGACGCGCCGTGGAGCGACGACGAGGCCGCGAAAGCCGCCGCGATCGAGGGCAAGTTCGACGCCGCGACGCTCCAGGATCCGGAACAGGCGAACGCGTTCGTCGACCGCTACCTGGCGGGCCGCCGCGAGGGCCGGAAGGCGATCGTAGATCCCTATTTCCGGCCCACGGGGACCTTCGCGGGTTCCGACGCCGACATCGCGCAGCGCACGGCCTACTTCAGGGCCAAGATCAACGGCGTCACCTCCGCGACGGACATCGCCAGCGATCCGGTGCTGGCCGACATCGTCCGGACCGACCTGGGCCTGCCCCCCGGGACGGCCGGGCAGAGCATCAACGACCAGGCCGAGGCCTTCGCCAAGACGCTGAGCGTCGCCTCGCTCCGCGATCCGCGGACGCTGAGCCAGTTCATCGACCGCTACAAGACGCTGGCGACCGATCCCCGCTCCGCGACGGTCAAGGCCTACATCCAGCAGACCCTCGAGACGGATGCCGGCGACGACAACCAGGGCGTCCGGCTGGCCCTGTACTTCCGGCGCAAGGCGCCGACGGTCAAATCCGTCTACGATCTCCTGGCCGACCCGGCGCTGGCCGAGGTGGTGCGGACCGCGATCGGCCTGCCGCCCGAATCGGCGAAGGGCAGCCTCGACAGCCAGGCCAAGGCGATCGAGCGGAAGATCGACATCGCGAGCCTGAAGGACCCGGCGAAGCTCGACCCGCTCATCAAGCGGTTCACCATCCGGTGGGATGCCAAGAGCGACCCGGCGCCGACGCCGGCCCTCTCGCTGCTCACCGGCTCCGGCTCCGGCCTCGATTCCGACGTCCTGCTCTCGCTGCAGACCATCCGCCAGAGGGCCTTCTGACATGCAGTCGTCGCTCTACGTCGCGCTGTCCGCCCAGGTCGCGCTCGAACAGCGCCTGAACACGGTGGCGACCAACGTCGCCAATCTCGGCTCGGCGGGCTACCGCGCCGAGGAGGTGAAGTTCGAATCGATCCTGTCGCAGGCGGGCCGCCGCGAGGTCGCGTTCGCGAGCCCGGGGGAGACGTTCCTGTCGCGCAAGGGGGGGCCGCTCACCAAGACGGATTCGCCCCTCGATGTCGGCCTCCAGGGCGACGGCTGGCTGGCCGTGCGCGGCCCGCGGGGGCCCGTCTACACCCGGGACGGCCGCATGCAGGTGACGCCGGCCGGCGACCTGCAGGATCTGAGCGGGCGTCCGGTGCTGGATCCCGGCGGATCGCCCCTGACGGTGGATCCGGAGGGACCGCCGATCACGATCGGCCAGGCCCGCACAACAACGCGGCGCAGAAGGTCTATATCTGCCGCGTCATGACCAACATGGTCGCCACGGGCTTCGGCCAGTGGACGCCGGGTGCCAAGCAGTTCTGCCGCTGACGCCGCGCAGGTCCGCGGGGTGTCGCGCCCGGAGCCAGGGGCGGGGGCCGCTCAACCGCGCAGGCTCAGGCCCCACGCCTCCGCGATCGCGAAGGGCAGCTGGAGATTGGCCTCGCACATGATGGCGAAGGTCGCGCGGTAGACGTTCATCAGGGACCAGACGTCGAGCCGGTGGTACGCATCGAGGGGCACTCAGAACCGCTCCTGTTCGCCGCACCGTCGCGATCATGGGTAACGACGGCACGGGAACAACACGCCGGGGCGGGCCGGGTTCTGCGGCGACGCTGCCGCAGCCGCCGGGAGGGTTTGCCCGCGCGTGGGCCGCGGCGGTCCGGGGCTGCGAAAATCTGCGGTGGAAACAGGTCCAAAGACTGATGTCCCGCACCGATGGCGACCTATTGACTGATGAGGCCCTGACCGAAACGGCAGAAACCGTCGCGTTCTCGTGCGTGGAGCGGCATCATGAGCGACCCGTCGAACGGTCCTTCGACCGTGACCGTGCTGCTGATCGCGCTCACCCTCGCGGCCATCGCGGTCTCCACCTACACCCTGATCCGGATGGATTAGAGCGCCCGCCACCGAAGCGGGTGCCGGTCCGGCGCGAACCGGCGCGTCGCAGCGGGACCCGGAGCCCGCACCACCCGGCCGCCACGGGACGGGCGCGTCCGGCCTCCTCTCCCGCCCGGGCTCCGCCGTTCGCACGGCCTTTCGCCGACGCGCTCCTCCCCCGTCACGGGGAGGAGCTTGGGGTTCGGAGATCCCGCGTGGAGGTGGTGCAGGATCGCGCGCAGCGGTGCCTCTGCACCCCCAGCCCTCGCCTCTCCCCGCAAGCTCGAGCGATCCCGGGCAGGCCAGGGGTCGCCAGGGATCGCCAGGGGAGGGGACCGGCGCCCCATCCGATCGGGAGGGTGTCACACGCCCCGGCAGGTGCCGTAGCTGACCTTGATCTCGCTGCGGTCCTCGGGATTCAGCTGCGCTTCGACGAAGTTCATCCTGTTCAGGTCGATCAGCAGGAAATAGACGCCGTTCTGGCACTTGATGGCGTTGCGCGGCGTGCGCTCGTTCAGGCGCGGCGACGCGGTCTGGCACTCGTAATAGTCGGAGCGCCCGGCGGAGATCACGGTCAGCAATCCACCGCTGGAGACCAGCGAGAACGTCCGGGCCTTATGGGGCTTCGCCCCTTCCGGTGCGGGGACCGGGTCGAGGCCGGTCGACACCTCCTCCGTACACGCCATCGGGCGACGCAGTTGGGAGGCCGACGGCGTGATGCTCAGCAGGAGGAGCGCACAGGCGAGCGCTACCCGGTTCGCGATCATCGGCGGCAGACCCGTGATTCGTGGGTAGTTTCTACCGGCAAGCTAGGCCGGTGTCCGCAGGTGTAAATGACGCATGTTCGGATCGCCGCGCCGATCAACAGATTTACCGCAGCGCTCGACGTCCTTTCACTGATGAAAACGGGCGGTTCCGTGCGGGCCGGCGGCATTCGGCCCGGCCCGGAGGCCGGTTCCGGCGGCGCCTCGGCGCCGCGGCTCTCAGGTGTCGGGCTCCTCGGATCCGTGCGGGTTGTCGTTGGCCGCCGCGTCGGCTTCGCGCCGCGCCGCGATCTCCGTGCCGATCTCCATCAGCAGCAACCGCGACAGGAGTTGCATCGCCGGCGTCCCGTGCGAGGCCGTGAGCCGGTGCACGCGGATGGCAGCGTCCGCCAAGCGGTCGAAACCCTCGTCATCGGGCATGGCGGCGCGACACCCTGCTAGTGGCCGAGCATACAACCTAAAGGTTAGGCCCGGGTTCGACCGCCGGCGACGAAACAAAGCTGGCCGCTTGTCCACCGCCCCATCCCACCCCATGCCTGTCGCCGGCCCGATCTCTCCGGCCGGGACCCGGCGCCGGGCGACCCGTGCCTCCATCGGGTGCGGCGGACATCCGCCGCCGCAGCGGTTTGCGGGATTCGGTGCGGGGCAACGCCGGGACGCGGCGCCGGGGCCGTCCCTCCGGGCCGGGGGAGCGGAAGCGCCCTACGGCGTGGGCACGGACGGTGCGGCCGCGAAGGTCAGCGCAGGCAGGGCAGGGGCCGCGGGCGTCGCGGGCGTCGCGGACCGCTCCGCCCTGGCCGCGCGGGCATCGCGCTTCTCGTAGAAGGCGTTGCCTCCGGCGACGGCCACGTAGTGCATGTTGGTGTAGGGGAAGTGGTGCCCGGCGGTGTGGAAATACATCGCCTTGCCGACCTTCGGGTGCCGTTCGCCCGCCAGGACGGCGTCGGCGGCGTCTGCGACCTTCTGCAGGTCCTTGTCCTGCATCGGCTTGGTCAGGACGCCCGGGGCGAACTGCCCGGGCTGGCCGACCACCGCGCAGATTCCGCCCGGGAAGATCGCGTTCTCGAGCCGGTTCATGACCACGGTGCCGACGGCGATCAGCCCGTCCGAGTCGCTCCGGTTCGACTCGAAGTACATGGCTCGGCCGAGGCAGTCGCGCTCGGCATCGCTCACGACCAGCGGCGGCTTGCGGTCGGGGATCGATCCCGTCGTGAGCACCGGCGCGCCCGTATTGCAGGCTCCCAGACTCCAGGCCGTGGCCAACACGGACAGAACAGGAACAATCTTCGTCCTCTCGCTACCCCGCATGCATGCGTGCTCCGTACCCCTTCGGCCTCGCTCCGGCGCGCGACAACGCCGAAGAGCGCTGCGGCACCACGCCTCGACAGGGCGCAGACGGAGCTTGACTGTACGTTCACGGCGAGGATGTGGCGGCGGCCGGCCGCCCGACGGTCGTGGGCCGGTTCGGAAGGGGTGCGCCGGTCAGTGCTGGCCCTGGCCGGCGGCCAGGATGGTGACGCCCACGGCGATCACCGCGATGCCCACCAGCATCGCCGGGCTGATCGCCTCGCCGTACAGCCACGCGCCGCCGAGCGCCGCGCCGATCATGCCGACGCCGGACCAGATCGCGTAGACGACGCCGATCGGCAGCATGTCCATGCTGGTCGACATCAGCCACAGGGCGAGGCCGTAGCCGAGCGCCACGATCACGGTCGGCCCCGGCCGCGTGAGGCCGTCGGCGGCCTTCAGCGCCAGGGTGGCGGTGACCTCGGCGCCGATGGCGAGCCCGAGGATCAGGAACGGATTCATGGCACAGGCCCCCCTCGGGCTGAGCAAGATTCGTGAACCGGCCGGACGATGCGTGTAAGGACCAGCGTCGAATCGGACATCCGGGCAGACGAGAGCGAGATCCTCCGGCGCAAGTCTGCTTCGGATCGACCGCGCGATCGGGGCGGCCAGCGCGCGACATCTCTCCACGGAATCCATGAACATTTCCGAACCCGCATCGCCGTCGCCCGATGACCCGGCCCGGGCCGGCCCGTGCGGTGCCGTTCTCGGCCGGCCGACGGGGTTCGTTAAGGCCTCCCGCCCATGGTGGCGGCGGGCCGGCGGCCGCGCCGCGGCCGACACGCCCGCAACCGTCACGACCCGCAGCGACACAGAGCCATCATGACCCCGTCCTCCGCGATCTCGGAGCCCGCGCGCCGGCTAGGCCGCGGCCGCCGCTGGGGCGCGATCGCGGCGGCCGGCGCCGCCGCGGCGGCGGGCTGCGCCTGGGCCGCCACCGCGCTGGTCAACGTCCCCGATCCCGTCACCCTCACGGCGCTCGCGGTGATCGAGCCGTCGGCGGTGGGCCCGTGGTTCCCGAGTCGGATCGTCCGGGCGCCCGCGCAGGCGAGCGCCCTGCCGGAGCGGCCGCGCCCGATCCTCGATCGCGTCGCCTGGAAGGGGCGGACGGTCCCGCTCATGACGGTCCTGGAGGCGACCCACACCAACGCCTTCCTGGTCCTGCAGGACGGCGTCCTGATCCACGAATGGCAGCGCCCCGGCACCGGGCCGGCGACCCTGTTCCCCTCGTGGTCCGTGGCGAAGTCCATCGTGTCGCTCCTGGTCGGCGCCGCGATCGCCCGCGGCCAGCTCGCCGAGACCGACCGCGTCGCCACCCTGCTGCCCGCGCTGAAGAACGGCGCGGTCTTCGGCCAGATCACCGTGCGCAACCTCCTCGACATGGCGAGCGGGATCGCCGTGCCGGAGAACTACGACCCCCGGCATCCCCTGACCGGCACCGCCGGGATGTACCTGACCCGGGACATCGAGGGCTTCGTGCGCGACAACGCGCACCTGTCCTTCAAACCCGGCAGCCGGGGCCGCTACCGCAGCATCGACACCGAGCTGCTCGGGTTGATCCTCGCCCGCGTCGAGGGGCGTCCGCTGGCCGACATCCTCTCGGACCGGATCTGGAAGCCCATGGGCGCGCAGGCCGACGCCACCTGGAACCTCGATCGGGCGGGCGGCGTCGAGAAGGCGTTCTGCTGCATCAACGCGACGGCCCGGGACTTCGCCCGCCTCGGCCTGCTGGTGGCCGACCAGGGCCGGACGGGCGCGAACCGCATCGTCCCGGCGCGCTGGATCGAGCGGATCCTGACGCCCGCCCGGCGCGACGTCGATGGCTGGCAGTACTCGGCCCAGTGGTGGCACGCGCCGGGGGGCGACGACGGCGACATCTCGGCGATCGGCGTCTACGGCCAGTACATCTACGTCAACCGGGACACCGGCACGGTGATCGTCAAGCTCAGCGACCACGGGGCCGAGCAGGACGAGATCGACACGCTCGCGGTGATGCAGGCCATCGCGGCCGATCTCGCCGCCAGCCGTCCGGACGCGGCCCGGCCCCCCCGCTGACCGCGATCTCCGCGACCGGCCCCGCGGGGCGCGATCAGGCCCCCGTCGGGCCGGCATCCGTCAGGGACGGGCGCCGCGCGAGCGGGTTCAGCCGGGCCAGGGCGCGCGCCCGCCAGTTGCGCGCGAGCCGCCAGCCGACCCGCTTCCACGGGATGGACGGCACCGGCGAGGCCGGATCGACCAGGGCGCTGAGCGCCCGCGTGTAGTCGAGGACGAGGCCCGGGGTCCAGGTCATGGACCGGGCGCCGTTGCGCAGGAAGGAAGCGGCCCAGAATTCCGGGGTGGTGAGCGCCCGGGCGAGCGTCCGCCAGGGATGGCCGCCGCGGCTGAACGCACCCTCGACGGCGACGTCGAGCGCCCGCGCGACCGTGGTCGAGCAGTTGCGGCTGATGAAGTTGTAGGTGGTGTCCTGGCTGTAGGCCGCCCAGAAGGCCCGCAGGCGCGCGGCGTCGATGCCGGTCAGCGGCACCGCGACCGTCGCCGCGCACCAATCCGCGACCTCGTCGGCGTGCGAGGGCAGGAACCGCCCGGGCACGTCGTTCTCGTGGCCGGCGCGCAGGCTCGACCGCAGGTTGGCGGGCGAGCGGTCGATCTCCACGGCCGGGTAGTGGCTGATGTAGAGGTCGCCGCCCTGCTCGAGGGCCGCGTGGCCGGTGGAGTAGCGCCCCGCCTTGTCGACGGAGGCCACGTAGCGTCGGATCAGCCGCTGGCTGGCGGGGGTGGTGGCCTGTCCCGTCGGGGTCCAGACATGGACCGTCAGGCTGTCGGTCGCCGTCGGCGCCTCGGACCCGGCCGCCGCCCGCAGACGCCGGATGCGCAGGCCGACCAGCGCCAGGTTGGCGCCGTTCAGGATCAGGAACATGCCGATGCAGTAGCCCACCGTCCCGGCGTACCAGGTCGGCCAGGGCTGGAGGTGGAACAGGCCGAAGGCGACGCTGAGGCCGCCCAGGGCCGCCGAGATCCGCCAGCCCGTGAATTTCAGCAGGCCCGCGATCGTGATCCGGACCACGCCGTCCACCGTGAAGGCGATGCCGAAGATCATGGCGAGCAGGAAGGTGCTGTGCCGCGTGGCCATCATGATCAGCACGGCCATGATCGTGAGCAGGCCGCCCTTGAGGAATCGCAGCCGCCGCGCCGCGCCCATGGCGGCCGCGCCCACCGCCAGCGAACTCACGCCCTCGGCGAGCAGGATCAGGCCGAACCACCGGTCCGGGACGTGGAGCGCCCCGTCGAGGGAATCGACGACGACGGCGAGGCCGAGGAGCGACCAGACGAGGCCGGTCGCCAGGATCAGATGCCAGTGGCGGCGGACGGCGGCGCGCCCCACGAGCAGCAGCCAGAGGGGGCCCATCCGGCCGCCGACCACGTCCTCGGGCCCCGGCGATGCCAGCGTCGAGAGGGAGCGCGGAAGTGACATCGAATCCGGTCCGGACATGGAGAGGTCGCCCTGGTCAGCGCATCGAAGGACCCGTCCCGCACGGTCCGGGATCCATCCGCGCCGGAGAGAAAGCGCGGTTGTTCGGACGGTGTGCAAGATGCTCCGGCCGCAAGATCGCCGACTTGCCTGATGACTCTGTTAATCGGATCGCCGACCGCAGGCCAGCAGATGTCGTCCGGACCGCGATAAGCTTAACGAAATCTGAGGCGCAACTGTCCCGTCCGGTGCCAAGCGTCGGGACGTGACGGCCCGCACGCGGCCGGATTGCGGGGTGCGCAGGCGGCCACCGCAACCGCCGCGGCGCGCCGGCGGAGATCCGCGCGACCTCGCCCGCTGAGGATAATGAATGCTTTATGAAAGCTTGAGCCTCCTGTGGAAACTGTCCTCTCATGAGTCAGCCGCCCGCCGGCCCGGCCTTGGCAACCCCGTTTCCGGCCTGACTGATAGCTGCGTTAGATATGCAGTTGTAATTTATTTTAGGCTGAAATTCATCGGCGCTATATAGCCGAATACTTCACTTGACATCAGTAAACATAAACGCAGGACCACCGGCAGATGGTCCGGCGCAATCCGTCCCGATGCTGCCCCGGTGCCGTTCCGGTAACATTAAACGGCGTTCGCAACCGGTCAGTCCGCGTCACGACGGCTGATTCGCGCGCTCACACGCGGTCATCGAAAGGCCATTCAAAGTCATCGCCGCGACGATTCCGCATGATCTCGGCCGCTGCGCAATAATTGTTGTCGATCAGATGGCTGCGCAACCTCATGTTAAACGCCGCGGACCAAATTTGTTCAAAGTAATCTTTAGATAAACACTGGACTTTTGTTTCCAATTTTGTATTGTTAGGTGCCAATGTTGGCAAAGCCGAAGCATTACGGCTGACGAAGAGGCCGGCGAGTCGCGTTGGATTGGCCGCCTCTCGGAAACTGTCGAGATGACTTCGCTTTTCTGTACCGGGGGGTTCATGAACACGATTGATTTGCATGAAAAGTCCGCAGATCTGAACACGGATCTGATCAAGTGCACGGCATCTCTGGTTGCCGCTTATGTGTCGCGGCATGCGGTGGGCGTGGGTGACCTTCCGGTTCTGATCGATCAGGTTCACACGGCGATCTCGGTCCTGCAGGGCGGGACGTCGGGCTCGGGCCCGGGCTGGACCGGCCCGACGGCGGCGCAGATCGAGGAATCGATCCAGCAGGACGGCCTGATCAGCTTCATCGACGGGCGGCCCTACAAGACCCTGAAGCGCCACCTCACGGCGCACGGGCTCACCCCCGAGCGCTACCGGGCCAAGTATGGCCTGCCGGCCGACTACCCGATGGTCGCCCCCGGCTACGCCGCCAAGCGCTCGCAGATCGCCAAGGCGATCCAGCTCGGCCACAAGGCCGCCTGACCGGCACGGGTGCCGCTTCGCCGCCCGTCGACGGCCCGAGCCGCCGATGAGCGGCGTGGGCCGGCCCGGCCGTCGCCCTGACCGGGAGATCCGCCCACGCGCGGGGGCGCGCGTTCGGCGGGACTTCCGGTCCGGCTCCGGTCCGGCTCCGGTCCGGCTCCGGTCCGGCTCCGGGCCGCCGGAGGGGTAGGTGGTGCGTTCGCGGGCGCTTCAGGCCCGGGCGACCGCCAGGGTTCCGTCTTCCATGACCACGAAGCGGACCCCGGCCCGGCGCAGCGCCTCGGCGGCGTGAAGGCGCGACCGGCTGCCCCGATGCTCGCTGTCCTCCTCGAGCCGCCGCACCGTGGAATGCGACAGGCCGCTCGCCCGGGCCAGATCCATCATCGACCAGTCGAGCAGGGCCCTGGCGGCACGCAGGTGGTGGCCGGTCACGGATTGCTCGAGGCCCGTGTGCAGGGCGGCCGGCAGCCGCGCGCCCGTCCGCACCGGGAACTTGAGGCCGCTCCGGCCGAGATACGTGCCGTCCGGATCCCAGACCGGCATCGTCAGGATCCGGAAGTGCCAGAGCTCGCCGTTGGCGAGTCGCTCGTGGGCCGTCCCCTGGAAGAACGTCCGCCGCTCGATCTGCTCCGCCGCGACCGCCTGGAAGGCTCCGCGCTCCTCCGGGACGATCATGATGTAGGGATCGACACTGATCTCCTCGAAGGGGAGGCCGTGGACCTGCGCCACCTCGAAGGGCAGCTCGCGGATCAGGTCGAGCCCCACCGAGAAGGTGGCGATGTGCTCGGTGAGATAGAGCGCGCCCCGGCGGCGCCGCTCCTCATGCCGCAGCTGGACCAGCTGCTCGCGGTCGCTCACGTCGAGGGCCATGCCGCTGATGGCCACGGGCCGCCCCTCGGCCGAGAAGCGCACCTCCATCGTCAGCGAGAGGGTCCGGATCGTGCCGTTCGGGCGAATCACCCGGACGGTCACCTCCCGGGGAACGTGACCCTGGCGGACCTCGGCGAGGGAGGGCAGCCGGTGCCGATCCTCCGGGTGGATCAACGAGAGCAGCAGATCGTAGTTCGCCTTCGCGGCGTTCGGCACCAGGCCGAGCAGGCGATAGAAGCCCGGTGACCAGACCTGGTCCCCGCCCGCGAAGATCCAGCTCCAGGCACCGCTCACCCCCCGGCTCTCGGTGATGGTCAGAAACTCTCCGGACGAGAATGTCAGGGCGCTCAAAGCAGAATGGAACATGACCGAACTACCCAGTTCGACTCCTCGGACGGTGTCGCCGATTTTTCACCGGACCGTCAACGGATGTATTTCGAGCCTCGCCCGACACAACGATGCGGCCCGCGACAAGATCTCGTACGAAACGTGATTCATGGCAAAATCGTCTTCGTGACAATCGGTTTCCAGGTCCGCATCCGCGCCGCCGGCTGCGATGATCGCCACCCTGCCCGGGCGGGGATCGCACGCCGCGATGGTCCGTCGGTCACGCAAGCTCCGGTGTGAAGTCGACATGGGCACCCGCTCTGCGTGACGTGTTCCGCCTAACGCGCGTTTAAAAGTACGATTTTCCTGTTCATAAAGATGCGAAAGTCGGGATACGCGATCGATCAGTTCAGATCTTAAATCGTGTTTTGCTCATTGTAGAACAATATTATTGGAAATCTACGACAGTTATTACATCGAAAAATCGAATAATTTACCAATCAATATGCAAATCTGTAAATCCCGACGTGGGATCGTTCTGACGCGTCCGGGTCTCCTCGGTGGGGAGCCCTGGACGCGCGGCCGATCCGTCCGCCGGGCGGAGATTGACAGGCCGGCACAAACGGTGCGGGGAACAGCCGACGCACCGGGAGGAACCGCATGAGGGTCGCCTGCATCGGCGAGTGCATGGTGGAATTGTCGGAGCGCCCCGACGGGAGCCTCGCCCGCGGATTCGGCGGCGACACGCTCAACACCGCCCTTTACCTCGCCCGTCTCGGAGTCGCGGTCGACTACGTCACGGCACTCGGCGACGACGTCTGGAGCGACGAGATGGCGGCGTCCTGGGGCCAGGAAGGCATCGGCCTCGGCGCAGTGCGCCGGATGCCGGGCCGGATGCCGGGCCTCTACATCATCCGCACCGACCCGGCCGGCGAGCGCAGCTTCCACTACTGGCGCGACCGCGCCGCGGCCCGCGATCTCTTCACCGGCCCGGACGCTGCCGGGACCCGCGCCGCCCTCGCGACCTACGACCTCGTCTACGTCTCGGGCATCAGCCTCTCGCTCTACGGCGCGGGCGGGCGCGCCGCCCTGGGGGAGACCCTGTCGGCCCTGCGCGCCCGGGGCGGACGGGTCGCCTTCGACACCAATTACCGCCCCCGCGGCTGGCCCGACCGGGACGAGGCCCGGACCACCTTCCGCGCGGCCCTGGCGCAGGCCGACCTGATCTTCGCCTCGGTGGAGGATCTGGACTGGCTCTTCGGCGAGACGGGCGAGGACGAGGTCCTGCGCCATCGCGGCCGGGCCGAGATCGTGCTCAAGGCTTCGGGTCGATCCGGGCCCGTCGCCCGGGTGCTGCACGGGGCGTCCGACACCGCCGTGCCGGCCGGGCCGGTGGAGCGCGTCGTCGACACGACGGCCGCGGGGGACAGCTTCGCGGCGGGCTACCTCGCCGCGCGCCTCGCCGGGCTGGCGCCCGAGGCCGCCGCCGGCGAGGCCCACCGCCTCGCAGGGGCGGTGATCGGCCATCGCGGCGCGGTGATCCCGCGGGACGCGATGCCGGCCATGGCGTTCCGGCCGCCCGATCCCGCGGCCTGACGGCGGCGGGGGACCGTGGCGCCCCCGCCCTTGAGACGGGCAAGCGCAACCGCTACCTCTCCCTCCCGGGGAATGGCCCCCGCAGCAGGATCGCCGCGCGTCGAGCGGCCGAGAGGGCAACCGTGGCGCCGAGTCCCCCGCCGGTTCAGGGCCCCGAGCCCGAGGTCTCCGCGCCCGGCGGCGCCCCGAAGACGCGGGTCAGCGCGCGCGGGCGGCTGCGCACCTACTTCCTCACCGGCATCATCGTGGCCGGCCCGCTGGCGATCACCGCCTACATCACGTGGTGGTTCATCGCGCTGATCGACTCCTTCGTGAAGCCGCTGGTGCCGGCGAGCTACCTCCCAGACCATTACCTGCCGTTCTCCATCCCCGGCCTCGGCCTCGTCATCGCGTTCCTGGCGGTGACCCTGCTGGGCTTCCTCACGGCGAACCTCGTCGGCCGCTCGGTGATCGAGTTCGGCGAGGTGCTGCTCGCCCGGACGCCGGTGATCTCCGGCCTCTACAAGGGCCTGCGGCAGATCTTCGAGACCCTGTTTTCGGCCAACGGCACCTCGTTCCGCACGGTGGGGCTGGTGGAGTTTCCCGTGAAGGGCACGTGGTCGGTGGTGTTCCTGTCCGCCCCGGCGGCGGCCGAGATCGAGGGCGCCCTGCGGGACCGGGGCGCCGCCGCGGACGAGCTCGTGGGCGTGTTCCTGCCCTGCGCGCCCAATCCCACCACGGGCTTCTTCTTCTACCTGCCGCGGGCCGAGGTGGTGGAACTCGCCATCAGCGTCGACGACGCGGCCAAGCTGGTGATGTCGGCGGGCGTGATCCAGCCGGAGGACCCGCAGGGCCGGCTCAACGCCATGGCGGCCTCCCTGCGGGCGGCCCAGCCGGTGGGGGGCACCCCGCGGCGCGAGCCGCAGGACGCGTGATACCGCTTCCGGTCGCCGTCTTCGCGCGCGGAGCGAAGCGATCCAGAAGCGCCACGCCTGCCGAGGTCGCGTTTCCCCGGGTCGCTTCGCTCCGCTCGCGATGACGATAGCGTCGGCCGGGACCGTCGAAGCGGGGACACCGTCTGGTCCGCTTAGGATTCCTTCCCGAGGCACCGGAGCGCAACCGAGGCTCCCGTCACCCCGATTTCACCACCCCCGAGGCCTGGGGAGGCAACCGGAGGGGCGGCAATCGTCCACGAAAAAAGCCGCCCCGCGCGGCGGGACGGCCCTTCCTCTTCAGCCTGTCGAGTCCGCTCAGCGCTGCAGCGACGCCGTCTGCGGCGCGATGGTCGGCGGGGTCGCCTGGGCCACCGTCACGGCGCTGCGCGGCGCCGTCGGCATCCAGCCGGTGGCGCACTGAAGCGTGAGGGCGAGCCCGAGGGCGATGCAGAGCCCGTTGGCGGCCAGCCAGAAGGGGCGGGCGGCCCGTCGCACGGCGGCCTGCAACTCGTCCGCGGTCTTGCTCGCCGCCTCGGCGGCGCGATCCGAGATCGGCAGCAGCCAGGGCTCGTTCGGCAGGGCTTGGATACCGGCCATCTCGTGGGAGCCCGGCAGGTTTTGGAACAGTCCGTTCGACATGTCCGTCCTCCAGATTCGTCCGTGATGTCCCGGCTTACCGGGCCATTCGTTCATCTCCAGTTAAGGGAAGAATATGGCTGATGCAAGGTCACGAGACCTGTCCGCAGGCCGCCAAGCCGCCGCCGGAGCGCGGCCAAGCTTCGGCGCCGCTCCGCCAACACCTTGAGAACACGGCTCTTTCCCGAGCGCCTGTGACATTGCCGCATCGGACTACCGATCCCGCCGATCGGAAACGATTCCCGGCCCAACCGTTCATGAACGCCGGGCTTTCCTGAACGAAGCCGTTCATCTTGCCGTTCATCCAGCCCCGATCAGCCGGATCGCGGCCTCGCGCTCGAACAGGTAGAGCAGCACCCGCAGCGCTTGGCCCCGCGGGCTCTTCAGGCCGGGATCGCGCTCCACGATCATCCGGGCGTCGTCGCGGGCCGCCTCCAGCAGGCCGCCGTCGCTCTCCAGACGCGCCAGCCGGAAGGCGGCCAGTCCCGACTGGCGGGTGCCCAGCACCTCGCCCTCGCCGCGCAGCTTCAGGTCGGCCTCAGCGATGCGGAAGCCGTCCTCGCTCTCGCGCATCATCTCCAGCCGCGCTCGCGACACCTGGCCGAGGGGCCCCCGGTAGAGCAGCAGGCAGGACGACGCCTTGGAGCCGCGCCCGACCCGGCCGCGGAGCTGGTGCAGTTGCGCCAGCCCGAACCGCTCCGCGTGCTCGATGACCATGATGGTGGCCTCGGGCACGTCGACCCCGACCTCCACCACGGTGGTCGAGACCAGGACTTTGGTCTCCCCGGCGGCGAAGCGCGCCATGGCGGCGTCCTTCTCGGGGCCCGGCATCTTGCCGTGGATCAGGCCGACCGCGTCCCCGAAATGCTTTTGCAGGTCGTCGAAGCGCTCGGCGGCGGCGGCGAGGTCGATGAACTCGGATTCCTCCACCAGCGGGCAGATCCAGTAGACCCGCTCGCCCCCGGCGATCGCCCGGGCGAGGCCGGCCACGACCTCGTCGATCCGCTCGGTGGGCAGCGTGATCGTGCGGATCGGCTGCCGGCCGGCGGGCTTCTCGTCGAGGATCGAGACGTCCATGTCGCCGAAGAAGGTCAGCGCCAGGGTGCGGGGGATCGGCGTCGCGGTCATCACCAAGAAGTCGACCGCCTCGCCCTTGGCGCCGAGCGCGAGGCGCTGGTGGACGCCGAACCGGTGCTGCTCGTCCACCACGGCGAGGCCGAGGTCGCGGAAGGTCACGGCCTCCTGGAACAGGGCGTGGGTGCCGACGAGGATGTCGATCTCGCCCGCCGCGAGGTCGGCCAGCGTGCTCTTCCGCTCCGCGGCCTTGTCGCGGCCGGTCATCAGCCGCAGCCGCAGGGGACCGGCGAGGGGCTTCAGCCGCTCGAAATGCTGCCGGGCCAGGATCTCGGTGGGGGCCATCAGCGCGGCCTGACGCCCGGCCTCCGCGGCCGACGCCATGGCGAGCAGCGCCACCGCGGTCTTGCCCGAGCCGACATCGCCCTGGAGCAGGCGCAGCATCCGGCGCGGCGCGGCGAGATCCGCGCGGATCTCCGCCACTGCCCGGGCCTGGGCGCCGGTCAGCGCGAAGGGGAGGGCGGCCGCGATGCGCCCGCTCAGGGCCCCGTCGCCGGCATTCACCCGGCCGGCCTTGCGCCGCTGGCGGGCGCGCAGCAGGGCGAGCGCCAGCTGCGAGGCGAGGAGCTCGTCATAGGCCAAGCGCCGCCGGGCCGGCGTCCCCGGCGGCGGCTGGAGCGGGTCCTCGGCCTTCGGCGGCGCCTCCTCGGGGCGGTGCTCCAGACGGAGCGCGTCCGCGAAGGCGGGCAGGCGGTTCCGCTCCAGCCAGGCCGCATCCTGCCATTCCGGCAGGACCGGCAGGCGGTCGAGGGCCGCCACCGCGAGCTTGTTGATCGCCCGGGAGGTCAGCCCCTCGGTGGCGCCGTAGACCGGCTCGACGGCGGGCAGTTCGGCCAAGCCCGCCTCGTCCACGATCCGGGACGGGTGGACCATCTGGCGGGTGCCGTCCCAGAGGTCGATCCGGCCGGTGATGTAGCGGTGCGCGCCGAGGGGCAGCATCTTCTCGACCCGGGCGCGGGGCATGCCGAAGAACACCAGCGAAATGTCGCCGGAGGCATCCTCCACCAGCACCCGATGCGGGCGCTTGCCGGCCCCGATCTGCGCCGGACGGTGCGCCACCACGGTGACGCCGATCGTCACCGGTTCGCCCGTGGGCGCCTCGCTGATCGAGCCCATGAGCTTCCGCGCCACGCCGCCCTGGGGCAGGTGGAACAGCAGGTCCACGACCCGGGCCTCGCGCTCGGGGGTGCCGAGCAGCTTCTCGATCAGCGGCGCCATCTTCGGGCCGATGCCCGGCAGTGCGCGGGCCGGCGCGAAGAGCGCGTCGAGGATGCTCGGGCGCAGGGCCGGGGCGGCCGCGGGGGCGCCCTCCGGGGCCTCGACGGCTTCGGGGGCGTTCAGGACCAGGTCGTGAGGCGCGCGTGCATCTGTCATGGCGGTTCGGCGGACATGGTGCCGGAGGCGCCTTATCATCCGGTGCATCGCGCCGCGCCAGTGCGGCGCCCGTGCGGCGCGATGGAGATCCTCCCCCATGGCCAGCGACTTCCTGCCCGGGTTCGAGCGGCACCGGATCGAGACCGAACCGGGCGTGACGATCCAGGCCCGCTCGGGCGGCTCCGGGCCGCCGGTCCTGCTGCTGCACGGTCATCCGCAGACCCTGTCCACGTGGCTGCACGTCGCCCCGCGCCTCGCGGAGCGCCGCAGCGTCGTGGCCATGGACCTGCGCGGCTACGGCGACTCGGCCAAGCCCCCGGGCGGCGAGCGGCACGCCACCTACGCCAAGCGCGCCATGGCGGCCGACGCGGTCGCGGTGATGCGGACCCTCGGCCACGAAAGCTTCGCCGTGGTCGGCCACGACCGGGGCGGACGCGTCGCCCACCGCCTCGCCCTGGACCACGCCCAAGCCGTCGAGCGGGTCGCGGTCCTCGACATCGCGCCGACCGCGACCATGTACGCGCGCACCGACAAGGATTTCGCCACCCGCTATTTCTGGTGGTTCTTCTTCATCCAGCCCCATCCCCTGCCGGAGACGCTGATCGGGGCGGATCCGGAATACTTCCTGCGCCACCACATCGAGGGCCAGTCCAAGACCCCCGGCTCGACGCCGCCGGACCTCTTCGCCGAGTACCTGCGCTGCTATTCCGACCCGGCCTGCCGGCACGCGATCTGCGAGGATTACCGGGCCGCCGCCGGGATCGACCTGGAGCACGACGCGGCCGATTCGCAGGCGCGCGTCACGGCGCCGCTGCTGGCGCTCTGGGGCGCGAAGGGCACGGTGGGCCAGACCTACGACGTGCTGGAGACCTGGCGCGAGAAGGCCACCACCGTCTCGGGCCGGGCCCTCAACTGCGGCCACACCCTCCAGGAGGAGCGGCCGGAGGAGGTTTTCTCGGAGCTGGCGGCGTTCCTGGGCTGACGGTGTTCAGCCTGCGGCCCGGAACAGGTCAACCGCAAGGTACGGCGTCATGGTCTCGGTCCGGGCGAGGCCGCCGGGCTCGGCCGCCGCCCAAGCTTCGGTCTCGGCTAGGGCCGTCGCATACGCGGCCTCCGGCACGTACCAGAACTCGGCGAAGATGCGCTCGCGCAAACCCCGGAGCGTTTCGGCGGCCGTCGTCTCGAAGCGCCAGCCGATATCATCTGTCGCCAGCGGTACCAGCGGCCAGCCCTGAGCGGTCATTAAGGCGACCAGGGCGGCATTCGAACCGGGGTCGGGTCCGAGGAACAGCCTGTCGAAGCCAGCCGCCCGGAGGCGCCCCGTGAAGTGCCGGCGGATCTCGGTGCCGTAGGCCCCCCGGTCGCGCAGATGCACGATGGGCGCGCCGGGCCGCGCGACGCGTATCAGCTCCAGCGCGGCCGCCTGCCAGTCGGCGATGTGCATGAACAGCTTCGAGACGACCACGGCATCGCAGGCGGCATCCCGTTCGGGCAGGGCACGGACGTCGGCCACCGCGTAGAGGGCATCCCAGCCCGGCCGGACCTTGGCCCGCGCGCGGAGCACCATCTCCGCCGCGAGATCGTAGCCCACGACCCTGTAGCCGCACCCGGCGAGCGGCAGGGAGATCTGGCCGGTGCCGCAGCCCGCGTCACAGATCCGGCCGCGCTCGGGGAACAATCCGGCCGCGATCAGGCGGTCGTAGCAGGCCAGCAGGTGCACCTCCGGGATTCGGCGGGTCGCGTCGTAGCGCGGCGCCACGGCGGCGAAGCTGGATGAGGGGCCGAATCGCACCGGCATGCGGACCTCCGGGCTGCGGCGCTGTGGCCTTCGCGGGGCGGGGTTGGCAGAGAGAGCCGAAAGCGCAGATACGGGCAGGTGCCGCGCGGATGGCAAGCCGCGGGTCCCGCACTTCCCGACAGCGGAAGAGGGCGGATCGGCAGGGGAACGGGCAGAGGTTCGCACAAGACAGCATGTCCGAGATAGCCAACATGGCCTTCGACGTCGCCGTGGTCGGGGCGGGAGCCGCCGGTCTCGCCGCCGCGCTGGCGATCGCCCGGGAGGGAATCCCGACGGCCCTGGTCGGCCGCCACGCGCCCGTGGCGGACGGGCGCACCGTGGCGCTGCTCGACGGCTCGGTGCGCTTCCTGGGGGCGCTGGGGGCCTGGGCGGCCGTGGCGCCGCAGGCGAGCCCGCTCTGCACCCTGCAGATCGTCGACGACACCGGCAGCCTGTTCCGGCCGCCGCCGGTGCGCTTCGAGGCCGCCGAGATCGGCCTGGACGCCTTCGGCTGGAACGTCGAGAGCGCCCGCCTGGTCGAGAGCCTGCGCGCCCGCGCCCGGGCCCAGGAGAACCTCACCCTGGTCGAGGCGGATTCCGCCGGTGCCGCACCCGGCGAAGCGGCCGCGCGGATCGCCCTGGCAGGGGGTGGCGCGATCGAGGCCCGGCTGGTGGTCGGCGCGGACGGGGGACGCTCCCCGCTCCGGGCCGCGAGCGGCCTGCGCGTGCGCGACTGGACCTACCCGCAGAACGCCATCACCACGATCCTGGCCCATGACCGGCCGCACCGGGACGTCTCCACCGAATTCCACACCCGCTCCGGCCCCTTCACCCTGGTGCCGCTGCCGGGCGGGCACCGCTCCAGCCTCGTCTGGGTGACCGGGGAGGGGGCGGCCCGGCGGCTCGCCGCCCTCGACGACGCGGCCCTCGGTCGGGCGGTGGAGCGGCAGGCCCGGGGGATGCTCGGCGCGATGCGGGTCGACGGCCCGCGCGGCCTCGTGCCGATGCGCGGGCTCGCGGTGGCGCGTCCGGTGGCCCAGCGGCTGGCGCTGATCGGCGAGGCGGCGCACGTCTTCCCGCCGATCGGCGCGCAGGGCCTGAATCTCGGCCTGCGCGATGCCGCGACCCTGCGGGACGTGATCCGCGACGCCGCCCGGGACGGGCGCGATCCCGGGAGCCGTCCGGCGCTCGACGCCTATGCCCGCGCCCGCCGAATCGATACGGCGGCGCGCACGGCCGCGGTCGATCTCCTCAACCGCAGCCTGCTGACCGACCTGCTGCCGGTGGATGCGCTCCGCGGCCTCGGTCTCCTGGCGATGGCGCAGCTCGGGCCGCTGCGGCGGCTGGTGATGCGAGAGGGTGTGCTGCCGCGGATCGGCGCGCCGGAGCTGATGCGCGGGACGCGGTAGAGCGACGGCTCGACCTCGCCCCGTCCTGGGGAGGACGAAGACTTAGAGGTCCGGCTGCGCCGCCACGTAGGCGCCGAGGCGGGTCGCGAGGTCGACGGGTCCGCCGGAGCGGACCTCGCCCGAATCGCCGATCAGGATGACGGGGATCCCGCGATCCCGAAGCTGGGAGCGCAGGCGCGCGGCCCGGCGGGCATAGGCTGGATTCCGGCGGGTCGGGGTCTGGAGCAGGACGGCGGAGGGACGGGCGATCACGGCCAGCACGTCGTCCGCCGCCTCCATGGAGGCGGTGACGCTCGCGTAGCCCAGGTTGGCCAGCTCGCCCGAAAGGGACCGGTCGACGGCGCGAACGCCGTCATCGACCACGAGCACTTGTTGCAGCGCACCCATGAGCTTGAGCGGTACTCCATCCGGCACAGCTTGGAAAGGTAGCCGTGACCACAATCCGTTGCAGAACCCGCGAAGGTACGGTTCGGATCCGTCGGACCGTGTGCAGATGCGAGATTATCCGCCGCGCCTGAGCGCGGGATGAACCGCCGGTGGGCCGGCGTTCAGGCTTTCGCCGCGCGAACCGCGCCCCGCCAGGTCGCCGCGTCCGTGCCCGGGATCTCGCCGCGGGGGAGCGGCGCCGTCGCGCAGGCCGGGCCGCGATAGGCCAGGCCGCCATCGGCGCGGCGGGCGAGCGCCAGGAGGGCTCGGGGCAGGGGTGCCCGGTCCGGATCGTCCAGGGTCGCGGCGAGGTCTTGCAGACCGGGACGGGTCAGCACGGCCTCCTCGTCGAAGACCAGGGAGTCGAGGCGCTGCGGGACCGCGGGGCCGGGCGCGGAGAGCTGCAGGGAGGCTGGCGCCCGGTGAACCACGTTGAGGGTGCGCACGGTCCAGGGCAGGGGCAGGGCCGCGAGCGCCGGCTCGATCAGCACGGGCGCGACGAGCCGGGTCGGCACGGGCCGCAGCAGGGCGGCGCGGAAGCCCGCACCGTCGAAGGGGATCACCGTCTCGAGGCCGGCCCCGGCCATCAGCGCGGCGCCGAGGCCGGTCACCAGGCCGCGCAGGTCATGGGCCGGCAGGAGCGTCAGGATCCGCTCGTCCGGGCTCACCGGAAGGGCGTCGAGATGCACCGCGATGGCGGCCGCGAGCGCCTCCGCGGAGCGGTAGACCGGCCGGCCCGGGTCGCCGCCCGCGAAGGTCACGAGGCCGAGGCTCGGGACCGGCTCGGCCACCCCGCGCTCGAGGGCCATGGCGTCGAGGCTGATCACGCCGTCCGGCACGCCGGGTCCGAAGGCGGCGAGGTAGCTCAGGTTGAAATGCCGCGCGGCCGCATGGGTGAGATCATCCGCGGGCCGGCGCTCGCCGCGCCGCCCCTCCGTCAGCACCGCGACGAGGCCCGCAGCCGCGATCCCGGCGGAGAGCTGCTCGGGATCCCAGGCGGCGGGCATCGGGCAGGGCAGGTGACCGGCCGCCTCGACGGCGAGGTGCGCCAGGGCCGATTCGGCCCCCCCGGAGAACCACAGGCCGATCCGGCTGCCGGCCGGGAGGCGCCACGCACCGATCCCGCGGGCGAGGCGCCCGACGATCTCGGCGGCGGCCGCGTAGGTCCAGACGATCGGCGGACGCCCGCACCAGCCGGTCCGGTCGCCCGAATCACGCAGGGCCGTGCGCTGCGGGCCGGTATGCGCCGCCGCGAACAGGCGGGCGGACAGACTGCCGCGCAGGTTGCCGCGCAGTCCGTCGGCCCGCGCGGACGCGTCCGGTGCGGCGTCGGCCGTCCTCTCCGCCACCGCGAACGCGCTCAAACTTGCCGCCCCATCGATACTGCAGATCCCGCAGCATGGTCGGCCGAGTACGGTTAACCGACCGCTAAGCCCGGCCGCGCCCGCCGATGCCGCAAGCCCGGCCCCGGGCTGTGCGACCGGGCCGATCACGTGCTCGTGCAACGTCGCGCTTGCGGCTGGGCAGAGGCGGGCCTATCGGGGGCCGGCCGCGGACGAGCGGGCGCCGACGTGCCCGCTCGTCGCGGTGTCAAGCCGCGGTGTCATGCCTTCGCCTCATTCCAGGGGAAAGGCAGGCCGCCCGGTCGGGGCGGGACATGCGGGCCTCCGGGCGCCAGTCCCGTCCGACGACCGGACCGATTCATCCGGACCTCCGGGCGGTCCGTCATGGCAGCCCGTCATGGCGGCGCGCACCCGGTCGCTCCGGCGGACCTGCCGTCAGGCGGGCTCCGCATCCTGCCAGTCACACCACGTCTCTTCCAAGGGGTCAGAGCCGATGTCCTTCACCCGCTCCGCGACGCGCGCGCGCGCTGCCCTCCTCGGTCTCGCGGGCCTCGGCCTCGCGGCCGCGCCGGCCCTGGCGCAGCCGAAGAAACCCGCCGCCCCGGCCCCGACCGCCCCCGCGCCGACCGCGCCGGGCACCCCGGCGGCCAACACCCCGGCCGCCCAGACCGGCCCGCAGATCGTCACCGTGAAGTCCGAGCCGAGCCAGGCCGACTGGACCAAGGTCTGCGGCAAGGACCAGAACTCGGGCACCGACATCTGCTACACGACCCGCGACTTCGTGTCCGACCAGGGCCAGCCCGTGCTGGCGGTGGCGGTCTATGAGATGAAGAACCCCGCCCAGAAGCAGGAGGTGCGGGTGATCCGCTACCTGCTGCCCCTCGGCCTGCTGCTGCAGCCGGGCATCCGGTTCAACGTCGACGGTCAGACCCCGACGGCCGGCCGCTTCGCGGTCTGCTTCCCGAACGGCTGCTTCGCCGAGGCCGGCGGCGTCGATGCCGGCGTGGTCGCCGCGATGAAGAAGGGCACGACCCTCAACGTCTCGGTGCAGAACCAGACCCAGCGCGAGGTCACCTTCGCGGTGCCGCTGGCCGGCTTCGGCAAGGCCTTCGACGGTCCGGCCGTCGATCCGAAGGTGCTCGAGGAGCAGCAGAAGAAGCTCCAGGCGGAGCTGGAGAAGCGCTCCGAGGACATGCGCAAGAAGCTCGAGCAGCAGGGCGGCGCGGCCGGCGCGGCTCCGGCGGCGGGCGCGGCGGCTCCGGCCGCCAAGTAAGACCGTTTCGCATCGGCCCGCCGCGAGGCGGGCCCGTTCCAGGGGCCGGACCGCGAGGTTCGGCCCCGCGCGTTTGCGGCGCCTACCGGCTCCCCATCGGGCGCGACTCCGGCATTACGATCAGCACTGCAGGTCCTGATCCGGCCGGTGGTCCCGGGCTTCCCAGCGGACCAGGGTGGGGGCCGACCCGGCTGCGGAACAGGTACGACACGGTGATCCGGTCGCGGGCGATCGACAGGTCCGCGCTCGCCAGCGCGCTGCCGGGCTCGCGCCGGAGCACCAGCCCGCCGGCATCGAGTTCGGCGGCGCGGACGGGGGCGCAGAGGAAGCCGGCGGCCAGGGGCGTCGTCGCGAATCGGGATCTGGTGACCATGGCGCGGAGCCCGTCCGACGGCGCCCGCCGTCGCACGAGGCGACCGTCGCGGGCTTGCCGGACCCTTTTGCCGAGCCCTTTTCCCGGACCCTGGCGCGACCGGTCAGTTCGTGGCGCGGTCGCGCATCCGGTAGGCGCCCGCATCGTCGCGCACGAACATCTCGGCGATCGCGGCGTGGCGCAGGGCCTCGCCCGAGGTGTCGGGCAGCAGGTTCTGCTCCGACACGTAGGCGACGTACTCGGTCTCGGCGTTCTCGGCCAGGAGGTGATAGAAGGGCTGGTCCTTGCGCGGCCGCACCTCCTCGGGGATCGACAGCCACCATTCCTCGGTGTTGTCGAACACCGGATCGACGTCGAAGACGACGCCCCGGAACGGGTAGATCCGGTGGCGCACCACGGCGCCGATCGCGAACTTCGCGGTTCTCAGTGTCACGTCCGTCATGGTTCGATCCGTCCAGGACGGACAGATAGGTCCGATGACGGATCGTGTCACCCGCCGCGCACCGATCCTCCTGTATTGGCGGCGCGAAGAAGCAGATCCCGGACGGCGATCGCCTCGGGCAGGGGCCGCCAGAGCACCGTCATCTCGCGGATCAGCCCGGCCTCGTCGAGGCGCCAGACATCGGTGCCGTCGATCCGGTGGGGGCCGGCCGAGGCCCCGAAGAACGCCGCCGCGTAGACGGGCCCCTGCAGGATCTCGCGGATCTCGAAGGCGTCGATCGTCGCCAGCAGCGCGTCGACCACCGGTCGGATCGCGGCCTTGCCCCGCACGGGCTCGGCGGCGAGCGGCGTGTTGAGCACGACGCCGTCGGCCATCTGCGCCAGCATGGCGTCCCGATCCTTGGCCTGCAGGGCGGCCGCGAAGGCGCGCACGTGGGTGAGGTTCATCGGGGGTCTCCTCCAGGGACCCGGATGCCGAGTTCGGCCGCGATGGCGCGGGCCGTGGCCTCGCGCCGGGCGGTGATGTCGGCCGCCGCCGCCCGGGCCCGCGCCAGGATGGCCGGCGGGGCCGTGCCGGGCGTGCCGCTGTCGAAGGGGGGCTCGGGCGCGTACTGGATGCCGAGCTGGATGCCTTGCGCGGCCTCGTCGCCGCGCAGCTCCGCGGCGAGCCGCAGCGCCCCGTCGATCCCCGCGGTGACGCCGGCGGCGAAGACCCAGGTGCGGTCCTCTCCGTCGCGGTCGATGACGACGCGGGCGTCCACCGGCTCGGCGCCGAAGAACGGCAGCAGGTGGACCGCGTTCCAGTAGGTCGTCGCCCGCCGCCCCACGAGGAGGCCCGCGGCCCCGAGGAGGAGGGCGCCGGTGCAGACCGAGAGGACGTGGCTCGCGCCCGCCGCCTGATCGCGGATCCAGCCGAGGATCGCGGCGTCGCGCATCAGCGCCTCCTGGCCATGGCCGCCCGGCACGTGGAGCACGTCGAGACGCGGGGCGTCGCGCAAGGTCGCGTCCGGCAGCATCCGGAGGCCGCGCACGTCGCGGACGGGCTCGGGGCTCGCCCCGTAGATCCGGTAGGTGCTGTTGGGCACCCGCGACAGGACCTCGAACGGCCCGGTGAGGTCGATCTGGTCGAGCCCCTCGAACAGGAGCGAGCCGATCTGAAGGTGCGTGTCGGTCGGGATCATGCCGATGCCTCCGTGGTGGACAGCGGGACCCTACCGCGGCAGGATCTGGCGGACATGCCAAAGACCCCTCGCATCTCGCCAAACACGCCGCGGCCCGTGGAAGTGCTGGCCTTCCCGGAGGTGCAGCTCCTCGACGTGGCCGGACCGCTCCAGGTCTTCGCCACCGCCAACGAGCATGGCGGCGCCGGCACGCCCTACGCGCCGCGCGTGGTGTCGGCCGGCGATCTGGCCCTCACCGCCTCGGCGGGCCTGCGGCTGATGGTCGACCCGCTCCCGGACCGCGACGCGCCGGTCGACACCCTGGTGATCGCCGGCGGACCCGGCGTCGTCGCGGCCTGCGGCGACGTGGCCCTGGTGGCCTGGGTGCGGGACCGGGCCGCCCGCGCCCGCCGGGTCGCCTCGGTCTGCACCGGCGCGTTCCTGCTGGGCGCGGCCGGCCTCCTCGACGGGCGGCGGGCCGTCACCCACTGGAAGCATTGCGGCGCGCTCGCCGCGCGCCATCCGCGGGTCCGGGTGGAGCCGGACCCGATCTTCGTGCGCGACGGACCGGTCTGGTCCTCGGCGGGCGTCACGGCCGGCATCGACCTGGCGCTGGCCCTGGTGGAGGAGGATCTCGGCCGCCCCCTCGCCCTGGCGGTGGCGCGCCACCTCGTGATGTTCCTCAAGCGCCCCGGCGGGCAGGCGCAGTTCAGCGCGGCGCTGGCCCTGCAGGCGGGGGAGGAGCGGTTCGGGCGGCTCCACGCCTTCATCGCCGAGAACCTCTCGGGCGACCTGTCGCTGCCGGCGCTGGCCGCAGCCGCCGGGATGAGCGAGCGCAGCCTCAGCCGGCACTATCTGGAGGCGACCGGCCTGACCCCGGCCAAGGCGGTGGAGCGCCTGCGGGTGGAGGCCGCCCGGCGGGCGCTCGCCGAGACGGCGCAGCCGGTGAAGCGCATCGCCCGGAGCTGCGGCTTCGGCTCCGAGGAGACGCTGCGGCGCAGCTTTTCAAGGCATGTCGCGGCGACGCCGCAGGAGTACCGGGCGCGGTTCGGGGCGTGAAAGAGTCACCCCAGCTTGTACACCGCCGCCAGCTCCGGATCCTTCGCGGCCACGAGCTTGGCCAGATCCACGATGACCTTCGCCTGCTTCCAGGTGGCGTCGTCCTGCATCTTGCCGTCGAGCATCACCGCGCCGGTTCCGTCCGGCATGGCCTCGACGATCCGGGCCGCGAAGGCGACCTCGGCCGGATCCGGCGCGAAGACCCGCTTGGCGATCGCCACCTGGCTCGGATGCAGCGTCCAGGCCCCGGCGCAGCCCATCAGGAAGGCGTTGCGAAACTGCGCCTCGCAGGCATCGCCGTCTGAGAAATCGCCGAACGGGCCGTAGAAGGCCTTGATGCCGTTGGCCATGCAGGCATCGACCATCTTGGCGATCGTGTAGTGCCAGAGATCCTGCTGCGCCGTGGCCCGGGGGGCGTCGCCCGAGGGATCGCTGAGCACCCGGTAATCCGGATGGCCGCCACCGACCCGGGTGGTCTTCATGCCGCGCGACGCCGCGAGATCCGCCGGCCCCAGGCTCATGCCGTGCATCCGCGGCGAGGCCGACGCGATGGCGTCGACGTTGGCCACGCCCTCGGCGGTCTCCAGGATCGCGTGGACCAGGATCGGCTTCGTCACCCCGTGGCGCGCCTCGAGCTGGGCGAGGAGCTGGTCGATGTAGTGGATGTCCCACGGCCCCTCGACCTTGGGCACCATCACGACGTCGAGCTTGTCCCCGACCTCGGCGACGATCGTGAACAGGTCGTCGAGAATCCACGGCGAGTTGAGGGCGTTGATCCGGGTCCAGAGGCCGGTGCCGGTGGCGGCGAAGTCGGTGGCCTGGGCCATGGCCACGAAGCCCTTGCGCGCCGCCTCCTTCTGGTCGGCGGGGACCGCGTCCTCCAGGTTGCCCAGCACCACGTCGACCGTGCCGGCGAGCTCCGGCACCCGGGCGCGGACCTTGTCGTTGTGGGGCGGCACGAAGTGGATCATCCGCTCCAGCCGCACCGGCAGCTCGCGGAACGGGGCCGGCGCGCCGGTGGCGAGGGGCTGGAAGAAGCGGCGGGGCAGTTTCATCGGGTGCCTCTTGTCAGGGCTGGCGTCTGAGCCCCGTTAAGGCAGGCTTGGGCGGGCGCGTAAAGCCGCGCCGCGCGGAAGTGATCTCCGACTTTCGGCGCAGCCCTTATCCGCGCCGGCCCGGACGATCGGCCATGCCGATCCGGCTGCCGAAGAAATCGCCGCCGCTGCCGGCCACCACAACGAGCCGCCGGACCTCGCCGCGCAGGAAGGCCTGCAGGAAGCGGTTGTAGTCGCGGAACGAGACGCAGCCGTTCGACGCGCCGGGCTGACGCAGCATGTAGGTGTGGGCGAGCAGGCCGTCGCGCCCGTGGATCGCGGCGCTGCCGCCCACCGGGTTGAGGCGGATCGCCCGCACCCCGTGGAACAGGCGCTCGCGCTCCGTCAGGTCGTAGGTACCGGGGGGCGGTCGAGCCGCGCATCCGCAGGTGGACGTAGCGCGGGTTGTCCATGGCCTCGCCGAGGCCGGAATGGGCCTCCAGCACCTCGCCGGAGGGCAGCGTCACCGTGCGGGCGGTGATGTCGTAGACCGCCGTGCCGGCCACCGACTCGGGCGCCGGGCTGATCCGGGTGCGCGGGGCTTCCTGGGGCAGGGCATCCGGGCTGGCATAGGCCAGCGCCTGGCGCGCCTCCTGGCGGGACTCCTCCCGAGACCCGCCGCCGAACAGCTTCTCGAAGAACGAGGGCTCCTCGGCCATCGCGGCGCGGAACACGTCGCGGGTGCGGGGCATGGCGCGGGCGGCCACGCGGATGGGCGCCGGGGCGGCGCGCCGGAACTCCGGCGGCCGCGCCACCGGCAGCGGCACGAGGGAAGAGGTGGCGACGGGCGCGAGGGCCGCCGGCGTCGGCGCGGCCTCGGCGGTGCGCAACTGCGGCTCCGGCGTCTTCGCGGCCTCGACGATCCTGGCCTGGGCAACCCGGGCCCGGGTACTCCGGACCTGCTCCGCCTGTGCGACCTGCCGGGCGATCTCCCGGATCGCCGCCGGCGGTTCGGCGACGGCGACCAGGAATCCGGGGGCGGGCGGCGCCTCGTCCCCGAAGGCGCGCGCCGCGCCGGAGCCCAGGGCGGCCCTCGGATCGAGCATCCAGGCGACGCTCGGCCGGGGCGCCGGGTCCCGGGCCGTGGCCAGGGTGGACCGGAGCGCGGGGGCCGGCTCCGCGGTGGCCGCGACGGCCGGCGGCTCGCCGACGGGCGGACCCGGCGGAGGGGTGAGCACGGCCCAGCCGGCCAGGGTCACGGCCGTCAGCGCGATGAGGCCGGTCAGCCGGGCCCGGCGGCGGGCGCGCCGCATGGCGCTCGGGTAGGGGGCCCGAGTCCGGACGACGGGGTCGTAGGGGGTCTCCACGTAGGTGATGCGCGGGGGTGCCGTCCGCGCGGGCGCGGCGGCGCGGTACGCGGTTCGGGAGATCGCAGCCTGGGCCATTCGGGGAACTCGCGTCCGCGCTTCCCCGCAGGCAGCCGCCACCGTTCGCCCGCGGAGGCTTTTTCCGCGCGCGTGGTCAGGGTTGCCCGTCTGGGGAGGACATCAACCGTCCCCGCCATTAAGCCGCCCCATGGTTAATCTCCGCTAAAGAGACAACCGCCGGCTGCGATCCCGGGCGGGACGCCGCCTCGCGCTGGTTTCACGCGGCCTGCCCCGGCGCCTCCATCGGCCCGTGCCGGCGCGCCACCAGGACGCACAGCAGCGCCACCGGGATACCGATCAGGGACGTGCCGACGAAGAACCACGCGAACCCGGTCTGCTCGATCACGAAGCCCGAGAACCCGGCGAGCAGGCTGCCGGGCAGGGCGCAGAGCGAGGTGAGCAGGGCGTACTGGCTCGCCGCGTGCGCGGTGGCCGAGAGCCGGGACATGTAGGTGATCAGCACGATCGACGCGAAGGCGTAGGCGAAGCCGTCGATCCCCACGGTGACCGCGAAGGTCCAGAAGGCGGCGCCGCCATGGCCGCCGTGCCAAGCGAGATAGGCCAGCGCGAGGTGCGAGGCCGAGGCGGTGACGGTGCCGATCAGCAGGCTCGCCATCATGCCGATCCGCGGGATGATGGCGCTGGCGAGAAAGGTCCCGCCGAGCGCGATCCAGAAGCCGAACAGCTTCGTCACGGTGGCGATGTCGGTGTTGGAATAGCCGAGCGTCTTGAACAGCGGGATCGCCATGGCGTTCGAGACGTAGCCGGGCATCCGGAAGCCCGCGACCAGCGCCAGCACCGGGACGGCGAGCGGCCCGAGCCGGGCCAGGAGGTCGCGGATCGGCGCCCAGACGGTCTCGACGAACCCGCCGGTGGCGGGCGCCTCGGGGGCAGGGGGCTCGGGCGCCAGCAGGGCCGCGACCGTGCCGGGGGCCATGAGGGCGGCCATGCACAGGTAGGCGGCGCGCCAGCCATAGGCGTCGGACAGGTAGAGGGCGCCCGCCCCTGCCGCGAGGTTGCCGATCCGGAAGCCGATCTCCGACCAGGACGACATCAGCGCCTGCTGCTCGGGGGGCGCGGCGGTGATGCGCCAGCCGTCGATCACCACGTCCTGCGTGGCGCCGGCGACGCCGAGCGCCAGCGAGAACGCCACCGTCCAGGCGAGCCAGTTCGCCGGATCGCCGAAGGCGACGCCGGCGAGCGCGAGCGCCACCAGGATCTGCGTGGCGACGATCCAGCCGCGGCGCCGCCCGAGCCAGCGGCCGACGAGCGGCGCGTCGTACCGGTCGAGGAACGGCGCCCACAGGAACTTGAGCTTGTAGGCGATGGTCAGCTCGCTCATCAGCCCGATGGTGGCCAGCGGCACCTTCGCCTGGACGAGCCACGCCGACTGGGTCGCGTAGACGAGCAGGAACGGGATCCCCTGCGCGAAGCCGAGGCCCAGCACCGCGGCGACCCGCCGGTCGGTGAACAGGGGGGTGAGGAAGGCGCCCGTCCCGGCCTTCACCGGCTCGGGCGCGCCGGTGACCTGCGCCGGGTTCGCCATGCACGCGTCTCCTGAGCCTCGGGGGAGGAGAGAGCAGAGATGGGCGGGGCGTGCAACCGGCACGCCCACCCTGCCGTGGACCGCGACGACACGGTCGGGGCCCGGACCGGCCCGGTCCTCACCACATCGTCTTCGCCGCCCGCTCGGGCCATTCGGCATCATAGCGCGCACCGCCGACCGCGCCCGCGGTGAGCGCCGCCAGGATCGCCCCGGGCGTCGGCAGGGTCGCCGGATCGACGCGGGCCTCCGCGTCCCACAGCCCCGCGCGGATGATCGCCCGGGCGCACTGGAAATAGACCTCCGCCACGGTGATCACGACCGCGGTGCGCGGCGCGTGCCCGTCGACGCGGAAGGAGGCAAGGAGATCCGGATCGGCCGAGATCAGGGCCGTCCCGTTCACCCGGAGGGTCGTGCCCGAGCCCGGGATCAGGAACAGCAGCCCCACCCGGGGGTCGCGCACGATGTTGCGCAGCGAGTCGATCCGGTTGTTGCCCCGCCGGTCCGGCAGGATCAGCGTGCGCGGGTCGGCGACCTGCACGAAGCCCGGCCGGTCCCCGCGGGGGCTGCAATCGAGCCCCTCGGGGCCGCTGGTGGCCAGCACCGCGAAGGGCGAGGCCGCGATCAGCGCCGCGTAGGCGGGCGTGATCGAAGCCGCCACCTTGGCGGTGGAGGCGGGCGCCAGGGGCGCGTCGTAGATCGCCTCCAGCGCGGCGAGGCTGTCGACGATCATCGCGCGGTCACACGTCCTCGAGCGACGGGGCTTTGCCGGCCGCGAAGGCCGCGTGCTCGGCCACCAGCGCCCCCGACAGCGCGGAGGCGATCAGGGCCCGCGTCTCCGCGACGCCGTAGAGCGCCACGAAGGAGCCGAACCGGGGTCCGCGCGCCTCGCCGAACAGCACGTTGTAGAGGCTGGTGAACCACGCCTGCGACACGCCGGGCCGCCCGTCCGGGCTCTTGGCCTTGCCGGACGTGTCGGGGAAGTGGCGCCGCCCGACCTCGTAGACCGCCGCCTGCAGGGCCTCCGGATCGGTGGAGCCGGCATGGTCCTTGAGCGTCTCCGACAGATCCTCCAGCGCCGCCCGCTCCTCGGGCGTCGGCGCCCGGTAGGTCTTGGCCGGGCGCACGAAATCCGAGAAGTACTTCAGGGCGTGCACCACCAGCCGGTCGAGGCCCGGATGGGTCTCCGGCCCGGTCTGCGGCGCGTAGCGGCGGATGAAGCCCCACAGCACCGCCGGATCCTCGGTGTTGGCCACCGCGGCGAGGTTGAGCAGCATCGCGAAGGTCAGGCTCGCGCCCTCGACCCGCTCGGGCTCCGGCGGGTTGCCGGCGTGGAGGTGCCAGACCGGGTTGCCGAGCCGCAGCTTCGCGTCCTGCCCGGCATAGCGGTCGAGGAAGCCGATATACTCGTCCACGTGCCGGGGGATCACGTCGAAGAACAGGCGCTTGGCCTCGCGCGGCTTGTTGTACATGAACAGGGCGAGCGAATCCGGCGTGCCGTACTTGAGCCATTCGTCGATCGTCAGGCCGTTGCCCTTCGACTTCGAGATCTTCTGGCCCTTCTCGTCGAGGAACAGCTCGTAATTGAAGCCCTCCGGCGGCTCGCCGCCGAGCGCCCGGGCGATCTTGGCCGAGAGCTTGACCGAATCGATCAGGTCCTTGCCGGCCATCTCGTAATCGACGCCCAGCGCCACCCAGCGCATCGCCCAGTCGGGCTTCCACTGCAGCTTGGCGTGGCCGTCGGTCACCGGGGTCTCGTAGCGCTCGCCCGTGGCGGGATCGCGCCACACGATGGTGCCGGTGCCGGCCTTCACCTCGTCGATCGGCACCTGCATCACGTGGCCGGTGACCGGGTGGAGCGGCAGGAACGGCGAGTAGCTCGCCGAGCGCTCGGCCCGCAGCGACGGCAGCATGATCTCCATCACGGCGTCGTAGCGCTCCAGAACCCGCAGGAGCGTCGCGTCGAACACGCCCGCGCGGTAGCATTCGGTCGCCGAGCGGAACTCGTAACGGAACCCGAACGCGTCGAGGAAGCGGCGCAATTCGGCGTTGTTGTGCGCCCCGAAGCTGTCATGGGTGCCGAACGGGTCCGGCACGCGGGTGAGCGGCTGGTTGAGATGGGCGGCCAGCATCTCGCGGTTCGGCACGTTGTCCGGGACCTTGCGCAGCCCGTCCATGTCGTCCGAGAAGGCGATCAGCCGGGTCGGCACCGCGTCGCGGGTGAGCACCCGGAAGGCGTGGCGCACCATGGAGGTGCGGGCGACCTCGCCGAACGTGCCGATATGCGGCAGGCCCGAGGGGCCGTAGCCGGTCTCGAACAGGATCTCGGTCTTGCCGGATTTCTCCAGCCGCGCCACGAGCTTGCGCGCCTCCTCGAAGGGCCAGGCGGCGGCGTTGGCGGCGGCCTCGACGATGTCGGGGTCGAGGGTCAGGGCTGGGGGAGCGGCTGGCATGTGGTCTGGATGAGCGCGAATGGGAAGCGCCCACCCTAGAGCGGTTCGCATTGGAGCGGAACGTCTGGCGGTGCAATGCGGGGCCACGATCACCCGCAGCGACGATGGCACGATCAGCAGAGCGCGGTCAGACTTGCGACCGGCGCGCGCTGTGCCGGATGCCCAGTATGACGACTTCGCCTGCGCGGACGCGATACGTGATCGCGTAGGGGTAAGGGCGTACGAGGAGCCGCCGAACTCCGGGTCGCGCGGTCGTTGAGCCCGCGAAGGGATGTTGCAGAAGTAGATCCATCGCAGCCTGAACGCGTTGCAGGACGTGACGCGCGCCCTGCGGGTTCAGCACATCGATATAGGTAAGCACCCTGTCGAGCTGAGCTGCCGCGGGGCGGGTCAGCAGCAGCTTCACAGGCCATGCTTGGCCCAGATGGCGCGCACCTCCGCGTCGGTCGCGTAGTCGCCCCGCGCCTCGGCGGCATCAGCTTCGTCGAGCTCCGCCTCTTCCTCCGGGGTGAACTGGTAGACGGGGCCCTCGTCACCCACGAAGGCCAGAAGCAGGCGAGCGATCTCGTCCTGTCGGTCCGGAGGCAGGTCGCGCGCCTTCGCCATGGCCAGTTCGAGCAGATCCGTCATGGTGCAATCCGACAGCCGAAGCCCGGCGGGCAGGATCCCCGATTCCCGCCCGCGATGAAAGCCCTCAGAACGGGCTGACGGGGAAGAACCGCAGGTACAATTCGGTGTATTTGCCGTCGTCCCACACCCGCTGGAGCGCGTCGTCCAGCGCCCGGGAGAGGGCGGCGTCCTCCTGGCGGGTGATCAGGCCGATGCCCTCCCCGAAGTATCGGTTCTCCAGGTAGTCGCCGCCGATCAGCGCGCAGCACGACTCCGCGTCCTGGCCGCCGACATAGAGCGCGAGGTTCAGGCCGTCGGCGAAGAGGTAGTCGATCTCGCCGCGCTTGAGCGCGCTCTCGGCGGCCGCGAGGTCGGCGAAGTCCCTCGGTACGGCCTTCGGGAAGAACGCCTTAAGGTAGGCGGCATGGGCGCTGCCGGCGATGACCCCGACGCTGCGGCCGGCGAGCGCCGCCGCCGAGGGGACGGGGAGGCCCCTGTCGGTCCGGGCGGCGAAGCGCGCCGGCCAGCGGAAATACGGGCGCGTCGACAGGAATTTTTCCCGCAGCGTCGCGGTCAGGGGAATCGCCGCCGCGACCACGTCGCCCTGCTTGCCGTCGAGGGCGTCCAGGAGGGTGTCGAACCGGCGCGCCTGCACCGTGCAGGAGATCGTCAGCTTCTCGCACACGGCCCGGGCGAGCTCGACCACGAAGCCGGTGGGGTTGCCGTCCGGCCCGGCGAAGTGCAGCGGCGGGAACTCGTCGTCGGTGAGGAAGCGGACGGCGCGGCCGGTCTGGGGGGCGTCCACCCGCTCGCCGCGGCTGCGCGGGTTCCAGAAATCCGGCACCGCGACGGCGGGCGTGGCCGCCGGAGCCGCGGTCTGCGGTGCGGACGGCTGGGCAGACGGCGGGGCGGTCTGGGCGGCGGCACCGACGCACTGCGACCCGCAGCCCAAGCCGACGACGAGTGCGGCAGCCGCGAGCCAGGATGGGACAAGGATCCCACGCGCTCTTGACGACGGGGCGGGGGCGGTGCTCCTCTCGGAGCGGGGGAGGGGGACTGGCTCACCCGCCCCCTCTACCACGTCCCGAGGCCACCGGGGGAGCGCGCGGCGTGTCGTTCCAGCGCCCGCCTGCGGCGCAGGCTGCCCTGCCGCCGGAGGTCGCCTTCCTTCTCGCGCAGGGCGTCGACGGCCGCCTGCTCGCCCGCGCCGCCGCGGAGGCCGCCGCCGCCGGGACGGACGCGGCGACCGCCCTGCTCAACGGGGGCCTGATGGCCGAGGCGACGTATTACCGGGCCCTCGCCCGGGCGCTCGACGCCCCCTACCTCGACGGGCCGATCGCGTTCGGCCTGGGCCTCACCTTCCCGGGGAGCCTCGTCACCGGCCTCGCCCCGCTGGCCCTCGGTTCGGTGGCACCCTGCGTGCTGGCGCCCCGCGGCCGGGCGATCGCGGACCTCCTCGATGGCGCCCACCGCATCGCCCGGCCGGCGATCACCAGCCCGACCCATCTGCGCGAAGCGGTGTTCGCCGCGATCCCCGGGCAGGTGGCCGATCATGCCGCCAACGACCTGCGGCGGCGGATGCCCGAGCGGGCCACGGCGCGAGAGCCGGCCGTCTGGTGGCTGATGCTCCTCGTCCTCGCGCTCGCCGCGGGGCTCTGCCTGTGCGCGGCCCTCCCGGCGCCGCTCGTCCGCGCCGCGGCCCTCGCCGCGCAGTGCCTGTTCCTGGGCATGACGACGCTGCGGCTCGCGGCCCTGGCCATCCCGGCGCCGGTGGCGATGGCGGACGGGGCCGTGGCGCCGCTCGCCGATGCGGACCTGCCGGTCTACACGGTGCTGGTTCCCCTCCATCGCGAGGCCGCGGTGGTGCCCCAGCTGATCCGGGCGCTGGCCGCCCTGGACTATCCGCCGGCCAAGCTCGACATCACGCTCCTCATCGAGCGGGACGATGCCGAGACCGCGGCGGCCCTCGCCCGCATCCCCCTGCCGGCCCGGTTCGCGGTGATCACGGTGCCGCCGGGCGCCCCGCGCACCAAGCCCCGGGCGCTCAACGTCGCCCTGCCGCTCGCCCGCGGCGCGCTGCTCACCGTCTACGACGCCGAGGACGCCCCCGATCCCGGGCAGCTGCGGCTGGCGGCCGCCCTGTTCGCGCGCCTTCCCGACAGCACCGCCTGCCTCCAGGGGCGCCTCGTGATCGACAATGCCGGCGATTCGCGGATCGCCCGCGCCTTCGCCCTCGAATATGCGGGCCTGTTCGATGTCCTGAACCCGGCGCTGGCCCGCTGCGGGCTGCCGGTGCCGCTGGGCGGCACCTCGATGCACCTGCGCACCGGGGTGCTGCGGGCGCTGGGCGGCTGGGATGCCTTCAACGTCACCGAGGATGCCGATCTCGGCCTGCGCCTCGCCCTGGCGGGCTACACCGTCGGCGACCTGCCCAGCACCACGCTCGAGGAGGCGCCGGCCCGGTTCGCGCCCTGGCTCGCCCAGCGCACCCGCTGGCTGAAGGGCCTGATCCAGACGAGCCTCACCCACGGGCGCCGCCCGCTGGCCAACGCGCACAGCCTCGGCGGCCTCGAGGCGCTCTGCGCCGTCGCGCTGGTCCCGGGCACCGTAGCCTCGGCGCTGGCCTATCCGGTGTGCCTCGCCCTGGCGGTCTGGTCCCTGCTGATCCAGGACGTCCCGGCCGCGTCCGCCTTCCTGGACAACCTCGTCACGGGGCTGTCCATCACGCTGTTCGGGACGGGGCTCGCGGCCCTGGTGCTGCCGGCGCTGCTCGGCTGCGCCCGTCGCGGCTGGGGCGACCTCGCCCAATCGGTCCTCTGGATGCCCGCCTACTACCTGATGGTCAGCCTGGCCGCGTGGCTCGCGCTGGTCGAGCTGATCCGCGCCCCGGACCGCTGGAACAAGACCCGGCACGGCCTGGCGCGGACCTCGCGCAGCGGCCGGCTGCGGCGCCCCGGACGCCCTGCGACACCGTGGACCGGACACCGGGCCCCCGCGGGCGGACGAATGCGATTCCCTTTAACATGGGTCAACTCCGACATCCGCCGCAGCCCGTAGCCTCGGCTTGCCGTAGAGGCCCGCATCGCGGGCGGCCGGTCGATCACCGCGGAGTGGGCAGAGCGATGCCGGCCTATCATCTCCGACGCACCCTAGAGCACGCGGACGGCCGCTGCGGCCTCGCCTTCGCCAGCGACCGCCTGGAGGCGGAGGACGCGGAAGCCGCGATCCGCGGAGCCCGGGACCTCTGCCGCAAGGCCGCCGGCATGCTCCTGACCGGGGCGGTGCTGATGGACGAGGTCGGGCAGATCCTCTGGTCGTTCAGCCTCGCGCTCGCCCGGGAACCGCTCTGCATCCGGCCGACCAGCTGAGACAGGCGCAACGACAGGCCCGACGCCTTCGCGACGCCTTGCGCGACGACTTGCGCAACGCTTGGGGCCGGCGGCCGTTGTCGGCGCAGGGTGTGGGTGTCCCATGGCAACGATCGCGATCCTGATCGGCACGCAGGCGGGCGCCCGCCTTCTCGCCGCCGCCTCCGAGCGGGAGGCTGCCCTGTCGGCGGAGACCTTCCTGCTGCGCCTGCCCGTCCGCACGCTTCCCGCCCCGCTCTGGGTCCAGTGCGCCGATCCGGCGGTCAGCGGACGCCTGACCGGCTACCTCAACGCCCTGCAGGACGAGCAGGTGCGCGAACGCGACGCCCGGGTAAGGCGCGCGTGAGTTCGCGCGAGGGGTGGATTTCCGTTTCGTGCCCCATGCTCTAACGCCTTCCGCATGAGCGACGCACGCGAGCCGGGACCGGCGCCGGAGCAGATTCCGGGGGAATCGCCCCTGCACAGGCTCCTGCGCCTGATGGCGGCCCTGCGCGATCCGGACCGCGGATGCGCCTGGGACGTGGCGCAGACCTTCGAAACCGTCGTGCCCTACACGATCGAGGAGGCCTACGAGGTCGCCGACGCCGTGGCGCGGGGCGACCGCGCCGACCTGCGCGACGAACTCGGCGACCTGCTCCTCCAGGTGGTGTTCCACGCCCGCATGGCCGAGGAGGCGGGCGCCTTCGCGTTCGACGACGTGGCGCGCGCGATCGGCGACAAGCTGATCCGCCGCCATCCGCACGTGTTCACCCCCGACGGCGGGCTTCTGCCCGAGGGCTCGCCGCTGCGCGACCCGGCGCAGGTCGAGGCGCAGTGGGCCGCGATCAAGGCGCAGGAGCGGGCGCTCCGGCACGCCGACCGGGGCGAGGCGCCCCCCGACCCGCTCGGCGGCGTCGCCCGCGCGCTGCCGGCCCTCGCCCGGGCCGAGAAGGTCTCGCGGCGGGCGGCCGCCTACGGGTTCGACTGGGACGACGCCGTCCAGGTCGTCGGCAAGGTCCGCGAGGAGACCGACGAGGTCGCCGAGGCCCTGGCGGCGGGCGATACCGGGGCCCTGTCCGAGGAGATCGGCGACCTGCTGTTCTCGGTGGCCAACCTCGCCCGGCATGCCGGGATCGACCCGGAGGCGGCGCTTCGCGACGGCACCGCCAAGTTCGAGCGCCGCTTCGCCGCCATGGCGGAGCAGCTGCGGGCGGCCGGAGGCGCGCTCGGCCGCTCGGACCTGCCCGCCATGGAGGCCGCGTGGCAGGCGGTGAAGCGCGCCGAGGCTGCGCGGGACCCGTGAGCGGGCGCGGCGATCATCCGCGGCGGCGGCTGCCTCCGAGGGCTCGACAGGCGCCGGCCGGTGGATATGTTCCGCGCATGCGTCTTGCCCTTCCCCTCCTCGCCGCCCTCACGGTGGCCGCCCTGTCCCGCCCCGCCGGAGCCGAGACGATCGTGAACGAGCGATTCGGCTGCCACACGCAGGAGGTCACGGACCGCCTGTTCAAGCTCGTCATGGCCGGCGAGGAGGAGGCGTTCGGCCAGCTCCTCAAGGTCAGCCTCGCCAGCGGCGAGTGCCGGTCCTGGAAGCTCGGCGAGGAGGTCCGGCTGGAGAACCGGACGATGACCTACGGCTGCATCGCCCTGAAGGACTCGCAGGACCGCTGCTACTGGACGCCGCTCAGCGCCATCGAGAAGGCGAACTGAACCGCCGCCGCTCAGGCGGCCCGCACGGTGCCGAGGAAACGTTCGACCTCGGCCGAGAGCTGTTCGGCGTGGCGTGACAGGTCCGCGGCCGCCGCGAGCACGTGGTCGGCGGCCCGCCCGGTCTGCTCGGAGGCCTGGGCCACGCCGGCGATGTTGCCCGTGACCTCCCGGGTCCCGGCCGAGGCCTGGCCGACATTGCGGACGATCTCCTGGGTGGCCGCCCCCTGCTCCTCCACGGCCGCCGCGATCGTCGCCGCGACGGCGTCGATCTCGCGGATGCGACCCGTGATCGTGGCGATGGCGCCCACCGCCTCGCCGGTCGCGCCCTGGATCTGGGCCATCTGGCCGGCGATCTCCTGGGTGGCCCTGGCGGTCTGCCCGGCCAGATCCTTCACCTCGGCGGCCACGACCGCGAAGCCCCGGCCCGCCTCGCCGGCCCGGGCGGCCTCGATCGTCGCGTTGAGCGCCAGCAGATTGGTCTGGGCCGCGATGCCCGAGATCAGCTGCACCACGCCGCCGACCCGGGCGGCGGCCTCGCTCAGCGCGGCGACCAGCGCGGCGGTCTGATCGGCTTCGCCGACCGCCGTCCGGGCGAGGCCGGTCGAGCCCGCCACCTGCCGGCCGATCTCCTGGACGGACGTCCCGAGTTCCTCGGTGGCGGCCGCCACCGTGTCGACGTTGGACCCCGCCTGTTCGGCGGCGGCCGCCACGGCCGTGGACCGCCGGGCGGTCTCCTGGGCGGTGTCCGACATCCGGCGGGCGGTGTCCTGCAGGGTCGCGGCCGCCGACGAGACCAGCCCGACGAGACCCGCCACCGCCCGCTCGAAGGCGTCGGCCAGGTCCAGCGTGGCGCGCTTGCGCGCCGCGGCGGCGGCGGCCTCGTCCGCGTGCCGCCGCTCCGCCGCCTCGGCCGCGCCGCGGGCGACCATGGCCTTGATCCCCTCGACGGCCCGGCCGACCGCGCCGATCTCGTCCCGCCGCGCCGCTTCCGCCAGCGCGGCGTCGGTCTCGCCGCCCGCCATGCGCTGCAGGGCCGCGACCAAGCGGTCGAGGGGGCGCGTGATCCCGAACACCGCGATCGCGCCGGCGGCGCCCAGGGCGGCGAGCAGCCCCGTCACGGCCGTGGCGATCAGGATGGTGGTGGCGCGCTCCACCTCGGCCTGCGTGGCCTGCTTGCCGTCATCGATCCGGCGTTCCAGCTCCGCGACCTGGGTCTGCATCGCCGCGTGGAAGGCCTTGCGCAGCCCGAGCGCGTCCTTCAGCGCGATCTGGATGGCGGCCTCGCGGTCGTCATCGAGGGCCGCCGTGTTGCTGTTCGCCACGATCTCGAACAGCGGTGCGGCGATCCGGCGGATCTGCTGGGCCTTCTCCGCGTCGTCGGCCGACCGCGACGCGGCGATGAGGCGATCGAGGTCATCGAGCGTCGCCTTCGCGGCCTCGTTGTAGCGGTTCTCGAACGTGGTGAGCTCGGCCTTGGGTTCGCCGATGATGAGGGTGCGGTTCATGAGCGCGGCGTCGCCGAGATGGATCCGGGCATTCTGCAGGCCGGCCAGCCGGACGGTGAGATACTCCGCGACGTAGCCGCTCCGCGCCCTGATCCCGTTCATGGTATTCAGCGCGTAGATGACGATGACTGCGCTCACCAGCGTCGTCATGACGAACGGTATTGTGATCTTGGTCAGTGTTTTTATATTTTTCAGTATATTCATGTCGGGCATGTCCGGAAAGAATGCGCGCGCTGTGTTCGGAAATATCGCATCGTCGGTATCGATAGATCTTTTATGGCGCGGAATCATCACCAGCAAGTCTGAGATCGCCGATCGGTGAATGCTTCCGCCGACCGAAAAAGCTTCCGCTGGCGAGAGTTTAAAGTCTATCGACCGGTTGATCTGCAATCGCTTTGAAATGTCTATGACTTAAAAGCGTCGTGACAGTGTAAAAGACCGATCTCGGTCGGGCCGCATGCTGCCGCGAGCGGATCGGACGATCGCGGGCCAGCAGCTCCGCCCTACGACGTCGTTCCGCGGCGCCCCGACCCCCGGCCCGTCGCACCGGCCCGCAACACGTCCGACGCCGCCGCGTGCGGCAGCGTCGGCGGCGTTCCGGTGGTCGCCGTTCAGGCGGCCTTCCTGCCCTTGCCCTTGGACGGCTCCGCGTCGTCCTCCGCCGCGCCGGCGGCGTTGATCGATTCGGCGATCTTGGAGAGGAGCGCGTCGGTCTTCTTCTCCTCCTGCAGGGTCTCGTCGAGGAGCTGGGCGGCCTCCGCGTAGCCGAGCTGGCCGGCCCAGGTCTTCAGGGTGCCGTAGCGGGCGATCTCGTAATGCTCCACCGCCTGGGCGCAGGCCGCCAGCACCGCGTCGGCGGCCGGGCTGTCCGCGAAGTCGTCGAGGTCCTCCTCCATCTCGGAGACGATCCCCTGCATCGCCTCGCAGGTCTTGGCCCGGGCGGGCTTGCCGATGATCTCGAACACCTGCGTCAGGCGCTCGACCTGCTGGGCGCTCTCCTCGGCATGGGTCTCGAAGGCCTGGCGCAGGTCCGCGTGCTCCGCGGCCTTGGCGGACTTCTTGAGGGCTTTCACGGATTGCTTCTCGGCATAGTAGACGTCCTTCAGGGTCTCGTAGAAGGCGTCGTGCAGCGTCTTCTGCTTGGCCATGCGGTCTGTCTCCGGTGGGGCCGCTCAGGGATCGCGCGGCTTCCGGACGGGGAACGCCGGTCCAGCGGGACGTATCCGGACGATGGCCGGACGATATCTTCGCCCTGTGGAGGAACCTTTTCCCCTAGAGCCGTGCCCGATCGCAACGCGATCGGGCACGGCTCTAGGCCTTTATTGTAACGCGCTGTCTTGCGCCGAACCGGCGTCCACTTCGGCGGAGAGCGCTCTAGGCGCGGGACCCGATCACCCCCTCAGCGCGTCTCGTCGCCGGGGCGCCCCTTCCGCCGCGCGCTCGCCCGCGCCGGGTCGGTGGCGGCGCTGACCGGCTTCGGGCGCAGGCGGTCGAGGACGGCCTCCAGGGCCCGCTCGACGGCGTCGCGATCCGGCACCGTATCCGGCAGGGGCGGGCGCGTCCGGCCCGGGTCTCGGCGCCTCGTCATGTCGCTCGCCCGTATTGTGGCCGGGCGGCACGGTATTCCGTCGCGCGCGGCAGCTGGCCGGCAACATATCGCCCGGGATCCAGGGATCAAAGCCTGCCGTGATCCTGGGATCACAGGATCCTGGGATCACGGTTCCCGGGCGGTTGCTGGCCCGTCGGGCCGCGGAGCTGCGCCTGGCGGCGGCGCGGCCGCGGACATCTTGGTCGCCCCGCGGACAGATCTCGTCCATCCGCGGAACGGCCAGTCGAGCAGCCCGCCGGCCCACAGCGCCATCCAGACGAAGACCGGCTGAAACGCCAGGCGCGGGCCGTGGTACCACCAGGAATCCGGGATGCCCGCCACGTGGACATGCGCGAAGGCGTGCTTGAGATTGGCCGGGTAGACGCAGACCGCGTAGAGGGCGAGGCCGATCGCGGCGGCGCGGCGGAACCGGCCGGTGAGCAGCCCGGCGGCGCCCGCGATCTCGCACAGGCCGGTCGCCAGGATGACGAGACGGGGCTCCGGCACCCAGTCGGGCATCAGCGGCAGCATCGCGTCGGTCGCCACGAGGTGCACCACCCCGATGACGGCGTAGAGCGCCGCGAGCCCGTAGCGGAGCCGGCGCCGCCCCGCCTCGACCGCCGCACCGGTCACGCGACCATCTCCTCCGCCACTTGGCAGGAACGGGCCAGAGCGGCCCGCAGCGCCGCCTTGAGCCGGTCCACCGCCGGATGCCCGGCGCTCCCGAGGGCGGCGTCGCCGATTGCCGTCACGGGGGCGAGGAGCCGCAGGGAATTGGTCAGGACGACCGCTTCGGCCCCCACGATAGCGGGCAAGCTCAGCGACCGCTCCTCCGCGCGCAGGCCGCACGCGGCGGCGCGGGCGAGGATTTCGGCCCGCACGATCCCGGCCAGCACGCCGTCGCTGAGCGGCGGCGTCACCAGGGTCTCGCCGAACAGCGCGAACAGGTTGCCGGTGCCCGCGCAGGCGACGCGCCCGCGCGTGTTGCGGAACAGGGCCTCGTCGAAGCCGGCGGCGGCGGCCTCCCCGGCGGCCAGCACCGCGTCGCCGTAGCCGAGCGTCTTCAGCCGTGCGGCCGGGGAGGTGTCGTTGCGGGCGATCGGCGTCGGCCACAGGCGCAGGGGCGCGAAGGCCACCGCCTTGGTGCTGGCGGCCGCGGTGGCGAACAGGGTGGGATGCGGATCGTCCGGCGGCTTCAGCCCGCGCGGACCGGAGCCGCGGGTCAGCGTGGTCCGGATCGCGAGCCGGTCGCCCTGCCCGGCCAGCGCCCGCATGGCCTGGCGGACCCGCTCCGGATCGACGGGGATCCCGAGCGTGCCCGCGCCGGCCACGAGCCGGGCAACGTGGGCATCCTCGAAGGCCACGCGGCCGCCCAGCGCCAGCGCCGTGTCGAACAGGCCGTCGCCCAGCGTCAGGCCGCGGTCGGTATGGTCGAGGGGGGCCGTGGTGCCGGACGCGATCGCGCCGTCACGCCACAGCATCGCGGCGTCCCTCCGGTCTCTCGCGCCAGGCGCGGGCAAGTCCCAAAAAATTGGCGAACAGGGCGTGGCCGCCCTCGGTCAGGACCGATTCCGGGTGGAACTGGATGCCATAGGTCGGATGGGTGCGGTGCGAGAGCGCCATGACCTCGCCCTCCTGCGAGACCGCGTCGACCGAGAGATGCGTCTCCATCTCGGGGCCGGGGGTCACCACGAGGGAGTGGTAGCGCCCCACCGGCATCGGCGCCGGCAGCCCGGAGAACAGCCGCTCGCCCCGGTGGGCGATCGGCGTCGCCTGCCCGTGCAGGGGGCGCTGCGCCCGCGCGACCGTGCCGCCGAAGGCCGCGCCGATCGCCTGATGGCCGAGGCAGACGCCGAGGATCGGCACCGCGCCCGACAGCTCCCGGATCGCCGGCAGGGAGATCCCCGCCTCCGCGGGGGTGCAGGGGCCGGGCGAGACCACCAGGGCCTCGGGCGCCAGGGCCCGGATGCCGGGGACGTCGAGGGCGTCGTTGCGCACGACCCGGACCGTCTCGCCGAGCTCCTCCAGGTAGCGGACGACGTTGAAGACGAACGAGTCGTAATTGTCGAGGACGAGGATCATGCGAAGGCCTCGAACACGCGGGCGGCCTTGGCCAGGGTCTCGTCGTATTCCGGGCCCGGCTCCGACAGCAGGGTCACCCCGCCGCCGGCCTGCAGGACCGCCTGGCGGTCGTCCATGAACACCGTGCGGATCGCGATCGAGGTGTCGAGGGCCCCGTCGAAGCCGATCCGGCCGATGGCGCCGCAGTAGAGTTCCCGGGCGTCGCCCTCGATCTCCGTGATGATGTCCATGGCACGGATCTTCGGGGCCCCCGTGATCGAGCCGCCCGGAAAGGTCCCTTCCAGGAGGTCGAGGGCGTCGAGCCCGTTGCGGAGTTGTCCGGTCACCACCGACACCAGATGGTGGACGTTGGCGTAGGTCTCCAGTCCGCACAGGGTCGGGACGGCGACGCTGCCCGGCTTGCAGACCCGGGACAGGTCGTTGCGCAGCAGGTCGACGATCATGACGTTCTCGGCCCGCTCCTTGACGCTGGCCTGGAGCGCCTCGGCCACCGCCCGGTCGGCCTCCGGATCGTCCAAGGGGTTGTCCGCGCGGCGGGCGGTGCCCTTGATCGGCCGCGTCTCCACGTGCCGGCCGTCGAGGCGGATGAACCGCTCGGGCGAGGACGAGGCGACGGTCAGGCCCTCCAGTTCCAGGTAGGCCCCGAAGGTCGCCGGGTTGGTGGCGCGCAGGCGCCGGTAGAGGGCGAACGGGTCGAACCCGGCCGGCAGGTCGGCGGTGAAGCGCTGGGCGATGTTGGCTTGGTAGATGTCGCCGGCGCGGATGTAGGCACGGACCTTTTCGACAGCTTCCTCATAACCTTGTCGGTCGAAGTTCGAGTGCCAAGCGAGCGGTTCCGACGGCGCTTCGGAGGTCCCGAGGGGGGGTTCCGCGGCGCCGAGCCGATCCGCGAAGCGGGCGAGCCGCGCCGCCGCGCGGGCCTGCCGGCTCTCCGGGTCGCGTTCGGGAAAGCCGGTGGCGACGAGCCGGCAGGTGCCGGCGGCGTGGTCGATCACCAGGGCCGTGTCGTAGAGGTTCAGGGCGATGTCGTCGGTGAGCCCCGCCCGCCGCGCCGGGGCCGCGACCCGCTCCAGTGCCGCGCCGAGATCGTAGGCGAAGTAGCCGATCGCCCCGCCGGGGAAGGGGTGTTCGGCGTCGGGGTCGATCCGGTACGGCGCGAGGCACGCCCGCAAGGCCGCGAACGGACCGCCCGGGACCGGGTTCCCGTCCAGGGTCGCGCGCTCGTCGCGGTAGCGGAAGCGCGCGAACGGCTCGGCCGCCACGATCGAATGGCGCCCCAGGGAGTCGTGCCGCATGGCGCTGTCGAGGAAGGCGAGCCCGGGCAGGGCGCGCAGCCGGGCGGCCGCCGCGACGGGATCGATGAAGGGGATCTCTCGGGTCCACATGACCGGGTTCGGGCTATCGTCCTGGGCGCGGGTGGGGCGGATCGTGTCACGCTGCCGTCGCACAGGCGATGCCGCGGGGGAAGCGGCAGTTGCACGCAGGGGCCGCCTCGGAGGCGCAGACGGGGCGCGCGCCCGACGCAGGCCGCCGTTCCGCGTCTTCATGTGGGATCTCAGGACCGGCGCGCAAACGCCTTCCGAACAGCCAAGTTTCCGGCTCGACGTCAGACTCGCGCACGAGGCCGGTCACCCCTGCGGCGGCCGGTCTCGCGCCGGGGGCCGGGAGCCTGTATAGAAAGCGCGACCCCGATCCTTTTCGTCCTCAGCTCCGGGCGACCGACCTTCGGTCGCCGGCCGGGACCGCCCGATCCGAAGGCCATGACCGCCACGCCCGCCCCCCGCGGCCCCGCTCCCGGAGCCGCCCCCAAAATCTCGTTCGTCTCGCTCGGATGTCCGAAGGCGCTCGTCGATTCCGAGCGGATCCTCACGCACCTGCGGGCCGAGGGCTACGAGCTGGCGCGCCGGCACGACGGGGCCGACGTGGTGATCGTCAACACCTGCGGCTTCCTCGATTCGGCCAAGGCGGAGTCGCTCTCGGCCATCGGCGAGGCCATGGCGGAGAACGGCCGGGTGATCGTCACCGGCTGCATGGGCGCGCAGCCGGAGGAGATCCGCGAGAAGTACCCCGACCTCCTGGCGGTGACCGGGCCGCAGGCCTACGAGTCGGTGGTGGCGGCCGTCCACGAGGCGGTGCCGCCGGCCCACGACCCGTTCCTCGACCTCGTGCCGCCCCAGGGGATCAAGCTCACCCCGCGCCACTACGCCTACCTGAAGATCTCGGAAGGGTGCAGCAACCGCTGCAGCTTCTGCATCATCCCGTCTTTACGCGGGAACCTCGTCAGCCGCCCGGCCGCCGACGTGCTGCGCGAGGCCGAGAAGCTCGTGAAGGCCGGCGTGAAGGAGCTGCTGGTCGTCAGCCAGGACACCAGCGCCTACGGGGTCGATATCCGCTACAGTGAGAGCCCGTGGCAGGACCGCCAGGTCCGCGCGAAGTTCTACGACCTCACCAAGGAACTCGGCGCGCTCGGGGCCTGGGTCCGGCTGCATTACGTCTACCCCTATCCGCACGTGGACGAGGTCATCCCGCTGATGGCCGAGGGCAAGGTGCTCCCCTATCTCGACATGCCGCTCCAGCACGCGAGCCCGTCGGTGCTCAAGCGCATGCGCCGCCCCGGCAACCAGGAGCGCCAGCTCGACCGGATCCGGAGCTGGCGGCAGACCTGCCCGGACCTCGCGATCCGCTCGACCTTCATCGTCGGCTTCCCCGGCGAGACCGAGGCCGAGTTCGAGGAGCTGCTGGCCTGGCTGCAGGAGGCCAAGCTCGATCGGGTCGGCTGCTTCGAGTACGAGCCGGTGGCGGGCGCCACCGCCAACGCGCTCGGCGACCTCGTGCCGCCGGCGGTGAAGGCCGAGCGCAAGCGCCGGTTCATGGAGACCCAGAACGGCATCGCGCTCCGGCTGCAGCGGGCCAAGGTCGGCAAGCGGCTGCCCATCATCGTCGATGCCGTCGAGGGCGGGGTCGCGAAGGGCCGGTCCAAGGCCGACGCGCCGGAGATCGACGGGAATGTCCACGCCGCCTTCCGGCGCCCGGTGCGGGTCGGCGACATCGTCACCGTGAAGATCGACCGGGCCGAGGCCTACGACCTGTACGGCAGCGTCGCCTGACGGCGGCCCCCGTCTTTGCGAGCGCCGCGAAGCAATCCAGGGTGACGCTACGCTGCCGGGAGGTCCCGCTGCCCTGGGTCGCTTCGCTGCGCTCGCGATGACGGGCGCGGACAGGACTCCTGTTGAGCCCTGACCAATACACCTTGACCCCACCCTCCCGCCGCCGTCTCTGGAACAGAGCAGGAACTCACGGCGGATCTCCGAGGCAGCGATGGATCCGGAGGTCGCGCTCCGAAAAATCATCCACATCGACATGGACGCGTTCTACGCCTCCGTGGAGCAGCGCGACGATCCCGCCCTGCGCGGCCTGCCGCTGGCGGTGGGCGGCTCCCGGGAGCGGGGCGTGGTGGCGGCGGCGAGCTACGAGGCGCGCCGGTTCGGCGTCCGCTCGGCCATGCCGTCGGCCACCGCAAGACGGCTCTGCCCGGACCTGCTGTTCGTGAAGCCGCGCTTCGAGGTCTACCGGGCGGTCTCCGACGAGATCCGCGCGGTCTTCGCCCGCCACACGGCGATCATCGAGCCGGTCGCCCTGGACGAAGCCTATCTCGACGTCACCGAGAATTTTTTTGGACTCCCGACCGCGACGGCCGTCGCCAAGGCGATCCGGGCCGAGATCCTGGAGCGCACCGGGCTCGTGGCCTCGGCCGGGGTCTCGTACAACAAGTTCCTCGCCAAGGTGGCGTCCGACCACAGGAAGCCCGACGCCCTGTTCGTCATCACCCCCGCCATGGGGCCCGACTTCGTGGCCGCCCTGCCGATCGGCCGGTTCCACGGCGTCGGCCCGGTCACCGAGGCGAAGATGAAGCGGCTCGGGATCGAGACCGGGGCGGATCTGCGCGCCTGGACGGTCGAGCGGCTGCGCGAGACCTTCGGCTCCGCGGGGGCCTACTACCACGCGGTCGCCCGCGGGATCGACGAGCGGCCGGTGCGCGCCCACCGGGTGCGCAAGTCGATCGGAGCGGAGACCACCTTCTCGGACGACACCGCCGCCTTCGAGATCCTGGCCGCCCGGCTGGCGCCGCTGTTCGACAAGGTCTGGGCCGGGGCCGACGCCAAGGGCATGCGCGCCCGGACCGTGACCCTCAAGCTCAAGTTCTCGGATTTCGCCCAGGTCACCCGGGCGAAGTCGCTCCCCGGCCCCGTAGCCGACCGGGCCGGCTTGGAGCGGATCGGCCTCGACCTGCTCGCCGGCCTGTTCCCCCTGCGGCGCAGCGCGCGGCTGATCGGCGTGTCGCTGTCGGGCTTCGCGCAGGACGAGCCGGACGGGCCGCTGCAACTCGGGTTAGAACTCTGACGCAGAAGTCAATTTCCGGCTGCAAGTCCTAGTCTATGACCCGGCGCCTATTGTGCGATGTCGCACTTTCGCACCGGCAAGACGTCTCCAGATTGCCGATACGGCGTGCGGCGCCGTACGGATAGGCGCCGCCGGACCTGAACCCCTGCGAGGACCCGCCTCATGTCGAAGCCTGCTTCCCTGGTCGCGGCCTGTGCGCTGACCCTGGCCGCCTCGGCCGGTGCCGCCTTCGCGGACGGCAATTCCGAGTTCAGCGCCTCCAATACGGCCCTGCTGAGGGGCTACACCGCGAGTCCCGGTCGCCTCTATGTGCCGACGACCGGTGACGAGGCTCGGCTCGTGACCGGCTCCGTCGGTACATCCGCCCGCTCGCCCGTCCTGCGGCAGGAAAAGGCACCGGACCGCGTGCCCGTCCGCTGAACGAGCCGCAGATCCGGGCGCTCGTCCAACGCCCGGTGAGGCCGATCAGGCGTTCTTGCGCGGCCGGTGGTCCGGGTCGATGCCGCCGTCGAGCTTCGTCTCGTTGTCCACGTCGCCTTCGAAGGTCGAATCCGCCTGCAGATCCGCGGGATCGGCGCCGCTCATACCCTTCGAGGTGCCGATACCGGGATTGCCCTTGAGATCGGCATCCGTGGGCGTCTCGGTCTTCGGGTGCTTGCCTGACATACTGGCTCCTTGCGGGTGCTGCTGGCAGGCCAACGCCTCGGGACGGAGGCGGTCTCACGCGTCCCGTGCGGCGGTTCGCCTCCCGTACCTGGAGGAGCTCAGCCAAGGCTCAGCCGATCTCCGCCGCCGCGATCCGGCGCACGCCCGCCGCGTCCATCCGCGCCCAGGCCTGCGCGAGCGACCCGTCCACGTCGATCCCCCGCACCGCATCCTCCACCACCCAGACCTCGAAGCCCGCGTCGCTTGCGTCCAGCGCGCTCCAGGCGACGCAGAAGTCGGTGGCGAGCCCGCACAGGGCGACGCGGGTGATGCCGCGCTCCCGGAGCGCCCCGGCCAGCCCGGTGCGGGTCGTCCGGTCGGCCTCCAGGAAGGCCGAGTAGCTGTCGACCCGGGGATCCAGCCCCTTGCGAACCACGAGGCTCGCCCGGTCGGTGGCGAGGTCCGGCGCGAACCGCGCGCCCGGGCTGCCCTGCACGCAGTGCCGGGGCCACAGAACCTGCGGTCCGTAGGGCAGCGCCACGGTCTCGAACGGCGCCCGCCCCGGATGGGTGTCGGCGAAGGAGACGTGGTCGGCCGGGTGCCAGTCCTGCATCAGCACCACGTGCCGGAAGCGGTGCTGGATCGCGTTGATCGGCCCGATCACCGCGTCGCCCCCCGGGACGGGGAGGGCGCCGCCCGGCAGGAAATCGACCTGCACGTCGATGACGAGGAGCAGGTCGGCGCTGCCGGGCGTCACGGCCGGTCCCTACGGCAGCATCACGATCGAGCCGGTGGTCTCCCGGCCCGCGAGGTCGCGGTGCACCTGCTGCGCCTCGGCCAGCGGGTAGGTGGCGTTGACGGCGATCTTCACCGCGCCGTCGCGGACCACCTTGAACAGGCGGGCGGCGGCCTCCTCCAGGGTGGCGCGGTTCGCCGAGAAGGTCGCGAGCGTCGGGCGCGTCACGTAGAGCGAGCCGCGCGGGGCGAGCAGGCCGAGGTCGAGCCCGGTGATCGCCCCGGAGGCCGAGCCGAAGCTCGCCAGCAGGCCGAGCGGCGCGAGGCTGTCCAGCGAGCCCATCAGGGTCGCCTGCCCGACGCCGTCGTAGACCACCGGCACGCCCTTGCCGCCGGTGATCTCGCGCACGCGCTTGGCCACGTCCTCCTCGCGGTAGAGGATGACGTGGTCGCAGCCGTTCTGCTTGGCCAGTTCCGCCTTCTCGGGGCTGCCGGCGGTGCCGATCACCGTGGCGCCGAGGTGCTTGGCCCACTGGCAGGCGATCAGGCCGACGCCGCCGGCGGCCGCCTGCCACAGGATCGTATCGCCGGGCTTCACCGCGTAGGTCCGGTGCAGCAGGTACTCGACGGTGAGGCCCTTGAGCATCATCGCGGCGGCGGTCTTCTCGTCGACCCCGTCGGGGATCGGCACGGCCGCGGAGGCCGGGATCACCGGCTCCTCGGCGTAGCAGCCGTCCGCCACCGAGCCGTAGGCGACCCGGTCGCCGGGCTTGAACTGGGTCACGCCCTCGCCGACCGCCGTGACGGTGCCGGCACCCTCCTTGCCGGGGGTGTAGGGCATGTGCGGGGACTTGTAGGCGCCGGTGCGGAAGTAGATGTCGATGAAATTGACGCCGATGGCGGCCTGCTTGACGCGGATCTGCCCGGGGCCGGGCTCGGCCAGGGGCACGTCCTCGAAGCGCATCACCTCGGGACCGCCGTATTCGTAGACCCGGATCGCCTTCGGCATCGTTGGACTCCCGCTCGCCGCCCCGTCCGGGGGCGTTGGCCTCCGAGATAACGGAGCGTCCGGCGGAGGCAATTTCTTTTTGCCCGCCCACGCTCCGGTTGTAACCCGTCCGGCAGAAGCCCCGTTCTGGATCCGCCGGCCCCGGACGCCTATCTAGGCCCTGCCATTCTCCGAGCCGAGGTCCGACATCCATGTCCGGCACCACCCGCACGAGCGCCGACCTCGATCCGCGCCGCCGCCGACTCCTCTACCGCGCCTGGCACCGGGGCATCCGCGAGATGGACCTGATCATGGGCCGCTTCGCCGATGCCGAGATCGGCGACCTGTCGGAGGACGAGCTCGACCAGTTCGAGGCGCTGATCGAGGTCCCGGACCGCGACCTGTTCAAGTGGCTCACCGGCGAAGTGGAGACGCCCTCGAACTACGACACGTCGGTCTGGCGGCGGGTGCGGGCGTTCCACCGGCACGACGCGCCGATCCATTCCTGAGAGAGCCCCTTCGAGAGAGCCCGCGATGGACGAACCGAAGCCCAATTACGACCACCCGGCCCGGTCGATCGCCACCGAGCTGGTGGTGCGGATCATGCTGGAGATGATGGAGCGCTCCGACCCGGCCCTGCGCGCCGAGATCCTGCGGCAGGCGACGGGCCGGGCCGCCGCGATGACCGAGCACATGCCCAACGCGGATTTCTTCCGCGGCCGGGTCGAGGCGGCGCTGGCGGAGATCGTCGGGCCGGACGCGTGAGCGGCGTGGGCCGCAGGCTTCCGTCGCATCCGATCGAAGCTCTCGGCCATTGAAGCTCTCGGCCGATGCCGCGCGCTGCGTCATCACGCGCGCAGTGAAGTGACCCAGGGCAGCGCGACTTCCGGAGGTGCGGCGCTGCTGGATTGCTTCGCTGCGCGCGCAAAGACGGTGCGGCCGATCTCTTCCGCCTGGAAGAGGCGATCCGCAAGGCGCTCCGGGCCGGGCCATGCGTGTCCCCGAAGCGCGGCCGAACAGCCGTTCCATGCCGCGGCGGAGCCGCCATATAGGGTGCGTTCAGCCGTGACCGCGGGAACGCTTTATCGCGCTGGCCCGATGGGCTAACGCCACCCGACATCTGCCCCTGATGCGCCCGGCGGGATTCCCCGCGAAAGACCCGATGGCCAAGCCGCAACCCAAGCCCCCCGCGTCCGCCCCAGCCCCCAAGCCTCAGGTCGCGCGCTTCGCGCTGCCGAAATCCTCGGCCCTCGCCCGGGCGATCGACGCCCTGAAGCGCGGCGACAGCCCGGTCCTGGCGAACGCCCCGGAGGGCTTCGACGCCCTGGCCCTCGCCGACCTCGCCCGCGCCCTGGCGCCCACCGTCGATGCGCCCGCCGTGCTGGTCCACGTGGCCCGCGATTCCGGGCGCTCCGCCGCGTTCCAGGCGGCTCTGGGCTTCGTGGCGCCCGAGATGGACGTGATGAGCCTGCCGGCCTGGGACTGCCAGCCCTACGACCGGGTCTCGCCGACGACCGCGGTCGCCGCCGCCCGGATGACGGCGCTGGCCCGCCTCGCCCGCACCCGCTCGGCCGAGGACCGGCCGCGCATCCTCTGCACCACCGTCAACGCCCTGGTGCAGCGGGTCCCGCCCCGCACCCACATCGCCCGGGAGGCGTTCTCGGCGGCGATCGGCAACGTCGTGGCGATGGACGACGTGGTGGCGTGGGTCGAGGCCAACGGCTTCCTGCGCACCGGCACCGTGCGCGACACCGGCGAGTACGCGGTCCGCGGCGGCATCCTCGACCTGTCGCCGCCGGGCTTGGCCGCGCCGATCCGCCTCGACTTCTTCGGCGACACGCTGGAATCGATCCGCGCCTTCGACCCGGAGACGCAGCGCACCACCGGCCAGCTCCGCTCGCTGGACCTGATGCCGATGAGCGAGGTCCAGCTCACCACCGAGACGATCCGGCGCTTCCGACAGAACTACATCCAGAGCTTCGGCGCGGCGACCCGGGACGACCGGCTCTACGAGACGGTGAGCGAGGGGCGGCGCTACGCCGGCCTCGAGCACTGGATGCCGCTGTTCTACGACCACCTCGACACGCTGTTCGACTATCTCGGCGGCGTGCCGCTGGTCTTCGACCCGCAGGTGGAGGACGCCGCCGCCGAGCGGATCGCCCTGGTCCAGGACTACTATCAAGCCCGCGAGGGCGCGATGAAGACGCCGCAGGCCGGCGTCGCCCCCTACAAGCCCCTGCCGCCGCGCGCCCTCTACCTGACGCCGAACGAGCTCAAGGAGCGGATCGCCACCGCCACCGTGGCGCGGCTGACGCCCTTCGCGCAGCCGGAATCTCCCGAGCGTGCGGTCATCGATTGCGGCGCGAAATCCGGACGGAACTTCGCCCCCGAGCGGGCCGACGAGAACGCCAGCGTGTTCGACGCCGCGGTGGCGCATATCCGCGACCTCCAGGGATCCGGTCATCACGTGATCCTGGGAGCCTGGTCCGACGGGTCGCGCGACCGGCTCTGCGGCGTGCTCACCGACCACGGCCTCAAGAAGCCCGTGGCGATCACCCGGCTGACCGACGTCTACGCGCTGAAGCGCGGCACCGACGCGGCGGTGGCGGTCTGGGGCCTGGAGGCGGGCTTCACCGCGGGCGAGCTGGCCGTCGTCTCCGAGGGCGACATCCTGGGCGACCGGCTGGTCCGCCAGAAGCGCAAGGCCAAGCGGCCCCAGGACGTAATCCTGGAGGTGCAGGCGCTCCAGCCCGGCGACATCGTGGTCCATGCCGACCACGGCATCGGCCGTTTTTCCGGATTGAAGACGATCCACGCGGCCGGCGCCCCGCACGATTGCCTGGAACTCGCCTATACCGGCGGCCTGCTGCTCCTGCCGGTGGAGAACATCGAGCTCCTGACCCGCTACGGCTCGGAGGATTCCGAGGTCGCCCTCGACCGGCTCGGCGGCGGCGCGTGGCAGGCCCGCAAGGCCAAGATGAAGCGCCGCATCCTCGAGATGGCGGGCGAGCTGATCAAGGTCGCGGCCCAGCGCTTCGTCAAGAAGGCCCCGTCGCTCAAGGCGCCGGAGGGCCTGTACGAGGAATTCGCCGCCCGCTTCCCCTTCGAGGAGACCGAGGATCAGGCCAACGCCATCGACGCGGTGCTGGACGACCTCAACGCCGGCCGGCCGATGGACCGGCTGGTCTGCGGCGATGTCGGCTTCGGCAAGACCGAGGTGGCGCTCCGCGCGGCCTTCGCGGCGGCGATCGCCGGCAAGCAGGTGGCGGTGATCGTGCCCACCACGCTGCTGGCCCGCCAGCACTACAGGACCTTCGCCGAGCGCTTCAAGGGCCTGCCGGTCGAGGTGGCGCAGCTCTCCCGCTTCGTCTCCGCCGGGGAGATGAAGCAGACCCGGGCCGGGACTCATCGCCGGCACCGTCGACATCGTGGTCGGCACCCACGCGCTGCTCGCCAAGAACATTGCGTTCAAGGATCTCGGCCTGATCATCGTGGACGAGGAGCAGCATTTCGGCGTGGCCCACAAGGAGCGGCTGAAGGCGCTCCAGGCGGACGTGCACGTGCTGACCCTCTCGGCGACCCCGATCCCGCGCACGCTCCAGCTCGCCATGACGGGCGTGCGGGAACTGTCGATCATCGCCACGCCCCCGGTCGACCGGCTGGTGGTGCGCACCTTCGTGACGCCGTTCGACCCGCTGACCATCCGGGAGGCGCTGCTGCGCGAGCGCTACCGCGGCGGTCAGGCCTTCTACGTGGTGCCCAGGATCGAGGATCTCGCCGAGGTCAAGAAGTTCCTCGACGCCGAGATGCCCGAGATCAAGGTCGCGGTGGCCCACGGCCAGATGGCGGCGGGGCAGCTCGAGGACGTGATGACCGCCTTCTATGAGGGCAAGTTCGACGTGCTGCTCTCGACCACGATCGTGGAATCGGGCCTCGACATCCCCACCGCCAACACGCTGATCGTGCACCGGGCCGACATGTTCGGTCTGGCCCAGCTCTACCAGCTGCGCGGCCGCGTCGGCCGCTCGAAGGCCCGCGCCTACGCGCTGTTCACGACGCCGGCGAACCGCCAGCTCACCGCCCAGGCCGAGCAGCGCCTCAAGGTGCTCCAGAGCCTCGACACGCTGGGCGCGGGCTTCCAGCTCGCCTCCCACGACCTCGACATCCGCGGCGCCGGCAACCTTCTCGGCGACGCCCAGTCGGGCCACATCAAGGAGGTCGGCTACGAGCTCTATCAGCAGATGCTGGAGGACGCGGTGACCGCGCTCAAGGCCGGCATCGAGGACGTGCCCGAGGAGGCGTGGTCGCCGACCATCGCGCTGGGTGCCCCGGTCACGATCCCGGAGGATTACGTCGAGGATCTGGGGGTGCGGCTCGCGCTCTACCGGCGGCTGGCCACCCTCCAGGACGATGCCGAGATGGAGAGTTTCGGCGCCGAGATGATCGACCGGTTCGGGCCGCTGCCGCCGGAGGTGGAGCAGCTCCTCAAGATCGGCACGATCAAGATCCTGTGCCTCAAGGCCAACGTCGAGAAGGTCGAGGCCGGCCCGAAGGGCGTGGTGGTCCATTTCCGCGACCGCTCCTACGCCAACCCGCAGGGGCTCGTGGCCTTCGTCGCCGAGCAGGCGTCGTTCGCGAAGGTGCGGCCCGACATGAGCGTCGTGTTCGTGCGCGAGCTCAACACCGTCCCGGCGCGGCTCAAGACCGCCACCGAGGTGCTGCGCAGCCTCGTGAAGATCGCCGAGCGGGGGAAGAAGGCGGCGTGAGGGCAGGGGACTTGAGGGCAGGGGACTTGAGGGCAGGCGGGCGCTGCCCCCCGCGCCCGTCTCCGGTGGCCGTCACCCGACCAGCGCGAGATCCTGCGTCTCGGTGTCGGGAATGACGTCGACCTCGACCTTGAGGCGCTGCTTGCCCGAGCCGCTGACGATGCCGTCGACCGGCGCCACGTCGCCGTAGTCGCGGCCGCGGGCCACCACGATGTGGTCGTCCCGCACCGCGACGCCGTTGGTCGGGTCGAGGCCGAGCCAGCCGTCGCCGCACCAGACCGCCACCCAGGCGTGGCTCGCATCCGCGCCCCGCAGGCGCGGCCGGCCCGGCGGCGGCACGGTGCGCAGGTAGCCGCTGACATAGGCCGCCGGCAGGCCCATGCCGCGCAGGGCCGCGATCATCACGTGGGCGAAGTCCTGGCAGACCCCGGCCCGCAGCGCGAAGGATTCGGCGAGCGGCGTGTAGACGGTGGTGGCCTTGGCATCGAAGCGGAAATCCTGGCGGATCCGCAACATCAGGTCATGGGCCGCCCCGTAGGCGCTGCGGCCGGGCGCGAAGCTGGCGCGCGCGTAGTCGGTGACCGCGGGCAGCAGCGGGACGCGGCCGCTCGGGAACAGGAAATGGACCGGCGCCCGGCCGCCGAGATCACGCCCGGCCACCACGCCCGCGCGGACCTGCTCCCAGGGGATCCCGGATTCCGGCGGCGGTGGGGCCGGACGCTCGACCCGCACGGTGGAGAGCGCCTCGACGCTGAAGGTCGTGTGGGGCACCTCGAGGGTGAGCGCCACCGCGTCGATCCCGAAATAGTCGCGCCGCATCACCGCCCGGGTGGGGCTCGGATCGATCGTGACGGCGCTCGCCAGCACGCTCTGCCCCTCGCCGTCCTGCGGCTTGAGCCGCAGGGTGCAGCGGGCGAAGTGCACGGGCTTGCCGTAGCGGTAGGTGGTGCGGTGGCGCAGCGTGTAGATCACGCGAGCCCCGTCAGCTTCTCGGGACGCAGCGCGTTCGGCCCCGTGGGGAAGTAGCGGGCCGCGATGCCGTCGGCGAGGCGCTCCAGGTCGGTTCCGAGGGCGGTGAGGCGTACGGCGTCGAAATCGGCGGCCTCGCCGCTGCGCAGCTCCGACAGGATGCGGATGGCGAGGCGGCGATGGGGCTCGGGAATGCCGTCCGCGGCCAGCGCCGGCAGGTCGGCGAGGTGCCGGGTGATCGCCTCCGCCTGGAAGGCGATCGAGCGCGGGTTGTAGGGATCGAGAAGGACCATGTCGCGGACCGGGTCGAGGGCCGCCCCCTGCAGGTAGCGGCGCCCGTAGCTGATCTGCGAGTCGCTGAGCGACAGCATCACCCCGAGGCAGCCCGGCGTCGCCTCGTCGTTGGCGAAGGCCAGCGCGAAGGCGCAGGTGTTGATCGCCCGCTCGATCCGCCGGCCGAGTTCGATGAAGTGCCAGCCCTCGGCGCGGCTCATGTTCTCGTGGGTGAGGCCGGCGAGCGCCGCGAGGTGGCTCAGGGCCCGCTCGGCGCGGCCCGCGAGCTGCGACTCGGTGAAGGCCCGCTCGGCGTTGAGGGACAGGAACTCGTTCAGGTCGGCCAGCACTCGCCAAGCCTCGCCGGACAGGCGGGCGCGGAGCGCGGCGGCGTTGCGGCGGGCCGCGCCGATGTGGGACCGGGCCGAGCCCGGCCGCTCGCGCCCGGCGAGCGCCTCCTGGGCGAGGCGGGCGGTGGGCAGGTCGGCCGCGCCGGTGGCACCCCAATCGTGCAGGAGGGCCCGGAGTGCCAGGGCCGCCGGGGTGTCGAGGGCGCCCGAGATGTCGGTCCCGACCGCGTCGCCGACGCTGCGCAGATGGGCGAGCACCAGCCGGATCACCGCCTCGCTGCGCTCTAGGTAGCGCCCGAGCCAGAACAGGCCGTCGGCGGCCCGGGCGGGGAGGTGGCCGCCGACCCGCCGCACCCGCGGGGCCGCCTGCGCGCCGATCAGGGGCGCGGCGACCGGCTTCTCCGACAGGACCCAGACATCCGCCGAACGGATGCCGAGCCGCAGCTCGATCGGGTCGACATCCTCGCGCTCCGCGACCCGGCAGAAGCCGCCGGGCATCACCTGCCAGCCGAGCGGCGTCCGGGTGGCGAAGACGCGGACCACGAAGGGGCGGGGCACCAGGGAAAGGCCGTCCGCGCCGCGCCCCCACCCCGGCATGGTCGAGAGCGGCGCGGCCTCCTGGGCGACGTAGTCGAAGGGCCGGTCGCGCAGGGCCGCCACGACCCGCTCCCGCTCGGCCGCCAGGACCGGACCCGCCAGGATCGCGTCGCGCCCGGCCCCGCGCTGGGGCGTGGCGGCCGGGCGCAGGGTCAGGCTGTCGAGGTTCGCCTGGGCGTGCGCGAGACCTTCGAGATCGCCGCACCACCACGCCCGCGGATGGCCGAGCCGCAGGGGTTCGCCGAGCACCCGGCGGGCGATGCCGTCGAGGTAGGGCGCGAGCGCGGCCGATTCGACGAGTCCCGATCCCGGCATGTTGGCCATCACCAGGGAGCCGTTGCGCAGGGCCTCCAGGATGCCCGGCACGCCGAGCCGCGAGGCCGGGTTCAGCTCCAGGGGGTCGAAGAAGTCGGCGTCGATCCGCCGCCATAGGGCGTCGGCGCGCTTCAGGCCCGAGACGGTGCGCACCTGCAGGCGTCCGTCCTGCATGACGAGGTCGTCGCCCTCCACCAGCATCAGCCCGAGATAGCGGGCGAGCGCCGCCTGCTCGACATAGGTGCTGCTGTAGGGCCCCGAGGTCAGCAGGCAGATCCGCGGGTCCGACCGCTCGGCGCCCAGGGCCAGGCCGTCGCGGAACGCCTGGAAGAAGGCCGGCAGGCGCTCGACGTGGAGATCCTGGACGAAGTCCGGAAACGTCCGGGCCAGGACCATCCGGTTCTCCAGCGCCCAGCCGAGGCCCGAAGGCGCCTGGGTCCGGTCGGCCAGCACCTGCCAGCGGCCGTCCGGGCCACGGCCGAGATCGGCGGCGTAGAGCTTCAGGTAGTGGCCGCCGGGGGGCGTGACGCCGTGGAGCGGGTGCAGGAATTCGGGCGTGCCGGCCACGATCGCGGCGGGCAGGAGCCCGTCGGCGACCAGCCGGCCCGGGCCGTAGACGTCGGCGAGGATCGCCTCCATCAGCTCCGCGCGCTGGACGATCCCGGCACTGAGCGCCTCCCACTCAGACCCCTCGATGACCAGGGGCAGGCAGCCCAGAGGCCAGGGATGCTCGCGCTGGTCGCCGGCGATGCGGAACGAGATGCCCGCGTCCCGGATGTGCCGCTCCGCCGCGACGAACCGGGCCATGATCTCCGGCTCGGTGAGGCTGCCGAGTGCGTCGAGCAGGCGCGGCCAGGCTCCGCGGGGCTGTCCGTCCGGGCCCAGGAACTCGTCCGGCCGGCCGGGGGCGGGGCGGTACCCCGCGGCCCAGCGGGCGACGCGCGCCCGCGGATCCTCCGCCGGCTCGGCCCGGGCGGGGCTCGCCGCGAGCGCCGCCTCCATCACCGTCTCCCGGTCATTGCGGGGCCGGTGTCCGCAGGTCGAGGGTGAGCGGGAACTCCGCGCTCGATTCCGCCCGGGGCATCTCCACCCGGCCCGGGGTGTGGCCGTGCGGCTGGAACCGGGCGAGGCGCCGCCCCTCCGCCTCGTAGGCGTTGACCGGATGGGTCTCGTAGTTGCGCCCGCCCGGATGGGCCACGTGGTAGCGGCAGCCGCCCAGCGAGCGCCCGCTCCAGGCGTCGAGGATGTCGAAGGTGAGCGGCGCGTGGGCGGGAATGGTCGGGTGCAGCGAGGAGGCCGGCTGCCACGCCTTGAAGCGCAGGCCCGCCACGGCCTCGCCGCCGCGGCCGGTGGAGGTCATGGGCAGGCGGCGGCCGTTGCAGGCGATGACGTGCCGCTCCGGCACGAAGCCCTCGACCTTGACCTGCAGCCGCTCGACCGAGCTGTCGACGAAGCGCACGGTACCCCCGCTGGTCCCTTCCTCGCCCATCACGTGCCAGGGCTCCAGCGCCTGGCGCAATTCCATCCGGACCCCGCCCTGCTCGACCGTGCCGAAGACCGGGAAGCGGAACAGGGCCTGCGCCTCGAAGGCGACCGGATCGAAATCGTACCCCGCCGCCCGGAGATCCTCCAGCACCCCGAGGAAGTCGGACCAGAGGAAATGCGGCAGCATGAACCGATCGTGGAGGTTCGTGCCCCAGCGGACACAGCCACCGACCTGCGGCTCGCGCCACAGCCAGGCCACGAGGGCGCGGAGCAGCAGTTGCTGGGCGAGGCTCATCCGGGCGTCCGGCGGCATCTCGAAGGCGCGGAATTCCAGGAGGCCGAGGCGCCCGGTCGGCCCGTCCGGCGAGTAGAGCTTGTCGATGCAGATCTCGGCCCGGTGGGTGTTGCCGGTGACGTCCACGAGGATGTTGCGGAACACCCGGTCGACCAGCCAGCGCGGGATGTTGGGCGCGTCGGGGGCGGGGATCTGGGCGAGGGCGATCTCCAGCTCGTAGAGCCCGTCGTGGCGGGCCTCGTCCATGCGCGGGGCCTGGCTGGTCGGGCCGATATAGAGGCCCGAGAACAGGTACGAGAGCGCCGGGTGGCGCTGCCAGTAGAGCACGAGGCTCTTCAGCAGGTCGGGCCGGCGCAGGAACGGGGAATCGTCGGGCGTGACGCCGCCCATGACCACGTGGTTGCCGCCGCCGGTGCCGGTGTGGCGCCCGTCGGTCATGAACTTCTCGGCGCCGAGCCGGGTCTGGCGCGCCTCGCCGTAGAGGTCGGTGGTGATGGAAACCGCCTCCCGCCAGGAGGCGGCCGGGTGGACGTTCACCTCGATCACGCCGGGATCGGGGGTGACCTTGATGACGCCGATCCGCGGGTCGTAAGGCGGCTCGTAGCCCTCGATCTGGATCGGCAGGTTCAGCTCCGCGGCCGTCGCCTCCAGGTGGGCGGCGAGCTCGAGGTACTCGTCGACGCGCTGCACCGGCGGCATGAACACCCGCACCACCCCGTCCCGGGGCTCGATCGACAGGGCCGTGCGCACCGCGACGCCGGTGATCCCGGAGCCGTTGGCCGTCGTCGCGCCGGGATGGCCGTCGGGCAGCGCCGCGCGGGGTTCCAGCGGGTCCTGCGGCTGGTAGTAGGGATAGTGCTCCGGCGGCACGTAGGGCAGGGACGACAGGGGCAGGCGGAAGCCCACGGGGGAGTCGCCGGGCACCAGGAAGGCGGCGCCGCGCCGGAATTCCCACGTCTCCGAGATCCAGACGCGGTCGGCATCGCCGTCCTGGCCGGTCGGCAGGCTGGCGAGCGGCAGGACGTAGCCCGCCGCCTCGCCGAGGCCCCGCGCGTAGACCCGCTGGATCCGCGCATCGAACTCGGCCGAGCCGGACCGGGCCTCTGCGGGCGTGACGTTGACCGAGAGCGCCGCGACCTTCTTCTCCCAGAGCTCGCCGTCCTCGAAGGCCGGCATGACGTAGTCCGCCAGGCCGAGGCGGCGGGCCAGCCCGTCGGCGAGCGCCTTGGCCTGCGCGATGGTGGCGGTCCCCTCCGCCCCGGGCGCCGCCTCCGGGGCGATCAGGTCCGGGTTGCGCCAGATCGGCCTGCCGTCCTTGCGCCAGTACAGGGCGAAGGCCCAGCGGGGCAGGCTCTCGCCGGGATACCACTTGCCCTGGCCGTAATGGAGCAGGCCCCCGGGGCCGAACCGGTCGCGCAGGCGCCGGATGAGCTGGTCGGCGAGCCCCCGCTTCGTGGGTCCGACGGCCGCGATGTTCCACTCGGGCGATTCGAAATCGTCCACCGACACGAAGGTCGGCTCGCCGCCCATGGTGAGCCGCACGTCCTGCGCGGCGAGGTCGGCGTCGACCCGCTCGCCCAGCGCGTCCATGGCCGACCAGACCGCGTCCGAGAACGGCTTGGTGATCCGCGGCGTCTCGGCGACGCGGGTGATGCTCATCCCGAAGTCGAAGGTCGTCTCGGCGGGCTCCATCGCCCCCGAGATCGGCGCGGCCGAGTGGTGGTGCGGCGTCGCGGCGAGCGGGATGTGGCCCTCGCCGGTGAGCAGGCCCGAGGTCGCGTCCAGTCCGACCCAGCCGGCGCCCGGCAGGTAGACCTCGGCCCAGGCGTGCAGGTCGGTGAAGTCGGCCGACGCGCCCGTGGGGCCGTCCACCGCGGTGGTGTCGGGGACGAGCTGGATCAGGTAGCCGGAGACGAACCGGGCGGCGAAGCCGATCCGGCGCAGCACCTGCACGAGGAGCCACGCGGAATCCCGGCACGACCCGCTCCTGAGCCGCAGGGTCTCGGCGGGGGTCTGGACGCCGGGCTCCATCCGGACGCCGTAAGCGGTCTCCCGGGCGATCAGGCCGTTCAGCGCCACCAGGAACTGGACGGTGTTGGGCTCTTCCGGAAGGCGGGCCAGCAGCGCCTCCATCTCGGGGCACTCGGCATCCACGGCGGCGCGGTAGGGCGCCAGTTCCTCCGCGAGGTCGGCGTGGTACGGGAAGGGATGGGTCTGGGCGTAGTCCTCCACGAAGAAGTCGAACGGGTTGATCACCGCCATGTCGGCGGTGAGGTCGACCTCGATCTTCAGCTCGTCGGTCTTCTCCGGGAAGACGAGGCGGGCGAGCCAGTTGCCGCTCGGGTCCTGCTGCCAGTTCAGGAAGTGGTTGGCGGGCGTCACCGTCAGCGCGTAGGCCGGGACCTTGGTGCGCGCGTGCGGGGCCGGGCGCAGGCGGATCACCTGGGGACCGAGGCTGATCGGCCGGTCGTAGCGGTAATGCGTGACGTGGTGCAGGGCGGCTTTGATCGACACGATGGCTCCGTTTGAAGGATGAATACGGCCTCGTAGCCGGTACCGGACATCGCGGCAGGTCGAGCGTCGGCCCCCACCGCGCGGTTATGCGACACAGATCGGGGCACAAGCAATTTTCGTGCGGTGACGGCGGCTCCCCGCAGCTTTTGGCAGGAACTTTGCCGGCCGGCCCCGCTTGACCGGCTGGTGGACCGCCGGCCGGTCCGGGACCGCACGATGAAGATCTTCCAGTGCCAGGCCTGCGACCAGCCGGTCACCTTCGAGGCGACCGCCTGCGAGAGCTGCGCGCGGCCACTGGGCTATACCTGCGCGGTCCACGAGGTCTCGGCCCTGGAGCCGCAGGGTTTCTCGGCCCATCCGCTCATGGGCGGCGCCCAGGTCTTCCACGCCTACGCGGATCCCGGCCGGCGCTACCGGCGCTGCAACAACGCCCTGTCGGAGGCCTGCAACTGGCTGGTGCCGGAGGACAGCCCCGACATCTACTGCACCGCCTGCCGCCACAACCGCGTGGTGCCGGACCTGTCGCAGGGCTGGAACCTGACCCGCTGGCGGCAGATCGAGGCGGCCAAGCACCGGCTGTTCTACTCGCTGCTGCGCCTGGAACTGCCGCTGGCAACCCGCGCCCAGTACACCGACGGCCTGGCCTTCGACTTCCTGGTCGATCCGTCCGAGAGCTTTTCCGGCGGGCCGCCGGTGCTGACGGGCCACATCAACGGCCTGATCACCATGAACATCGCCGAGGCCGACGATGTCGAGCGGGAGCGCCGCCGGATCCTGTTCGGCGAGCATTACCGCACGCTGCTCGGCCATTTCCGGCATGAGATCGGACATTACTTCTGGTATCTGCTGGTGCTGAACAGCCCCTCCTGGGAATCCTTCCGGGCGCTGTTCGGCGACGAGCGGCTGAACTACGTCCAGGCCCTGCAGGACCACTACGCCAGGGGCGCGCCGGCCGACTGGGACGAGGCCTACGTCTCGGCCTACGCCACCGCCCATCCCTGGGAGGATTTCGCCGAGACCTTCGCGCATTACCTGCACATCGTCGACACGGTCGAGACCGCCTCGACCTTCGAGCTGCACGTGCGCCCGCGCCTGCGTCAGAGGGCGCATGCGGTGCCGCAGGCGCCGACCGTGATCGACTTCGATCCCTACAACACCCTGGATCTCGACCGGTTGATCGCCGCGTGGCTGCCGCTGACCTACGCGATCAACTCGCTGTCCCACAGCATGGGCCAGCCGGCGCTCTACCCGTTCAAGCTGACGCCCGCGGTGATCGCCAAGCTCGCCTTCGTGCACGAGCGGATCTACGCCTCCCGCACCGGCACCCTGCCGGATGCCGGCGAGGCCGGGGCCGAGATGCTCCGGGCGGTGATCCTGGGCCTGCGCCAGAAGGTGGCGGCGCCGACGGTGTGAGGGCGGGGCGGCCGGTCACGTCCGCCCGTGCCGCTCCGCGAAGGCCCGGAACGCCTCGAGCGTCTCGGCGCTGACGTGGTGCTCGATCCCCTCCGCGTCCCGCCGGGCGGTCTCGGGGCTCACCCCCAGCGCGCAGAGGAAGCGCTCCACGATCCGGTGGCGCTCCCGGGCCTGGACGGCCAGCCGCCGGCCGGCCTCGGTCAGGAAAACGCCGCGATAGGGCCGCTGCTGGACGAAACCGTCCTCGCACAGGCGCTTGAGCATCTTGGCGACGGTCGGCTGCGCCACGCCGAGGCGGGCCGCGATGTCCACCTGCCGCGCCTCGCCGCCGTCGCCGATCAGGTCGTCGATCAATTCGACGTAATCCTCGACCAGCTCCGAGCGCCTCGCCTCGCGCGCCTGGCGGAAGCTCTCCACGTGCCGCTCCGGATCGACCAGCACGGTCTCCGGCGAGCCCGGCTCGGATGCGTCCTGCATCGGCTTCCCCCTCTCGGCTCGCATGCGCCGCCCCCGCCCTGTCTAGCAAACACCGGGGCCGGCAGGGGAGTCCCGTGAGAGCGGCACGCACCTCTTGCATCCGACGGGCTCAGCCGCGAATATAGCCTACGCTATATCTTTGAGGTGGGGGTGATCATGGTGGCGCCGAACGCCGCGACGGCCCCGGGCGGCGCCGCGCCCGGAGCGATGAGCCGGCGGACCGAGGGCGCCATCCGCGACGTCCTCGACGGGCGGAAGGGCGGCCGCGGCCGGTTCCTGCTGTTCGCAGGTCCGGCCGTCACGGCGTCGATCGCCTACATGGACCCCGGCAACTTCGCCACCAACATCCAGGCCGGCGCCCGCTACGGCTACGGCCTGCTCTGGGTGGTGCTGCTCGCCAACCTCACGGCGATGCTGTTCCAGGCGCTCTCGGCCAAGCTCGGGATCGTGACGGGAAAGAACCTCGCGGAGCATTGCCGGGACGCGACGACGCGGCCGGTGCGCCTCGCCCTCTGGGGCATCAGCGAGGTCGCCGCCATGGCCACCGACCTCGCGGAGTTCCTCGGCGGCGCCATCGGCCTGTCGCTGCTCACCGGCATGCCGCTGATGGCCGGCATGGGGATCACCGCGATCGTCACCTACGCGATCCTGCTCCTGGAGCATGAGGGCTTCCGGCCGCTGGAGATCGCCATCGGCGCGATGGTCGGCACGATCGGCCTCTGCTACGCGGTCGAGCTGCTGGTGGCGCCCGTGGCCTGGGGCGAGGCCGCCAAGGGCCTCGTCACCCCAAAAATTCCGGACGCGCAGGCGCTCACCATCGCGGTGGGGATCATCGGCGCCACCGTGATGCCGCACGCGCTGTTCCTGCACTCGGGCCTCACGCAGAGCCGGGGCAATCCCCGCACCGAGGCCGACCGGCGCCTGCTGGTGCGCTACTCGAACCGCGAGGTGGTGGTGGCGCTGCTGCTGGCGGGGCTCGTCAACATGGCGATGGTGATCATGGCGGCGGCGGCCTTCCATCTCGGCCACAGCGAGGTGGCGGAGATCGGCGAGGCCTACCGCACCCTGACGCCGCTGCTGGGTCCCGCCGCGGGGGCGGCCTTCCTGGTGTCGCTGCTCGCCTCCGGGATCTCCTCCTCGGTGGTGGGCACGCTTGCCGGGCAATTGGTGATGCAGGGCTTCACCGGCTGGCGCATCCCGCTCCTCGTCCGCCGGCTGGTGACGATGCTGCCGGCCTTCGTGGTGGTGGCGATCGGCGTCGACCCGACGCAGGCGCTGGTCCTGTCCCAGGTGGTACTGTCGCTCGCCCTGCCGGTGCCGATGGTGGCCCTGGTGGTGTTCACCCGGCGGCGCAGCGTGATGGGTCCCTTCGCAAACGGGCCGCTGACCCAGGCGGCCGCGGTGGCGGGGGCCGCGGTGGTGCTCGCGCTCAACATGGTGCTGCTGGCGGCGGCCTTCGGGGTGCCGGTGCCGGGACTGGAGTGAGCCCGCGCGCCCGCTGCCGGCGCGCCCGTCCTGGATCCGGACGGGCAGGAACGGGTGTTCGACAAACCGGCCTCCGCCCCCTGGCGGTTTCCGGTGACCGGGCGCAGAAGGCCTCACCGCCCGGTCGAGGAACGCCCCATGGTCGTCCAAGAAGTCGCGATCCGAACCCAGGACGGGACGTGCCCGACACACGTCGTCACGCCCGAGGGCGCCGGGCCCTGGCCCGCGGCGATCCTCTACATGGATGCCGGCGGCATCCGGCCGGGTCTGCTCGACATGGCGCGGCAGCTCGCGGCGGGCGGCTATCTCGTGCTGCTGCCGGACCTCTTCTATCGCTACGGACCGTACGAGCCATTCGTGCCCGCGGAGGTGTTCAAGGGCGACTTCCGCACCATCCTGGGGCCGCTGATGGCCACGACCGACAACGTGAAGGCGGCCGCGGATACGGGTGCTCTGCTCGCCTATCTCGATACCCGGGACGACGTCGCGGGCCGCGTGGTCGGGGCGGTGGGCTTCTGCATGGGCGGCCGCATGGCGCTGACGGCGGCCGGGACGTATCCCGAGCGTTTCGCGGCCGTGGCCAGCTTTCACGGCGGCAATCTGGCGACCGATGAGCCGGCGAGTCCCCACCGCCTCGCGCCGCAACTGAAGGCGGAGGTCTACATCGCCGCGGCCGAGAACGATCGCAGCTACCCGCCCGAGATGGCCGAGCGGCTGGAGGCGGCGCTGAGCCAGGGGGGTGTCCGGTACGGGGCGGAGACCTATCCCGCCGCGCATGGCTGGATGATGCCGGATTTTCCCGTCTACGACCCAGCCGCCGCCGCGCGCGGCTGGGACGCGATGCTCGGACTCTTCGGGCGCACGCTGCGCCGCGCGGGCTGAGCGAGCGCCCGCGCGCCGGGTCCGATCACGTCGCCCGCACCACCACCTCCACGAGGTTGGCGCCCCCCGACCGGATCCCGGCCTCGATCGCCGGGGCGATGTCGGTGGCGGCCGTCACCCGCCGGGCGGGCACCCCCATGGAGGCGGCGAGCGCCAAGAAATCGACCCGCGGGTCGGTGAGGTCCATGGCGATGAAGCGGTTGGCGCGCACCGAGGCGTAGTGCGCCTGGCCCTTCATGAACGTCTTGAGGATGTTGTACTCGGCGTTGTTGATCACCACGAAGGTGACCGGCAGCTTTTCATGCGCGGCGGTCCACAAGGCCTGCGGCGAATACATCGCGGCCCCGTCGCCCACGACACAGACCACGGGCGCGCGGTCGAGGCCCAGGGAAAAGCCCACCGCCGCCGGCATGCCCCAGCCGAGGACGCCGCCGCGCATCGCCGCGTATTGATGCGCCGAGGGGCTGTCGAGGAAGGTGCGCAGGTGGGTCAGCGTCGCGGGCGCCTCGTCCACGATGGTGGTCTCGGCCCCGACCGCGCGGGCGACCTCCCGGGCGGCGACCAGCGGCGCGATCACCGGATCCTCGAAGGCCGCGTCGGCGGCGGCGGCGAGCTTCGCCCGCCGCTCGGCCCGGACGGTCACGGCTTGGCTGCGCAGCTGCGCGAAAGCCTCGGCCCGGTCGGCGAGGCGGGGAGCCAGCAGCGGCAGCAGGGCGTCCAGCGAGGCGCGGATGTCGCCCACCGTCGACAGGCAGGTGGCGTAGGTGCGCCCGAGGTCGCGGACGTCCGCCGAGAGCTGGAACACCTGAACGCCCGGCGGCACCGCCGAGACGTCCGAGTAGAGCACGGTGATCAGAGACTTGCCGCCGAGCGCGAACACCGCGTCGTAGCGCCCGAGGATGTCGGCGATGGCGTCGGCCCGGGTCGGGAGGTTGCCGGCCCAGAGCGGGTGCGCGGTGGGGAAGGGGATGTGGGCCGGCCAGGACGAGCCGTAGACCGGCGCCGCCAGCAGGTCGGCCAGCGCCACCATCTGCGCCGAGGCGTCGGAAGCGTCGATCTCGTCGCCCGCGATCAGGGCGAGGCGGCCCGGCGCGATGGCGGCGAGCTTTTCGGCCAAGCGGTCGAGGGAGCCAGCGACCGCCCGCTGGTCGATGGTCGAGGTCTCGCCGGCCGGCACGGCGCTCATCGCCTCCATCACGTCCATGGGCAGGGACAGGAAGACCGGGCCGGAGGGGGCGGCCCCCGCATCGTGGAAGGCGCGGCGCAGCAGGATCGGGATCTGGTCCGGGCTCGTCACCTCGCGGGCCCATTTCATCACCGGGTCGGCGATGGCGACGAGGTCGCCCATCAGCAGCGGGTCGGTCAGCGCGTGGCGGAGATCCTGCTGCCCGGCGGTGACCACCAGCGGCGTGCCCGAGACCTGGGAGTTCACCAGCCCGCCCATGGCGTGGCCGAGGCCGCCCGCCGTGTGCAGGTTGAGGAAGGCGGGCCGGCGCGCGCCCTGCGCGTAGCCGTCCGCCATGGCCACCGCGGTCGCCTCCTGCAGGGCCAGGATGTAGGCGATGTCCGGCGCCTCGGTGAGGGCGTCGATCAGCGGCAGTTCGGTGGTGCCGGGATTGCCGAAGATGTAGCGCACCCCCTCCGAGCGCAGCACCTCCACCAGGAGATCGGCGCCCCGGCGGCGGCCGGCGGCCTCCACGGTCTCGATCGGCATCGTCCCAGTCTCCTCCGACGGAATCAGCCGGAGGCTAAACCAAGGGCGGTCCGGGGCAATGCCCCGGCGGCTCTACGGCCCCTGCGCGAGGCCGTCGGCGTCGAGGCTGGCGCGCAGGCTGCGGAGGCCGCAGTCCCGCTTGACCGGGTCGGCACAGAAGGCCGCGATCGTGTCCCGGCCCATGGTGGCCCGGCCCATGCCGGGCGTGGCGAGCCGGGACGGCCCGTGGACCCGAATCGGACAGGTCATCGCGACATCCGCGGCACTCACTCGCCGGCGCCGGACTCCGTGCAGGTGAGCGGGGGCTTGCCCGCCTCCGTCCACGTCACCGTGCGCCCCCGGCCGCGCAGTTCGTGGCGCGCATCCCCGTACCAGATCCCGTCCGCGTGCGGCTGGACGGGCAGGGTGAGCGAGGGACCGGCGGGCGGGTTGACGACGGCCGGCGCGTTCAGGTCGCCGGTGTCGAACGCGACCCTGAGGGTCTGCCCGGCGGGGCAGGCGAAGGCGACCCTGCGGATCGCGGACGATGCGGCCCACGCCGGAACCGCCGGAACCAGGAACCCTGCGGCGAGAAGGAGCGCAATGCCCCTGCGTGACGGCGGACGGTTCACGATGGCTCCTGCGATTCGGCTCCGGCAGCCGTCAGTTTAGGGCAGCCGGATCGCGGCGGGCAGCCTGCCGGGAGACCCGTTTGCGCGGGTCGCGTCGGCAGCCCCTGTCCCGCACGGCATCAGACCCCTGATGACGGCGCTTCCTGATGCCGAACCGACCTCCCGTCGGCGGAGCGCGCTCTAGCCCCGAAGCTCCGCCACAAAGGCTCGGATGAACGGCGGCAGCCCGTCGAGGTCGCGCAGGCACAGGGTCAGGTCGCGCTTCGCCCAGGGGTCGGCGAGGGGCACCACCGCGAGGCTCAGCCCCTGCGCGGCCCGGGCGGCCGCGCTCTCGGGCAGGACCGCCAGGCCGACCCGGGCCTCGACCAGACGGCAGACGGCGTCGAAGCCGCGCAACTGCACCCGCAGGCGCATCGGCCGGCCCTCGCGCACCGCCTGCGCGACGAGGAACCGGCTGATGGCGCTGCGCCGGTCGAGGCCGACGAGGTCGTGGCCGAGCACCTCCGCGAAGGGGATCGCCCCGCGCCCCGCCAGGGGATGGTCCCGGGCCGCCACCAGCACGAACCGGTCCTCCCGGAACGGGAAGGTCTGGAGCGAGCCGGTATCCACGGTGCCCGACAGGATGCCGAGATCGGCCACCCCCTCGGCCACCAGTCCGACGATCTCCTCGGAGGTGCGCTCGTCGATCTCGACGCCGATCCCGGGATGCCCGGCCAGGAAGGCCGAGAGCGCCTCCGGCAGGAATTCGGTCAGCGCGTTGGTGTTGGCCAGCACCCGGATCTGGCCGAAGGCCCCGCCCGAGAAGGCCGACATCTCCTCGCGCAGCCGCTCGACCCCGGCCAGGACCTCCCGGGCGTGGACGAGGAGTGCGCGCCCGGCCGGGGTCGGGCTGACGCCCTGCCGGCTCCGGGTCAGGAGCGCGGCGCCGAGGGAGTCCTCCATCAGCCGGATCCGCGTCGAGGCCGCCGCCAGGGCGAGGTTCGCCCGCGCGGCCCCGTGGGTGATCGAGCCGGCCTCGACCACGTGCCGGAACAGGCCGAGATCGACGAGATCGAACCGCATCATCGCGCAGGCGCCTCCCGACGCGCCCTCCCCGCCGGCCGGGGGCCGACCGTAGCGCCGGCCCCTTCCGGTGTCAGCGTATCCCCCCGCCGCACAGGCCCGGAAGCCGAACCGCACACGCACGGCCGGGCCGATCCTGTTCATAAGCGCTCCGACAGGCCAGAGTTGTAAATACCTTCATTCTCGGAATTGTATCCGCCGGTTGACAGCATTTCCAGTATTTTCTGGAAAAATCACGCCTTGTATTTGTAGTTATTCAGATGTATTTATGTATTGAATTTTCGACAAATCAAAGACGATTCATCATCCCTTAACTCGCGCCGAACCAACATTTTCTACGAAATTCAGAATCCTTTGTGGCGATGGCAAAGTCCCCAATCTGGTCTGTCAGCGCGATGCGGCGCGTGCCGCGGCGGGGCCGCGGCGACTCCGTCGCTCGCGGGGCCGGCCTGCCGAGTTCTTCGGCTCACCTCCAACCCGGCCCCGCGCCCCGCGCGCCCGCGATCCGGCACGAGAGCCCATGATGGACGCGCTCCTGATCGACGACAGCGCGACCATGCGCCTGCGGCTGCGCCGGCTGCTGGAAGCCGAGCCCGGCGTGAGCGTGACCGATCACGCCGAGCTGGCCACCGCCCTCGTCGAGGCGCAGATGCGCGCCTTCGATCTGGTGCTGGTCGACTGCCACACCCGCGCGCGGGACGGGATCGCCTTCATCCGGTGCCTGCGGACCATCCCGCACTACGCCCAGGTGCCCATCGTGATGATCACCGACGACAGCGCGGACGCGGTGCGGCTCGCCGCCCTGGAGGCGGGGGCGACCGACGTCCTCGACACGTCCATGCGGGGCGTCGAGCTGACCGTGCGGCTGCGCAACGTGATCCGGCTCGCCAAGGCGGTGCGGCGGCTGGCCGAGCAGGCGGCCTGGCTCGACGGCGAGGTGGAGGCGGCCCTGCGGCACATGCGGGAGCGCGAGGAGGAGATCATCTTCCGCCTGGCGCTCGCCGTCGAGTACCGCGACAACGACACGGGCGACCACACATGGCGGGTCGCCCGCTACAGCCAGATCGTCGCCGAGGCGCTCGGCCTGACGCCGGAACTCTGCCGCAACCTCTACCTCGCCGCGCCGCTGCACGATGTCGGCAAGGTCGGGATCCCGGACGGAATCCTGCTGAAGCCCGGCCGGCTCGATCCCGACGAGTTCGCCCAGATCAAGACGCACGCGGCCATCGGCCAGCGCATCCTCGGCGGCAGCGCCTCCGCGCTGATCCGGCTGGCCGCCGAGATCGCCGCCGCGCATCACGAGCGCTGGGACGGCAGCGGCTATCCGGAGGGGCTCGCCGGAGCGGACATTCCCCTTGCGGCCCGGATCGTCGCGGTGGCGGACGTGTTCGACGCCCTGACCACGCCGCGGCCCTACAAGGAGGCCCTGTCGTTCGAGGCCGCGCTGGCCTGCATCCGCGCCGAGAGCGGCCGCCACTTCGACCCGGCCTGCGTCGAGGCCTTCTGCGCGCGCTGGCCCGCCATCCAGGCCGCCGGCGGCTCGGAGCGGGCCGCGCGCCGGCCGAACGTCCGGCCGGTCACCGAGCCCTGGGCGCGGGTCCCGACCCTGCTGCGCGAGATCGCGGCCACCCCCGCACCGTCGGGGTGGTGCGTGCGCGACCCCTCTTCCCCGGTGGACCGGGATGACGGACCGGCGGAGCCGGAGTCGGCCGGGTCGCGGGCGGCGCCTCGGCCAGAGGCCCCGTCGGAGGGCGCCGGCGCGCGGAGCGGGCGGGGTGCGCGGCCCGGCGCCCGCGCGCGGATCCGTCTTGCACGGGCGGCCTCGGTCCGGACGGATGACGCGCAGCCCGTGGGGGCCTAACCTTCCGGGATGCGCATCTTCCACACGCCCGACTCAGGCCGGCACGATCCCGAGCACTACTGGCGGCGCGGCACGCCGATCCCGCATCCCGAGCAGGCCGCGCGCTACGCGATCCTGCACGACGCGGCCCGGTCCGCCGGGCACGACCTCGTGGTCCCCGGCGATCACGGCCTCGACCCGGTCCGGGCGGTGCACGATCCGGGCTACGTGGCGTTCCTGGCCGAGGCCTGGGCCCGGCGGACCGAGATGCCGGGGATCGGCGACGAGATCCTCACCGGCGTCTTCGCCCGGCCGCAGATGCACCGGAAGCCCGCGGGCCTGCTCGGGCTCACCGGCCTCTACATGGCCGACACCTCGACGCCGATCCGGGCCGGCACGTGGCCGGCGGTCTACGGCTCAGCCCAATGCGCCGTCGCGGCCGCCGACGCGGCCCTGGCGGCGGGCCACGCCTACGCCCTGTGCCGCCCGCCCGGCCACCACGCCTACGCGGAGTCGGCAGGCGGCTTCTGCTTCCTCAACAACAGCGCGATCGCGGCCGCGCGGATGCGCGCCGCGGCGGGCGGCCCGGTGGCGATCCTCGACATCGACGTCCACCACGGCAACGGCACGCAGGGGATCTTCTACGCCCACGCCGACGTGCTCACCGTCTCGGTGCACGCGGACCCGTCGGACTACTTCCCATTCTACGCGGGCTACGCCGACGAGGCCGGGGAGGGGGCCGGCCTCGGCTTCAACCGCAACCTGCCGCTGCCGCCGGGCTCGGGCGACGCGCCCTGGCTCGCCGCCGTGGAGGCGGGGCTGGCGGCGGTCGCCGCCTGCAGGCCGCGCGGGCTCGTGGTGGCGCTGGGCCTCGACGCCTCGGAGGACGACCCGATCGGCGCCCTGCGGGTGACCCGGGCGGGCTTCGCGGCGGCGGCGGAGCGGATCGCCCGGGCCGGGCTGCCCACCGCCCTGATCCAAGAGGGCGGCTACCTCTGTGCGGCCCTGCCGGAGAACCTGACGGCGTTCCTCGGCGCCTTCGAGGCGGCGCGCTGAACCGTTTCCGATTGAACGCTTCGGTCGATCCGGCCGGCTCCGTCATCGCGAGCGCAGCGAAGCGATCCAGGGCAGCGGGAGGCCGAAGAGCGTGGCGCTGCTGGATTGCTTCGCTCCGCTCACAATGACGGTGGAACCGATCTGATCAACCGGAAACGGTATGCGCCCTCACCCGGCCTTGCGCGCCACCAGCAGGATCGCGTTCGTGGGCGTCCGATTCGGCAGCTTTAGCCAGCGATCGAGCCGGGACCCGACCGCGTAGGCGAAGGCCAGGGAGGCGAGCCAGCCCCAGTTGAACCGGAAGAACCGGTCCCGGCAGCGGACCGGCGACATCTTCACCATCCAGTGCACGATCGAATCGTGCTGGTCCATGCCGATCGGGTGGACCGCCTCCGGGGTGCAGCCGATCTCCCGGGCCAACACCTCCAGGGCGTTCGGCGTCCACCATGTCAGGTGATGGGGCGGCGCGTTGATCACGAAGTTCGGCAGCGTGGTGTTGGGCGAGGGCCAGAGCGGCGTGCCCAGGAGGACGAGCCCGCCGGGCTTGACGCAGGCCGCCATCGCCCTGGCGAACCCGAGCGGATCGGACACGTGTTCGAGCACCTGGAACGCGCAGGCCACGTCGTAGACCGGGCCGACCCGCCGTCCGTGCGCCTCGACGGTCTCGTCGAGGATCGCTCCGCTCGGATCGATGGCCGCGAAGTTCGGATCGAGCCCCGTGTAGTGGGCGCGGGGCACGTAGTGGCGGAACCCGCCCTCGCCGCAGCCGACATCGAGCACGCGGGCGCCGTCCGGAACCTGCTCGGCGGCCTTCTGGAACTCGCGGCGGACCGTCGCGGTGCCGGCGAGCTTCTCGTGTGCGCTGATGTGCTTGTAGAACCCCCGGTAGAAGGCTTCGTCGCCGTCCACCGGCGGGTGGAAGAACGCGAGACCCGTGGGCGATTCCCAGAGGCGGATCGGCCCGGCCCGCATCAGCAGCGGGCCGACATCGACGCGGCCGCAGACATGCCACAGCGCCGTGAGGAAGGTGGTGTCCAGGCGCTCGATGCAGCGGATCGCCGGCGCGCCGGTGATCGGGCAGGGCGGGATGTCGACGGATTCGGACGCGGCGAGCGTGGCTGTTACGTCGGCCGATGGCATCGCTTCTCGCACGGTGACGGCCCCGCAGAGCAGGGTTCCGAATCTCGCCTAGTCGATTCGACCCAGGTCGTCAAATGCGATACTTGATCGATCGCCGTATAGACAAAGACGAACATTGATCACGCGCTGACCTACGCCGTCGACATCTGAACAGGCAATCTGGACACGACCTCGACCTTCGCCGCGTCGCCGAATGCTGCGCGACTGCGGAGCGATCCTGGACGGGGCGACGGGAAGCCCTCGTCGGTGACGGGCGTCGCGCCCGCGAGCCCATGTCGAGACAGCCCTGACGCTTGGTCCCAGGCCCGGCTCATATCGCCTAAAGACCCAGAGATTTGTGCGATTGAGCGAACTGGATGAGATCGAAAATGTTCTTCGCTCCGACCTTGGCCCGCACGTTGGAAATTTCACTGATAAGCCTTCGATACTTGATGGGGATCTTCTTCGCGATTTCGGGATACGACTTGCCCTGACCGACGAGGGAGAGGATCTGCAGCTCCCGAGCCGTCAGGCTGGCGAGCGGAGCCGGCTGGTCGCGGAGATCCAGCATCGCGACCAGCGTGGCGATCTCATGCGGAAGGTATCCGCGACCCGCCCGCACCTCCGCGAGGGCCTCCAGCAGGATCGTGATGGAGGCGTGCTTCACGACGAAGCCGCCGGCACCGACCCGCAGCGCGTGCGCCACCAGGATCGGATCGTCGTGCATGCTGAAGACCAGAATGCGCGCCGCTGGATTGGCGGTCCGTATCCGGCGGATCAGGGTGAGGCCGGAGAGGCCGTCCTCCTCGAAGTACAGATCGGTCACGACCAGACGCGGTCTCTGGCTGTAGAAGACATCGTATCCAGCGACGATATCGGCCGCTTCCAGAACCCGGCCGATGCCCAGTTTCCCGGCGATGTGGCGGAAGCCCTCGCGGACGACCGGGTGATGGTCGACGACCAGCATGGATTCCTGGCCGCGGGAGGCGGTGCGGACGGTCCTCTGCGTCCCCACCGGGAGCGCAGTCATGGCCTCCTCCCCTCGCTCCGACGCTCGTCGAGCGGCCGCACGTCATGCGCGGCGAGATCCTCCAGCGCGGCGTGATGATCGAGTCCCCGGTTGCGCGTGTTGAAGTAGTGCTGGCACATCTCGCCATAGAGGCTCTTGTGCCGACCGCGCAGGGCCGCGACCTGCCCGAGTCCCTCGATCAGGCTGCGGTAGCTTTCCGTCTTTCCGACCTCGGCGAGCATCTGGCCAAGCTGGAGGGTCCGGTTGGCGATCATGCGCGGGTCCTCGATGAACCCGGCCGACGCGGTCGTCAGCGTCGCGCGCAGGGCGCGCACCGGCGGGGCATCAGCCGGAAGCGGATGCCCCGCCTCGCGACCGGCGAGCCACCGGGCCGGGTCTGTTCCGTCCGTGGGCGCGAGCCAGGCGGGCAGCTCGGATTCCGAGGTACGGGCGACGACCGATGGGTCCGTGTTCTCGGCCTCCGTGCCGCGGTCACAGGCCGACAGCGTCAGCACGGCGAGGGCAGCGCGCAGCGCTCTCATCGGGATCGTCCCTCGGCCGCCGTCCCGGCCGCAGCTCCGGCTGCCGGCCCGGCACTGGTACCGGCCGGCGGCAGGGCGACGATCGTGCGCGGGCCCTCGGCGACCGGGATCCGCCCCATCGCGCGCTGGCTGTCGAGATCGATGACGGACACATCGTCCGAGAACCAGTTGGCGACGTAGGCGCGCGTCCCCAGCAACGCCACGCCCTCCGGATATCGGCCGACCGGCACGGTTGCGACGACCGACAGGGCGGCGGCATCGATCACCGAGACCGACGCCGCGTGCTGGTTGGTGACGAGGACGCGGGCCCCATCCCCGCTCACAGCCACGCCGTAGGGGCTCGCCCCGACCGTCACGCGCCCCAGCACGCGCGCCGCCGCGGCATCGATCACGGTGACGTCGTTGCTGCGGACATTGGCGACATAGAGCCGCTGACGGACCGGGTCGTGGGCGAGCGCGAACGGCCCGTCCCCGACCGGCAGGCTGGCGACCCGCTCCATCCGCCCGGTGTCGATGATGCCGACGGAGCGGCTCTCCCGCTCGGCGACGTAGAGGCGCCCGTCCGCGCCGAGGACGAGGCCGGCGGGGTCGCGTCCGACGTCGACCGCCGCTTCGACCGCCCCGGTCGCGGCCGAGAGGCGCGCGACCCGGTTGCCCGACCAGTCGCCGACATAGATCGCCCGCCCGTCCGGCTCGACCGCCAGTCCGAAGGCTTGGCCGGCGAAGGGCAGCCGGCGCAGCGCGCCGTCCGGCTCGACCACCGTGATCGCGTGCCCGTCCGGATGGCTGACGTAGAGGCGTCCGCCCGCATCCGCGGCCACGACGGCCGGGGCGGGCGCCACCGCCACCGCGGCCGACAGGGCCCCTGCCGCGATCCGCGAGACCCGCGCGCCCTGCTGGCTCACCACCGCCAGTTCCTGCGCCCCGGCGGATCCGAGGAACGCCGACAGGGTGGCCAGCAACGCCGCCAGCGTCGCGCCCCGGCCTATCCCCGGAGGTCCTCCGGCGGCGGTCCTGGCGGCACTCATCGCGTCGCCCCACCCTCCACCTTGGCCTTCAGGCCCTTCAGGCCGTCGGCGAAATAGCGGTTCATCGCCGCCCTGCCGGCCGCGTCCGAGAGGTTCTCGGGCGGCTCGTTGCCGGTATCGCCGCGGTAGAAGCGGCCCATCCATTCGACCTTCGACCCGTCCCCCTCCGGCGTCACGGTCACGGTCGCCGAGTAGGACGAGACCGGCAGCGCCTTCAGGTCCGGATCGGACATCCGGTAGGAATAGGTGCGCCCCTCCGCCTTCCACTCGTCGAGGCCCTCGACCAGGGTGCCGCCGGCCTTGAGGGTCACCTTGCGCACGCCGCCCTCGGAATCCCCGCCGGTCGCCTCCACGGACGCCACCCCGGGATGCCAGGAGCCGATGCCGCCGAAGGGGCCGACCACCTTCCAGACCGCATCCGGGCTCGCCCGGATCGTGATCGTCTGATCGACCTTCTGGGGGGTCGGGCCGTGGGCCAGGGCCGTGCCCGCCGCGAGGGCCAACAGGAGGGCGGGGGCGGTTGGGCGCATGGTCAGGCACTCCGGGTACGCGGGACGGGAAGGCGAAGGGGATTGCCGCGCGCGGCGAGCAGCACGCCGAGCACGAGGAGGAGGGACGCGGCGGCGAGGTACGGCCGCGGATCGATCCGTCCCGGGAGCGGCCGGGGCGTCGCCGCCGCGAACAGGGCGGTCGCGAGGCCCCCGGGCCCGTCGAGATGCGCGTAGGCGAGGCCGGTGGCCGCCGCGAGGCTCTTCAGGTAGCTCTCGCGCACCGACGAGAGGTGCTCGGTGCCGTGCGCGGCCGCCGCGCCGAACGGGGCGTTGCGCGGATTGTAGCCCTCCCGCGTCTCCGCATCCTCCGGCGGCGGCCCGAACCGGTTCTCCTGCGGCACGTCGGTCTCGGCGTAGAAGCCGCGCTCGCGGCCGCGATCGTCGAATCTGGGGATCGGCGAGAGCCCGTATCCGCCGACGCCGACGATCAGACCGCGCACCGCGCCCGGCTCCGCGTCGAAGGCCGGCCTGCGTCCGGCGGGCAGCGGCGGCGACTCCTGACCGTCCGAGATGAACAGCAGGTCGGTCCCGAGATCGGCCGCCATCGCGAGGGCCCGGTCGAGGCCGGCGGCGATGCGGCTGTCGCCTTCCCAGGCCATGCGCCAGTCCAGGGCCGCCAACGCCCCGTCGAGCGGCGTGACGTCGGCGCAGACCTCGACCGGCGTGAACAGCAGGAACGGGCGCCGCTCGGTGAACAGGCCGAGCGCCATCCGGGAGCCGCAGGGCAGGTCGGCCACGAGGCGGCGCAGGGCGGTCTTCACCGTCTCGAGGCGACTCTCGGGTTGACCGTCGCGCACGGAATCGCGGGTGTTCATCGATCCGGTGATGTCGACGATGGCGAGCACGGCGACGCCGGTGCGCGTGACCGGCAGCGGTGGCGTCACCAGCGCCACGAGCACCAGCACGAGGGCGAGGGCGAGGGCCTGGAAGCGGCGTCCGCGCAGGTTGCGCGCCACGGGTAGCCGGAGGGCCGAGGAAGGCCGTGCGGTCATCGAAGGCCGAGCAATCATGGGCCGCCCTTCGGCTGACCGGGGATATCCGTCCAGATCTGCTTCGGATCGGCTTGAAGCTCCTCGCCCGCCTTGCGTTCGAACTCCGGGTAATCCCGGATCAGGCGCGAGGCGACGTCGAGGTTGAACTTGGCGTCCCAGAAATCCGGCCGGTCGCGCAGGGCGCGGCGATAATCCTGGCGGGCGAGCGTCACCTGCGGGCCGGCCTTGTCGAGCGCGCTGCGGGTGATGAGGGTGAAGGCGTCGCGCACCCGCGCGTTGGCGACGAGATAGCGCGCCCGCGCGGCGGACTCGGGCGCCTCCGCCCGATCGAGGGCCGCCACCAGGGGCTCGGTCTCCCCGAGCCGGTCACGCTGGGCCAGGAACCGGACGCGGGCCGCCAGCACCGGGGCCGGCGCGTCCAGGGCGACGTCCGCATCGGTCCCGGCCTCAAGGGCCGCGATCGTGCCGTTCGCCCGTTCCGCCCGCCAGGCCGCGGCGCCGAAGCCGGCGGCGGCCAGCGCGAACAGGATCGGCAGCGCGAGGAGCAGGTTCGGCCGCACGCGCCCCCAGCCGCGACGCGCGGCCTGCCGAGGATCCCGGGACGCGCTCATGCGGTCTTCCTCGCGGCTTCGGGCAGCGGCTTCGCACCGGCACCCGGTCGCGCCGGTGCCGGCCGCCGGGCCAGATCCGCCTCGGCCAGGGCGGCCGCGACGAGGAGCGCGAGCCCGAATGCCGCCAGCGCGTCGCCGATCCAGGTCAGGTCCCGGCGGGGATGCACCTCCGTGTAGGGGATCGGATCCCGCTCCAGCGCCTCGATCTGCGCGATCGCGTCGGCGACCGCCTGCGGCCCCTCCGCCTCGAACGCCCGGTAGGGCACGCCGAGGCTCTTGAAGAACAGGTCGAGATGGCGCTCCGGCGCCGCCTGCGGGGTGTCCTCCCCGGCCGGCCGGTCGTGGATCGACGGGGCGCCCTTGGTGCGCAGGAACAGCCAGTACAGGTTCGGCCGCAGCTTCGCGAAGGCGGCGCGGAGCTGATCCTGCACCCGGGGATCGATCACGGCGGCGCCGTCCGAGATGAACAGCAGCACCCGGGAGCCGCCGCCCTCCGGCCCGAACTGCGACAGCGCCATGGCGAGGCCGCGGGCGACGTTGGTGTAGTCGAGGCCCGGACGGTCGATCGCCGCGATGGCGGCCCGCACCGCGTCATGGCGGTCCGTCATCGGCATCACCAGCATCGGGGCGGTCGAGAACGCGGTGACGGCGAACAGGTCGTGGCTGCGGGCCCCGACGAAGCCTGCAAGCAGGCGCCGCGAGGCGGCCGCCTTCGATTCCTCCAAACCCGAGGGCTGACGTCCGGCGAAGGTCTCGTTCATGCTGCCGGACCGGTCGATCAGCATCGACACCTGCGCGCCGATGCCGATCCGGGTGACGCGCTCGCCCAGCCGGTAGGGGCCCGCCAGCGCGACCACGAGACCGCCGACCGCCAGGATCCCGGCCGTCGTCAGGGCGCGGCTGATCCACCGGGACACGGGATCCTCCGGGACGGCGGAGACGGCCGGGATCGCGGCCCGGCGCCGGCCGGAGACCACGAGCGGGATCAGGGCGAGCGGCAGCAGCGACAAGGCCCAGGGCGCGGCTGCGCCGAAATCGGTGACCCAGCCGGCGGCCAAACCGGCGGCCCAACCGGCGAACGCGGAACCCGTACCCATCTCAGGCCGTCCGCTCGACCGCCGCGAGACGACGGAGACTCGCCTCGATCTCGGACCGGGGGCACACGGCCCGGGCGGCGGCCGGATCCCGGCCGAAGAAGGCGCGACGCGAGGCGGCGAAGAAGCGGTCGAGCGCCGCCGCCTCGCTCCGGAAGGCGGGATGCCGCGCGAGGAAGGCGGGCAGGTCATCGGCCAGCACGCGGCGCGCATCGGTCTCGTCCAGCCCGCGATGGACGAGGCGCAGGGCCTCGCGGTAGCCGCCGTCGCCGTCCCGTCCGAGGCCGCGCAGGGCCCGCGCGGCACGGGTGAAGGGACGCTTGCGGCGCCGCCCGAACCACGCCCGGTCATAGGCGAGCGCGGCCAGGGACAGGACGGCCAGGACGAGGCAGAGCAGCGAGGCCTGCTGGAGCGGTGCGGGATCGAGGCGCCGCGCCCGCCCGTCCGGGCGCAGGTACTCCGCCGGATCTTCGCGCTGGGGCGGCTGGATCTCGCGCAGGGACGCCATGCCGAGCGACCATCCCGGGATCTCGGCCCTGGCCGATGTCGTCCCGCCCGCGGCCGCGCTCTCCAGCACCACCGAGAAGCCCGGCACCGCGACCTGGCGCGTGTCGAGGGCCGCGTAGAAGGTCTGATAGGTCAGGTTCAGGCGGATCCGACCCGCACCGGTCGCCACGTCGATGGCGCGCAGGTCGAGCCAGTACGTCACCGGGCCGGGCTGCGGCAGGGACGCCCTCTGCAGGCTGAAGCCCGGATCGACGGCGATGTCGACCTGGGCGTGCAGGAGATCGCCGAGGAAGTAGCCGAACGGCCGCGGCACGCGCACTTCGATGTCGCGGACCTGCGCGCCGGCCGTCCCGGGATGGAACGGCAGCGCGATCAGGGCGAGGAGGGCGAGGGAGGCCAGCCGCATGTGATCAGGTCGCCAGGAGATGACGGCTGAGGGCGTCGGCGTCGAACCGGTCGGCGAGGACGAACGGGGTGCGGGCCCCGGCGGCGAGAGCCGCGACCCTCAGCTCCTCCCGCCGCTCGCGCTCCCGGTCGAGCCAGCGCCGCCGGAGGCTCGGCCGCAGGAACACGAGACGGCGGCCGCCGCCCTCCAGATCGTCGAGTTCGACCAGCCCCCAGGCCGGCAGGCCCGCATCCTCGGCGCTGTCGGCGAGGAGCACCGGCACGGTGTCGTGCAGGGCCAGGGCGCCGAACACCGTGCCGACCAAGGTCTCGGGCCACCGGAAGTCGGAGATGACGAAGACGAGTTTCGGCCGGCCGGTCAGCTGGCGCGCGGCGTCCAGCATCCCGGCGGCGCTGCTTCCCCGGCGGGGGACGCGCGTCAGCCGGTCGGCGGTCGCCAGCGCCGGTCCGCGCCGGCGGGTGGCCGGAAGGTAGAGGTCGGCCCGGATCGCGGCGTCGCAGCCGATCACCCCGAAGCCGTCGCCGATGCGCGTCGCCGAGGCCGCCAGGCCGGTGCAGAGGTCGCGCGCCAGCATCATCCGGTCGGCCGCCCCCCGGTAGCGCATCGAGCCCGACAGATCGACGAGGGCCCAGATCTCGACCGCGGTGCGGGCCTCGAAGCGCCGGACATGCACGCCCTCGAACGGGTCGCGCAGGGTCGCGCGCATGTCGATCCGGCGGGCATCGGGCAGGCTCAGGAACGAGACCTGATCGCGGTAGGTGCCGAGCCCGCCGGCGTCCCGCCCGCGATGGGCGCCGACGCGGCTGCCGTGCGGCCGCCAGCGCGGCAGGTAGAGGATCTCGGCGGTCGGCCGTCCGGTCGTGGGACCAGTCGCGGGGCCGGTCATGAAGCCGGTCATGAAGCCGGTCATGGGGCCGGCACCGTTTCGAAGACTGCCCGGCACAGCGCCGGAACGATCTCGGAGCGCCGAATCTCGTGGATCGGTTCGAGGAAGACCCGGTGGGCCATCACCTCGGGAAAGACCGCGCGCACATCCTCCGGCACCAGCCAGTCGCGCCCCTCCAGCCAGGCGCGGACCCGGGCGGCCCGCACGAGGAAGGCGACGCCGCGCGGCGAGGCGCCGCCCTGTATGAGCCCGCCCATATCGACGTCCGGGAGGCGGATGCCGGCCTCGGCCGGCCGCACCAGGGCCTCCCAGAGCGCGACCACGTAGGCCTCGATCTCGGGCGCCGCCTGGATCGCGTGCTGGATCGCCGCGCTGATGCCGCCGATGCCCGCGTGGTCCAGGACGCCCTCGGCCACGGTCTCGATGAGACGGTCCGTGTCGTGGAACCGCGGGTCGAAGACCAGGGCGCGCCGCGCCTCTGCGTCCCGCGGCGCCTCCATGCCGATCTCCATCAGGAACCGGTCCCGGGCGGCGGCCGGCAGCTCGAAGGTCTCCTCGCGCTCGACGCGGTTGCGGTCGGCGAAGACCTGGAGGTTCGGAAACCGGTACTCGCGGTTGAAGGCGCTGACCGTCCGCTCGGCCATGATCCGCAGGAGCAGCGCGTGGACCTGCGGACGGGCGCGGTTGATCTCGTTGAAGAAGAAGACCGACAGGTCCTCCGCCCGGCGCAGCACCGGCCCGGGCTCGACCCGGGGGCGGCCGTCCTCGGCGAGGTAGGTATGATAGACGAGGTCGGTGGGCATCATGTCCACCGTTCCCTCGACCCGCTCGTAGGCGCCGCCGAGGGCCCGGGCCACGGCCCGCAGCAGCGTGGTCTTGCCGACGCCGACATCGCCCTCCAGCATGACGTGGCCGCGGGCGAAGATGGCGATGGTCACGAGGCGGATCGCCCGCTCCTGACCGACCACGGCCTTCGCGACCTCCTCCTCGAACCGGGCGGCCGCGGCCCGCCAGTCGATCAACATCGCGTCGCCGGAGCGCGGAGTGTTCATGGGTGCTGCTCGGACGCGTGGGTCAGCACGGACGGCCGCCGAGGCGCGCCGCCCGTGCCGGAGACCGGTTACTTGGCGGAGATCTTGGCGACGTCGTACTCGAACTTGCCCGTCTTCTGGGCGTGGTCGACGCGCTGCCTGTTGCGCTCCTCCATCTGCTTGATGGAGTCGGCCTGCTTGCTGACCTCCTTCGGGTCGTGCTTCGGATCGTACTTGGATCCAGCGACCTTCTCGGGGAAGCCGGGCTTGGGCTCCCAGCAATTGCCCGGCGCCTTGCAGGTCTGCCCGTCATAGGCGACGGCCGGTGCCGCCAGGATCGTTCCTGCGGCCAGAACCGCCGCCGTGATCATCATCCGCATCGTCAGGCTCCTTCTCTCCCTGGATGGCCGGTCAGGCCGTTCGACCGCGTCCCGGGTGGGCGCAGCATCGCGCGAACGCTCACTCCGGCAGCGGCTTGCACTGTCCGGGGGCGTCCTTGGCGAAGGTCTCGCCCTCCTTGAAGGGCTTGTAGTTCTTCTTCTGGTCGTCGCTGAGCCAGGCCGCATCCTTCACGGGGCCCGTGTAGAGATGCCGGATCCACGCGATGACCTGCAGCATCTCATCGGGATTGAGGTCCTCGTTGTGCGGGCCCATCATGCCGTTGGCGCCGCCCCAGAGTGTCGAGAACAGGCCAACATCTTCGGTGTTGGCCGGGTAGGTCCAGTAATTGTCGTTCAGGCCTGGCCCGACCTTGCCCTCGGCGAGGTGCCCGTGGCAGCCCGAGCACGAGGTGAGGAACAGGCTCTCGCCGTTGCGCAGGCAGGACTTGTCGTCGATGTAGACGTTCTTGCCGGTCTGGAAGAAGGTCTGAACGGCCTTGGTATCCCGGCCGCCGGGCTTGCCCTCGCTGGTGTCCATCACCTCGCCGGTGATGGTGTTGTGGAATTGGATGCCGGTCTGTGGCCCCGCCTGCGGCTGGGCGAGCACGGCCCCGCCACAGGCGAGGGCCGCGAGGCCGAGACTGGCGATCAGCGCGAGATGAGGAATGCGATGAGACATGCGCGGTCTGCGAACTCTGGGAAATCGTGATGTGAGCGGTGCGACGCGACGCTAGTTCGTCGCCGCGACGGGCACGCCGTCCTGCTTCAGGATCGCGTCGATCTGCGGCCCGGCCTTCGCGACGGCGGCGTCGAGGGCGTCCTTCAGGGCCGGGTCGTCCTTGCGCACGCCCATCGCCTGATCGAACATCTGCGGCATGGGACGGCCGTCGCTGCTCACCGTGTCGTTCGGCACCAGCGTGATGCGCAGGGGCACGGTCGAGGCCTTGACGTAGCGCGCCACGTCCGGGGCGAAGGCCACGCCGACATCGGCCTTGTCGTTGGCGACCTCGCTGACGATCCGGGCCGGGTCGATCTGGGTGTACTGGTTGCGCGGCGAGCGGAAGTTCACGAGCGAGTAGAGGTAGGCCATGTCCTCCTCGTAGCGGCCGATATCCTTGAGCATCGCCTCGCCGGGGGAGCCGAACGGCACCACCATGTGATCGACGCTCTTGAGCCGCGGATCGGACCAGGACTTCACGTCGAGATCCTTGTCGGCGCGCGTGATGAAGACGTAGCCGCTGCGGTAATAGGGCTTCGTGGTCAGCACCCGCGGGTCGTCGCTGTCGAGGCCGACCACCACGTCGCAGATCTTCTTCTCCAGGCCGTCGCGCACGAGGTAGATCGCCGGCTTGTCGATCCAGGCGAAGGCCGGCTTCCGGCCCATCGCCTCGGCGACGGCGACGGCGATCCGGTTCTCCAGTCCCGAGCCGTCCCGCATCGAGAGCGGCGGCTGCTTGGCGGAGGCGCAGATGCGAAGGGTGGACGGATCCGCCGGCGGCGTCACCGGTGCGGCGGGCGTGGGCCGACGGTCCGCCTGCGCCTCCGATTCCTGCGCGGCGGCCGGTGCCGTCGCGAGGGCGAGGAGTGTGGCGCAGAGTCCCGCGCGCAGCATCGATCTGCTGGACAGCGGCATGGGTTCTCTTCCCTCATCTGATCTTGTTCTTCTGCGGACGCAGGTCCCGATCCGCTTCGGCGCGCTCGCTGGGGCCGAACCGGTGTCCATTTCGGCGGAGCGCGCTCCGGGACCCAGACCGGTCCGGCGCGCGGGCCGCTCGGTCGAGGGCACCGCCGGCCGGGGGCCGGCGGTGCCGATGCGCGTTACTTGGCGGCCGCCTGCTGGTACTCGCCGACGCTCGGGTCGTCGTAGGGGCCCTTGCCGTCGAGCGAGAAGACGACTACGCCGCCGCCCATCTGGGTGTAGTTGGCGAGCTTCTTGAAGGCGCCCACCGCGCCGAGGCCGGCGGTCGGGTCCTGCAGGTCGAAGACGAGGCCCACGCCCGGCCAGCCGCCGACGCCGTAGTAGATGGCGACGTACTGCGTGCCCTTGTGGCTGTAGGTGATCGGGTAGCCGATCGCCCCGGAGGGCAACTTGAACTTCCAGAGCAGGTCGCCGTTGTCGGAGTCCCGCGCCTTGATGAAGCCGTCCAGCGTCCCGTAGAGCACGATGTTCCCGGCGGTGGCGGTGGTGCCGCCCCAGACCGCGAAGCGCTCCATCTTCTCCCAGTTGAACTTGCCGGTGATGGCGTTGTAGCTCTTGATCTGGCCGAGCCCCTCGTAGTTCTGGCGGTCACCCTTCGGGCCCGGATACATGTTCAGCGTCGCGCCGACGAAGAACTGGCCCGCCCGGTAGGGCAGCATGAAGGGCTCCCAATCCATGCAGATGTGGTTGATGCCCATGAAGAAGGCCTGACGCTTCGGATCGTACGAATCGTGGCCCTGGTTGTGGTAGCCCATCGCCGAGGGGCAGATGTCCTTGGCGAGGTGGTCCATCCGCGTGCCGTATTCCGGATCGCGGACCGGGGTGCCGGACTTCAGATCGACCGACTTGAACACGTTGACGGTGTCGTCGATCTTGTTGGCCGAGACCAGCGAGCCGTCGGTCCGGTCGAGGGTGTAGACGATGCCGTTGCGGTCCGGATGGGTGAGGAGCTTCCTCATCTTCCCGTCCTTGTCCTTCTGCTCGGACAGCATCATCACGTTGACGCCGGCATAGTCCCACTCGTCGTGCGGCGTCTTCTGGTAGCCGAAATGGGCCTTGCCGGTATCGGCGTCGCGGCCGAAGATGGTCATGGTCCACTTGTTGTCGCCCGGCCGCATGGTCTCGTTCCACGGTGCCGGGTTGCCGGTGCCGAAGTAGATCATGTTCGTGCCCGGGTCGTAGGCGTACCAGCCCCAGTTGGTGCCGCCGCCGATCTTCCAGGCATCGCCCTCCCAGGTGGCCGTGCCGAGGCCCTTCTGGCCGTAATGGGCGTTCTTGACGTTGAAGTCGTCGGCGAGCAGCAGATCCTGATCCGGACCGGTGGCGTAGGCCCGCCAGACCTGGGCGCCGGTCTTCACGTCGTAGGCTGTGAGATAGCCGCGCACGCCGAGCTCGGCGCCCGAGGAGCCGATGATCACCTTGTCCTTCACCACGTAGGGGGCGATGGTCAGCGTCGAGCCGACCTTGATGTCGGAATTCTCGACCTTCCAGACCGTCTCGCCGTTCTGGGCGTTCAGGGCGGCGACGTTGCCGTCGAGCTGGGTCTTGAGGATCAGCGGCGGGGTCTTGCCGTCGCCCGGCCAGTAGGCGAGCCCGCGATTCACCAGGTCGCAGCAGGCGACCGAGCGGGCGGCCGGGTTCTGCTTCGGCTTGTCCTGCCAGAGGATATGGCCCGGATCGTCGAGGCCGATGGCGAAGGTGTTGTTCGGAAACGATGTGTGGATGTACATCTTGCCGTCGACGACGAGCGGCGCGCCCTCGTGGCCGTTGAGCAGGCCGGTGGAGAAGGTCCAGGCCGGCTTGAGCTGCTTGACGTTGTCCTTGTTGATCTGCGTCAGATCGCTGTAATTGTTCGAGTCGTAGTTCTTCCCGGGCATCACCCAGTTGTCGTCGCTCTTCGACAGCTGCTCGAGCTTGTCGTTGGCGGCCGCCATGCCGGCCATGGCGACCGGCGCCATGGCCAGGATCGCCAGGGTCGAGACTGAACGCGCGAGCCTTCTCGTCCTCATCATGCATCTCCTCACCAAGCCGCCTCGCCTCACGGCATCGCGGCTATAATAATTATTGCGGTGCGGGATATCTTGAGATCTATCCTGCCGCCTGCACGCCTCTCTTGCGAACTTCAGAAGTTATTCTCTTATGAGAGACTTATTACAGACGTTTACGCATTTGATCTCTAGCAAGTTCAACTGGGGACTGTCTCTAGGAATTTCCAATTTTTACTCCGGGAACATTCGGCAATTCGGTCAGGAACAATGAGGCGCAGCCGAGCGGCTTGACCGGCCTTCAAACACCGTCACGAATACGCGGTGCTGAGCGCCTGAAATCACGCGGTGTCCCGGAGGTCTTGATGAGGTCGAGTTGGACTTGGCGCTTCCGGCTCCGGGCCGCGGCCGCGATGACGACGATGCTGATCCTTGGCCCCTCCGCGGCGGAGCCGCTTCGGGTCGCGGCCCTCTACCCGCGCGACGGCCGGCGCGACCTGCAGAGTGCCGACTTCGCGCTCTACAAGGGGGCGGGCGTTCTCTGGTGCCAGCGCCCCGACGGCGTCCCCCAGAAGGCGGCGGCGGCCTGGCTCATCGCCGATCCGTCGATCGTCGTGCTCAACGCCCACAATTTCCGCACGCGAAAACTTGAGGTGACCCGCTCGGTGTCGGACTGCTACTTCCAGATCGCGGGACGTAACTATGATTTTCTGGCCGACAGCCTGCACCTCGGGACGGGGGCAGAGGCGCGCAGCCTGCACATCACCGACGATTGGGCGATCCTGCGGCTCGCGCAGCCGGCCGACGTCATGCCCCAGCCGCTGCCCGAGCTCCCCGACCTGCCGTCCGGCGAAGTCGCGCTGCCCGTGACCCTGGTGTCGCCTGCGGGCCACGAGAATTATCGCGGGCCCAGCAGCTTGGAGCACTGCACGATCCACCGGATCGATCCGCCGAGCGAGGACGCGATCCGCCGCGTGCGGCACGATTGCAACGACGGCTACGGCGGCTCGGGCTCGGGCCTGTTCGATGAGGCGGGCCGCCTCATCGCCATGCAGAGCGCGTCCTCGGTCATGAACGCCAAGCATGCGTTCGATCCGGAATTCCACTACGGATCGGCCCTGATCTTCGAGGGCGAACTCCTCACGGCGCTCCGCAAGGAAGCCGGCCGCACCCGCCCGCGCTGATCTGCGGGAACGCGGTCGTACGGCGCGCGCCGCTGCACCGACCGCGGCGATGCGCGACCCGTCCGGGTGACGGGATGCGCGGCCTTGATTTGTCAATCTTCGGGAGGGGAACGGGATGGGTCCGCACGGTTGGCGCAGCAAACGCCCTGTCGTCGCGGCGGTGCTGGCCGTCCTGTCGGCGATGCAGGGACCCGTCCTCGGTCAAACAGTCGAGGACGGCTCCGACGCCGCCCTCGGCCCGGCCGACACCGGAACCGTCCTGCCGCTGATCGGCCGCAACCTGAACAGTCCAGACGCCAAGGTCTCCGTGCTGCGGCGGCGAGACGGCCTGTATGTCTGCGGGTCGGTCAACGTCAAAAATCGCGACGGCTTGTACACGGGCGAGCGCGGATTTCTGGTCGATCTGAGGACGCGGGAATTCGGCCGGGTCCCCGACGGCCCGGAACTGCTCAACCCCCGCGCCGAGGGGTTCCGCGAGAAGGAGGCGATCCGGGCATCGTATTTCCGGCTCTGCCTGAATGACTGACGGGCTCGCGGCGTTGGCCGGCAACGCTCCGGGATGCGCCCCTACCGCGGGAGGAACAGGCCGGGAATGACCTTGCCGCCCGGGCCGAACAGATCGTCCGCCCGCTGGCAGCTGCTCGGGACGTCCTTCTCGTACGCGGCGAGATAGGACCGCGCCTCCAGTAGCAGAGCATCCCGGTCGAGCTCGGCCGGATCGACGCCCAGCGCCTGAACGGCGCGCTTGAACCTGTCACTGTCGGTCCGAAGCTGCCCGCAATGAACATTCACGAAGCCGACGAGACCGGCGATCTTGGCGGCGTTTCGCTTGGGAGCCGGGAGATCCGGCGGCGCCTCGGCGCGGGCGGTGGCTGCGCTCAGGATCAGGACGGCGGCCGCCCCCAGGATCGCGTGACGTCGCATGGCGGGTTTCCTCCGGTTGGACCGCGGCGCGGGAAGAGAAGCCGGTCGGGGGCGTCTGGCGGGAGACGGTGTTGAACGCGCAGAACAGGGCCGCGGTCGCCGTCCGGGGCGTGGCAACCATGTGTCCAGCCCCCACCGGAATCGGGCCCGAACCCGTCTCGGATGGGCTCGATCGGACGATGAAGGCGACCGTCAGCGCCACAAGGACCGCGGCCGAGACGATCGACGTGAACAGAAGGCGCCACACGGAAGAGCGCCGCCAATGGCCGACATGGCCATTCCCGCCAAGCTCTGACGGGTGCGGCGAACACCGGACGGATCAGGGATCATCGGAGGGGGGAGCGCCCTGCAGCGACACGCATGTGCGGACCATGTCGCTCAGCGTCAGCTGCTTCGTATCGCCGACATTGGCAGTCTCTTCCAGGCAACGCATGAAGTATTCGCGTGTCAGATCGGGCGAGAGAGCGCTCATCGCCTTTCCCATGCGGTTGGTGAAATCGATCTTGTCGGACATCGACGCACGCGGCCATGAGGACGCCAAATCGTCTATCTTGAGACGCGCCAGAGCCGGCCCGGACAGGAAAGTCGATGAAGATAATAATATCATTATAAATCTTATCATCGACTCACCCCATTCGACGCCGTACCGTTAATAGAATGCTTGATACGTGTCGAGAGTGACTGGAGGACGCCGCGACAAAGTGGAGCTGAGCGTGAACGCATGCTGTCGTCGCACCGATGGGCGGGACGCAAATGCTCCGTCCACCTGCGCCACCGCGCCCGGCATCCGGAGGCCAACCCGGTCTTTAGAGAGCCCCCCTGCACGTCCGGAGGCGATCACGCAGGCCGTTGGCGGCAAGCCGATGGAGACCTGCTTTGCCGATGTCCCTCGACAGGCTCGGGATCAGGACCTGTGACGGTTCATGCGCGGCGACCGGCTCGGGAACCGCGCCTCCGAATCGTGCGCCGACATCCGCGATCCCTGCTGCGATGCCCGGAACGCCCTCATCATCCGACCCTGGGGCATCAGGTCCTTCGGAGGGCGCACCGGGACCTGCAGGTTCTCGTCAACGAGGTTTGCGCTTATCCGGCACAGCATCCGCCTCCGCACCTTGAGCGTGGATCTGGCCGAACACCGGCGGACGCTCTCGGGCGGTTGATCCGCGCGGCTGCTTCCGGAGCAACGGTGTCTGGACGATCGCGGGTGCCGGCGGACCGGTTTCTGGCGGAAGCGGATGTCCGCCTAGGTCGCCAATTTTATGCTATCTCCTCAGTGGCTTAATAGAATAGGCAGATCTCCTACCCACATTTCAACCCACCAACGTGATATGGCTGCAAACGCATGCCGTCGGACGACATCGGACGATACTCAGTCAGAAAAGGTGCTTCAAAATATCGCGGCGAGGGACCTGAAGCGACGCGATGCTTGCTCTGTTGCGGCAACGATAATGCTATTCGACGGCCGGCCCTTAATTTCCAGCGTCGAAGCCCGGAAATAGCGCACGGCCTAGCTGTCTGGATGTGAGACCTCCTTTGCGTCTTCAACGATACGGAGGGCGCGTTTCATGAGGCTGGGATTCGGTGGTCTCTGTGTTGGGTTGGCCAATGCGGGATCGGCTTCGAGACGCTGGCGCAGCACCATTTCGGGCGAGATCCCACACAGTACGCGCTGCCGGCGGCCGTTGTAGGCTGCGTTGAAGCCACGCAGCACGATCTCCAGGTCAGCGTGGCTGTCGAGGGTGAGCCCACCACCTCCCGCTGGACGCGGCCATTGAAGCGCTCGACCATGCCGTTTGTTTTGGGTGTGTAGGGACGCGTCTTGCGATGCTGCACACTCTGCCGCTCGCAGGCGGCCTCGAATCCATCCGCCGTGAAGCAGAAGCCGCGGTCAGTAAGCACGTGCGTGACCCTGAACGGAAAGGCCCTGAGGGCGTCCCTGAGGAAGGCCACCGCCGAGGCGGTGGTCTCGTCGTCTCTGACGGCGAGATGCACATAGCGGAACGCCCGGTCGATGGCGACGTACAGGTAGCCGCCCATTTGCCCCACGCGGTAATAATTCTGGAAGCGCCACTAGATGCACTCTATTTTTCGCATACTATACGTGAAACAATCATTTTAAACACCAACGGCTGAGGAAATGATGACTAAGCGTTACGCTCCTGAAGAGAAATTAGAGTACAATCGACTTTTTCTCGATGATTTCCTGGCGGAACTAACGGTCGATCAGATTGCTGAGAAACACGGCGTATCGAAAGCGTCAATATATCGTTGGAAAAGAGAACAAGATCAAGTTATTTCACAGCTCGGAGTATTTAAAAATTTTGATATCGAAATCGAAAGCGCTTTTGACATAGTTCATAGACGCAACAGCACCGATCTTTGGACACTCAAAGATGCTCTGTTCCGCATTGCTATCTGGATAAGATGGCCCAGCGAGCCACACCAACAAAGGGCAATGTTGATAACATGCATTTGTAATTATCTAAGGCAGCATTACTCCTCTCCGGAGATACAAAAATTGAGTATAGATGAGCAGAAATTTCTGTACAAATATGTCGACCTTGATTTTCTCGGCTCAATTGCGACGCCGAATGCTCCGTATTTCGATTTCTTCAACATCCAGTCACATGGCAAGGCACGATACTCTGATCTCGATTTTTTTGGAGCCATCACGAAATATATGCTTTCACCGCTAGCTGTGCGCGGCTCGACAAGTAGATATATTCAACTCGCCGAAGTACATCATTTGATTCAAAACGAGGTCTTTGGCCCTACTTGGATTATGTCTAAACGGACATTCGAAGATATTTGGGCAAAACGGGCAGCAACATTCCCGTTTTTATTTGTCGAAAGGCACAACAAACCCGAATACAAAGTTGACTGGAATTTTGAGCCTCAATCGCCTGAATTCCATCAAGATTTTGACGATATTATTGAGAATGCGGGGCACGTTAAGCGCTATTTATCGCATTGTCGTTGGGCGACCGAGACGCTTCGCTCCCGACTTCACCCTCGAACTCTAAAGCACATCCGCTTTCCGAATTTTCCTGATGGGCTCGCGTCGATCGCACTGCCAACGGAGCCCTTCGATGCCGCCGAGACGGCGAAACTGAAAAGGGCAGGTACGGATTTTTATAAAGCAAAATCAGACACTTAGCTTGGCATCATTCCGCGGAAAGTTCTCGCGTCCAAGAATGTGCCGAGAAGCCTCATCATGTCCTTCATCGAACCAACAGTGGTTCGAGAGATACGGTGAGCACATGGAACGTAAAAGTAGATCATCTGAAGTGAAAGATCAGCAGATCTTCCCAAAGACGGGCCTAGTACGACTTCGACAGATTCTGGCACCAATTGGGCCTATCCCTGTCAGCCGCTCGGCCTTCTGGGCGGGCGTAAAAGTCGGGATCTATCCGGCCCCGATAAAACTGTCACGACGTGTCACCTGCTGGCGTGCCGAGGAAATTCAGAACCTCTTCGACGGCAAACCTGATGCCTGAAGCATCATAGTCAGGCAATCATCCCACCTGCCGAAGCTCACAAGAGCTTCGGCAACTCTCAAAATATTCGGATCCCCAAAAATTGCTGTCCGACGCGGCGAAGGAGAACTCATGTCAAACCTGCGAGAGAAGTCCAAAATTAATCCGAATTGGAGCGACGACTCGGAATTTTTCGACGAAATTAGGCCCATGATCGATGAAAGTCCGATCAAAGCTGTCAACCTACTTCGTCGGTTTCATCGTCAGTCGCTCAAGGGACATCACAAGCGCGTAAAACACACTATCGTGCATGCTTACGCTTGTGCCATAAAACTGAAGAAAAGCGAGAAGATGACCAAAAAATTCTACGGCCAAGACTTCTTTTTAAAGAGAAAGTACAAATTAGATGAAACGAATCTGCTTCGTATGACTATGTGCTACATATTCGGAAGCCTCGAAGGAAGCAACTACGGGCAGGCTCTAAGCTACGAACGTGCAATTCGACCGTTTTTTATGCGGCAAGCAAGTAAAGACGAGGTCGCAGAGGCTCTTTCAAACAAGAGTTTGGATAAACTTGAACAGGAAGCTAAGGCTGAAATTGAAGAGCATGAGAATGCCGAAACAGGTCAGTCTGCCGCTGATCGCGAAGATGATCCCAGTACAAACAAAAATGACGCTATAGATAACCAGGAGGAAGAAGATGACGATGAGGAACAATCCGAAGAATCATCAAATTCTAATTCCGCACCTCAAGATACTGAAACGCGAAGCACCACTGCTCCCAAACGTGAAATCAGATTGAGTGACCTACGGCTAGTATCGACGGATCAGATATCGCTCCAATTATTCAATGATCCGGCCTACAAACGCGGTTCAATCGACTACGAGCGCGAAGAGAATTCCTCAGGATTCGTTCGTATTATCGTAACTGAAGTGCACCCTAAGCCGTAAAATCTGACTGGCTAGTGAAGGCACAAATGCCTTCACTAGCCTGGCATGGTTGAAGTATTCGTACGAAGCGAGATTTGATGAGGCAAATCCCCGGCGAAATGCTTCGAGTTTCACATCTCACACATACCTTATAGCACCTATCACCTCATCAATGCAGGCAACTCATGCTCGATTATGCCCATTTCCTATCACCTTCACGCTCGTACAGGCCAACAAGACAGGTTTTCGAAATTCGACCCCCCGACCTTACGAACCACGGTCACCACTGCCCACCATCGTGGATATGCCCACCTTTGCCGAGGTTCACCTGCGAACGGATGACCGGATCAAGGACTACCTCGAATACCCGCGTAAGAACTACAAGCAGGTCGCCTGCCGCGATGCGATCGATGAGCTTCAGCGTTCCAACGCGTACGCACTCTATGCCAACAACGCCTATTCTCGGATCGCCTTCGCCGAAATCGCCTTGAAGCACGTCGCCGCTGAGCCGGGCATCGTTTACGGCCCGCGCTGCTTCGTGACCATCTCCCCGGCGCGTTTCGCTTTCTCTCTTGCAGACCGCGGAATGCTTGATCCAGAAAATCGCTCCATAATGCGACGTTTGAGCGAAGCCGCGCACTTCAAGATCCACCACCTGCAGCAAGTGGCCCGTCAGGCGTTCGGTGATCTGCCCTTCATCGGCATGGTCGAGGTCGCGCTGTTTCCCAGTTGGACCTCATCGGGCTGGGCCGTGTTCGACTCGGCGTCCTGGCACTGTCACCTCCTCGCCTGGGGGGCTACGCATGAGGAGCTTAACGGTACTCTCCGGCCACTTCGTGAGCGGCATACCAGCATCAAAGAAGGCGTCACCTCGGTGCACATTCAAGCGGTGCCTGACGACGACCTCGTGCGCCAGTTCGTTTACGCCCTGAAGGCCCCACAGAAGGTCTATCGCACCGCCTTTTTGCGAACCGTCTCGCGCGACCAGGCATTGACCGGCTTCGACACTCGGGCTTGGCGGATCAAGAAGGATTGGCTGCGCACCGGTCAGCGGGTCCGCCTGCTCGACATCATGGTTGGGCGCACCCTCGATGGACTGCTGTTCGGCAACCGCGAGGGCACCACGCTAGCGAGGGCCATCCGGGATGAGGCGCTGAAGCCGTTTCGGGCCTGTGAACAGCGGTAGCCCTTAGTATTGGGGCTGAAGAGCGACAGGGGGCGATGTCGCTGTCCTCACCAGCCACGCGTTTGCCATCGGTAGGCCCGAAATCCGTATTCGATGGGCTAGGGAGAGGCCAGTGATTTCACATCGGCCCCTCGCTGCAGCGGCAACCGGTCCTTTCGGCGAAGCTCAGCTGTTAAAGGGCGAACTGCCATTCGACGCGACCACGAATAGCGTGCGTTTTTGTTCGATGGCATGAGTTCAAAATCAGATTAATGATAGATCTTGGTGTCGAATATGCACATCACACCAAAGTGATCAGGTCAAACTCGGTTGCCATCGGTCATATATGGATGGGCCTGGACAAACTATAGATCCTTGTAGTGTTTGACAAGACTGAAATATGATTGCTTGCCTTCACCTCCATCAACCGGAGGCAACCTATGACTGACTTCAAGGCTTATATATCTCGCTACGAATCTCTCGAAATTTGCCGACGAGCAGCCAGCCGCACCATAGCGCGCTTAGCGCTAAACAGGGGTCGAGCGGGTCAAGGGATCCTTGAGAGACTGAAAAGCTGCCGAAAGGGCAGCCGATGCTTTTCTGGAGTTTGCCCTGTGTGCGCACGGCGATATCGGCTGCGGCTCCTCGCGCAAGCTGAGCATGTCCTCGGGGAGGATGATCCGTGGGTCCAATTGTGGTGGACTCCGCCCAGCGCACTAGTGGCAAAAGGCTTGCTCGTCGATTTTGATCTTGGAAGACTACTCGATCAGCAAAAGCAAGCTTTGCTCGAATCGATGCCCGGTGCCATCGCAATCGGTGGCATCGATGTCTCGCTAGGAACTAGAGGTAGCATCGCTGCAGTATGGCGGGTTTCTAGTTGTGTGCTCGTTTCTGGTTCAATCAGTCAAGAGGCGTTCGACCGGCTCACCCATACATTCCGACCCGGTAGCACCTCCTGTCACTCTTTCAGTATTGAACCGGTACTAAATCAGCCTCATATGCTTTCTTACGTCTTCAAGCACCGCATCTTCGCTCGAACTTACGATGACAACACGTCATCCGAGAGGCGACCAAAATTTAATCCCCTACATCCTTCTTTCGCAGACGAGGCAGATCTATTTCAAGAACGATGGCCCTTGTGGAACCGGCTGCTCCTTCACAACGTGAGCGCGGGTGAGGATCCTCACCGGCCTACGTTGCGCCGGCTCATCTAACCGGAACGTGCCTGCACTTGGCGGGACTCAGTCCCGCCAAGTACTTGACGCCCAAGTTGGACCTGAAAAATAAGCTGTTGCCTTTGCTCCGTCCGCGCGCCTGATACAGATCCCTTCGAGTGACCGTGTCAAACGGCACTGAACTTTGGTTCATCCGCACTTTCGGTGCTGAGGGTCTCTCGTCCATTCAAGCTCTGCCGGTCTCGGCTCACGCGGCATGTAGGACGCGCTGGCGCAGGAGATCGAATCCGGCTCGGCCGTACATGCTGCGCTTGTTCAGTTTCAGGCGGTTGACATGCCCCTCAACAGGACCGTTGCTTCAAGGTTCGACGATGGCCGCGCGTACGGCTGCCTCGTCCTGGCGGAGCCCGGTCACGAAGCCACCGAGATCGGTCGCGGCTGCGACCTCCAGCCGATGTGTCAGTCCGGCGAGATCTCCCTGGCGCAGGAGGTCGGCGAAGGCACATACATCCTCGGCGGCCTGCCTCAGTTTCGGCGCGGCAATGCAGAGCGCTTCAGTGCAGTCGCGATTGTCCCGCGATAATGCGGCTGGATCGCTGGTGAGCCATCGAGTGACGCGTCGATGGGATCCGGGCGGACGGTGGTCGCGCCATTGCACCCTGCTTCCGTCGCGCGATCCAGCGTCGGACGATGTCGTAGCCGCCGGTGACTCCTTGCGCGCGTAGCTCGCGATGAAGGACGGTGGTGCTATGCTGGCCGTCCTGCCAGCGCGCCATGACAAAGGGGAGATGGCGGTCGAGCTAGCTCGATCCCGGTGCTCGACGGTAGGGCACGAACCGGCCAGCCCAGACCCAGCGGCGCACGGCGTTGCAGGACGCACCGATACCGAGAGGGCTGCTTGGTCGGCAAACCTTCGCCGTGGAGGCACAGGGCCGCCTCGCAGCAGCCGCGTCGCCGGCTGTTCACCTCCGGCGTGGGTGCAATCTTGCTCAGGTCAAGGTAGGCAGAGGCGGCATGCACGGCACGGTGCGCCACGCCCCGGATCTTGAGCTAGTGCCGTTCGACTATGCTTCGTAACGCCTCGGACGCGTTGACGAGCAGGTGCCAGCGATCCGCGACCTGCGTCGCCGCCGGCGCTCCTGCGCGCGCGGCCTCGGCGTAGGGCCTCGAACGGTTACGGCTGATGACGGTCACGCTCGAATGGACGGCGAGCCAGTCTCGCCCCGGTACCGAAGAGCGGCCAGGCAACAGGTTGATGACGCGTCGGCGTTCCAGGTCGCACGCGATGGTGCCGTAGGACCGGCCGCGCCGCCAGGCCCAGTCGTCGATGCCGACCACTCGCGGCGGCGTAGACAGTACGGTCTCGCGACGACGAACTAAGCGCAGGACGGTGTCGCCGCTGACCGGCATGGCCAGTCGCCGCGACAACCTTGCGCCGGCCTCACCGACCAGCACCATGCCGATGTCAGTCTGCACCTCGGCCAACCGGTCGCTGCGGCGCGCCTTGCTCGTGCCCAGCACCGGCACGTATTCGGCGAAGATCCGCCCCGGGCAATGGCCGCAGCGGAAGCGGCGCATCTGCACCCGCCACATTACTGACTGGTTATGCTAAGCCAAGTCGTTGAACGTCCGCTAATACCTACTGTGCACCCGGGTCGAAGCGCGTCTGCAGCCCCGACAGGACGCCTGAGTCTCCGTAGTCCGGGCGGTGATCAGCAATCCCGTTTTATCCAGCATCAGGTCATCGACGTGCAGGCCGTCCAAGACCGACGGCAGCGACCGGTTCGAGATCGGTATCGCGCTGCCCTCGGTAATTACCCACGCGTTTGATGGCAGGGTTCAAGCGCCGATGGTTTTGAGGATGGCGTCGAAGGAACTGCTGCCTGTGAGGCGCGCGGTGTCGACGACGGTGCGGATGGCGGCCTCGCCCTCGGCCGCCCACATGGCGCGGTAGCCGTTGGTCACCTTCCGCTGCACGACGGCCGGACGAAGCAGCCGCTCGGAGCCGTTGTTGGTCGGCTCGACCTTTCCGGGATAGGCGAGGAAGACCAGGAGCTGATCGCGCGCGCGGCTGATCTTGGCCTGCAGGTCGCGGGTCAGGTCACAGCGGCTCGGCGTGGCCAGGATGGCGCCGAGCTGCCGATCAAGGCTCCGGCGCTTGGCCGAGAGCGTCGAGGCAGCCAAGTCTGTGACGCGCTCGGCCAGGGCGAACACGTTCTGTAGCCAGAGTTGCAGACGCCGAGGGGACGGATCGTCGCTGGCCTCGACGGCGTAGGCAACGTCGCGGGCCAGATGAGCCAGGCAGGTCTGGTGCTCATCCGCATGGCCCTGTTGGGCGGTGTAGCGATCCGAGATCCACACTGCGGGCCGATGCCCGTCCATCATCTCGCGCACCACGACAGCACCGCGCGTCGGCGAGGCCGTGTGCACCACGGCTTGCGCCGAGTGGAACAGCCAGTGATAGGCGTTCGAGCCCTCGATGCGCACGCCGGTCTCGTCGCAGGCGACGACCTCAGCCTTGCGCAGGGTCGTGATGGCCGCGTCGCGACCAGGATGGAAGCAGCCCTGCGCGCGGCGGAGCAGGTTCATCAGCCCGCCCTGGCTGAGCGTGAGGCCGAACAGGTCGGAGAGCGCCGCCTGCAGCCGCTCATACGAGAGCGCCTGAAAGGTCTTCAGGTACGTCGCCACCGCATGCAGCCGCGGACCAAACGCGGTGCCGCGCGCCGCCTCCGGCACCGGTGCCACCACCCGCTCTCCACAGCGCGGGCAACGGACCGCGAGACGCTGGTGCTGCGTCACGATCGGCTCCACCGCGGGCAGCTCGATCTGCTCGGCGACGCTGATGATCTCTGCCGGAAGAGCGGCGTGCAGGCTGGCGCCGCAGCACGCACACGCCTCGGGACGATGCTCGACGACTGCGTCGGGATCATCGCTGACGACGCGGCTATGGCCCTCGTGACCGGGCTTGGCGCCGCCGGGCTTTGAGTGCTCCCGCTGCTCCTTGCGATCGGTCGCGGGCGGCTTGGACGAGGTCCGCGAGGTCTTCTCTGGCCGCTGCAGCCGCAGCACCAGCTCGATCAGCTCCTCGCGGCTCAGCCGTTCCAGTTCGCTGCGGCCCATCCCACGAAGGAATCAGCGAAATTCGCCCCGCGCAAGAGACGACCCGCGCAAGAGGCAAGCTTGGCTCGGCAGGAGCGCAGCCGCGGGCGTTCAACCGACGACCAAGCTACCCCGTGGGTAATTACTGCCCTCGGGCCACCACGCGAATTGACGACCGAACCAACACTCAGCAGCGAAAGTGTGGATAGACCAAAGCTGCACGCCGAAACATATCGCGTTCCAGGGAGACAGGAACGGAAGCCCGTCGCCGCCGAAGCGTCGTCTTTTACAAAATGTCGTTGGGTTGACCGTAAAATCGTGACGCTGTCCCAAGACTAGAGCAGTTCGACCATGCCTAAAGTGGTTCGCATCTCGTCCAGCCCACAGACCAGCTCGGTTCGACCTCGTCTGCATGCACCTTGAATGCCGCCAATAGCGAGGGCCCGAAATTCGTTGTGATCGCGCAGTCCGTGGCGTCGCGATCGTAGGCCATGACGATGCGGCTGATGCGAGGACGATTGTGCCGGGCGTCGAACGTGTATCAGCGTGGGCCGGAGCACCCGTCGAGGTAGACCTTGAACTAGGCGGAGAAATCTATTGGCGTGGGTTCCGTCGGCACGCCGATGTCGGCGAGGTAGCCAACTCGGAGGCTCACAATTCGAAAAAACCAAGATCCAGGGCTGGAGCAGAGCGTGATTTATCGACCGCCACAACAGCTAGTCAGACAGCTTCTATCCCATTACTCCAGTAGATTAGAAACGTTTTTGCGTTGGCATTTAAATTTCGTTGATCTCTCGTATGACAAAGATATTTTCGCCGGTAACTTCGATTGTGAAAATTTCTGATACTCTTATAATCCTAGAAATTAAATTTGTAGAAAGATGTCTCTCGGATTCATCGAAACAAGATCCAAAATCCATATTCCCCTCCTTATTAAGTATAAACGGATAAGTTTCGATGACTCCTCGCCCATCACTTCCCCTGAATGTGCTGAAATCTAAGTAATTCCATCGCTGAACGACTTTTTCATCATCAATGACGAGATCGAAAGCGTAGGTGTAAGGTTTGCCTGGGCCTCGCAGAAATTCGCACTTCAGTCTGACAAAGCGTCGTCCCACGGGCGGCCCCCATTTCGATCCAAAAGCTGCGCTATATAGCTCACGTTTATACGATTTGGTTAGATATGAGCCGCAAGAGCCATCGGTATTTTTCTACACCTTCAGCCGTGGTGGGGCGGGGGGGGACGCTAACGATAGCCGCCAATTAGTCAGGGCAACTCACGCTGCCGCGCTTGCACATAACCGCTCAGACTGCATTTCGCCCGCGGTGCGCGGGAGCACGATCAGACCGTCGACGCCGATCGAGGCCCGTCTGACCACGGTTTTGAAGCCGTATCCGACGACGTAGCGCTCCTCGGTCTCGATCCGACTGATATGCATCCGTAAGAGCTCGTGCTGTCCGTGGATGTAGATATGCATTAGGTCGGCGAAGTGGTCTTCTATGCTGCACGTAAACCGCCGGTCGCGGTGATACAGGGCGGCGACGTGCAGGTGCAGGCCGTCGTTGATCCGCACCTCGTCGAGCAACACTTTCTCATGTTTGGCAACGGGATAGTCGGGCGAAGCGATCCAAATCGGCAGCTTGCCGCGGTTGGCGGGTGCGTTTGGCCGGCGGAATAGGCGGCTGAGGTGGGTGGCGTACACCCGGTACAGCTCCTGTTCCATCACCCGCAACTTAGCCGCTTCGGATCCAGGGATTTGCTTGAACATCAGGGTGATGAGGTAGCCTTCCCACCCAGCATCCATCTTTTCCTTGAAGTATGTACCCCATTCCTCGATGTAGGCTTTGCGGGTGGGGTAGCTGTCTGTATCAGGCATCGTCATTTCAGCTGTTCCTTGTCCCATCAAGCAAAAGGCCGCCATATACACAGCAGGTCTGCAGTGCATTGGCTCGTCTGATGAAGTAGGGTCGGCGCAGCGGGCGCTTCCACGCATTGCCTTAACCTACATTTTCAATTGGCTTTTACGAGTTTGGCAAAGGCCGCTTCTTGGCCTCACAGTTGCGCCTCTAGAGATCTCGACAAACACGCGATGGCGGGTACAAGCTATTTCAGTCGGCCTACCCAACTGATGGGCGCGCCGATGTCTGTGTTTTGGGCGTTACAACTACTTGAGCATCCCTACGTAACGGCAGCTGCCGGGATCGATCGACCAAAACCGTTCCCGCCAGCCATGAAGTGCCTACTGATCCGCCGCTACAGTCCAGCTCCAGTCCGCATCAGCTTCGTAACGGACGCTTCCGACGAGTTCGACCGAACTTAAACCGCGCCGGCACATGGCATCTCGTCCCGATTTTATGGGTTTTGAGCTCGCACCTATGCCCAATCTGGCAATCTCGGTAAGACACTCTCGTGCCAGCCTAGCCGAACTTGCTTCAGACGGCGCCGTTACTAACGCGTTGAAGGCGGAAAACATCGCAGCTACAGCGAAATCGCATGGCCCCGCAAACCTACGAAGATCACGAGCGCCTGTTGCCTCAATCCATTCGACGAACGCATCTAAATTTTCGATCTTGAATTTGAGCGCAGGATCGCTCGCACCAAGCCCCTCGATCTCGACCGCAGAACAAGGCCACTTTAAATTAAATGTGTTTTCGCAGTTGATATGAAGTTCAGAAACTGCAGTCCTGCCTCTGCCGCAGAAAACCGGACGAGTGATCGCCATGGCGATGGAACTTGTAAACAGCTCTATCATTATTAACCTCCTTGGGTCGATCGCGAATGGATCACCCAAAGATATTTTACGAGTTTCAATTTTGCTGGATCTGCCCATAATACTGCAGCAAGTAATTTCAAGCGACAACTTCCGGGCGACAATACCACGATAATGATTCCGTAATTATCAATAAATTTAGCTTATAGCTTTTAAATCTCCTGGTGACGCAACTCGTAAATATTAAATGCCGGTGAAGTATGGCCGGCGCCAGGAGGTCGTCATGCATTTATCAGGACAGAAACTGCTATCTTACGCAGGATGGACTTGGAGCAAGCGCCAGATTGCGCGTAACGACGTCCTCAAATTTTTGAACCGTCGCGTTTTCAAACGGTTAGGCGCCTACGGTTCGAGGGTCGGTCGGTTGCAGATCGTGATTGGGATTATGGCCGAGTACGTGGTCCGCGTGAGCAACCGCGATATCGCCGTAAGCGTACTGTGCGATGTCCTGGAAGAAGTTCGGAACGGACCGGAGATGTACGAGCCTGAAAACGACAGTTGGTACCGATAGGTCGTGCCGATGGGCTCGGTCTCGCGAAATACGGAGAGGCATGTAACCGCTTCTCGGCTGCCAGTTGATCAGAAGCGGACATCGGGAAGGTGGCTCTGAAGAGTCCGAGTTACATGCCACGCCTATGCGAAGCGATGCCAGTCAAGGCATTGTGAGCGCGGATCTTCGGACTGAGCGTGAGGGCGTCGCAGCTTCTCACGTTCAGCGCAATTGCACGCAGATGCATTTTGGAACAAAGTGTGAGCATGTCGCTGCCCGCGGAGGCACGCACCGCGGGCAGCGACATGTAATCTCCGAGTTCCGGCCGCACGCTGTTCTTCGTCGAGAAGCCATCGGCCATGCGGCAGCCGCAGCGTTTCTTCAGTTCGCCGAACACCGTCTGCGTGGCCGCCGACCCAGCTATTGAGGTGACCGAGGTCGGGCTGGCCTTCATGACGGCGGTGCGGCGCGTGTTTCCGACCTCCAGCGACCCGGTCGGACGCGCCCTGTTCGAAGCGGAACTGGCCGAGATCGGTCGTGCGGCCACGCGTGCCGAGGCCGTCGAGCGCGCGAACGCCTTCCGGCAGCGCACGCGCACGCGCCTGGATGAGCTGATCGCCGCGATCGCGAACTCACCGGTCGTCAGCCTCGATCCGAGCCTGATCCCGCCCGGTCAGGCCGACAACCGGCCGCCGACGCCGGCCATGGTGTCGTTTGCGGCGAGCTTAGCTGAGAGAAAGGGCGTGAAGCTGCCGCGTGGCTGCAAGAGCAGCATCAGCGTGTGCCGGGCTTTTCTCGACACCCACGCCGAGCCACGCGTACCTCAGGAGCGCGACGCCGATCAATCCCGCGACCGCGGGACTCCGAGCGCGGCGATGCTCAAGTACGCACACAATCTGGCCCAGCAGCGTGGCATCACCTGCCCGCCGGAGGCTGAGACCGACTTCGACGCATGCCGGCGCTTCCTCGACGCGCACGCCGCTCGGCCGCAGCGTGGAGCGGAGACGCCGAGTTCCGGCGCAGCCAAAGCCAGGGAGCCTGCCGGGCGAGGCAAGCGGCGTGGCAGGGCGGCACCGGCGTCGCGACAGCCAGCACCACGACGTCGAGCCTGATGGGACCGGCGGAGAGTTTATGCCTGGGCGCCGTCAGTCCCTCGGCATTTTGGCGGGATCATCACCGCCCAGCTGGTCGGTGCCCTGACCCGGCCGTTCAGACTTCTCACTGTTGCCCGTCTGCTTGCGGGCATCCTCGATCAGGTCTTCAGCCACGTCGCGGTCGCGCTCACGGTCCATGGGCTCATTTCCTTCGCTTGGTGGACGACAAGGTGCGCCCGGCTCGATCGATAGAAGTTACGCGGATGTCGATTGGCTCCCAACGACGATCGCAGCGCAATCAGTGCCCCTCAGATTGCCGGCAAGCAAACGTTCCCGAGGACCGAGAGGGTCGGAGGGGGGTCAGCAGCGGTAAGCAACCATCAGCATCACCCCATCGGCGTAGTACGCCCGGGTGGGCTCACCTTGACAAATAGGAATATAATCTGATAAGGCGCTATTGGGCTGCCGTTTCGTGGCCTTTACCGAGGGCTGTCATGAGGCACCCACCACCATCGCTGAAGCCGAGCCGCCGGGCACCACCGCGCGGCTCTACGCATCGGCCTCAGCCATCCGCAACCATCCAAAGGGGGTCTCATCCGAGGCCCCCTTCGCATTTCTGGAGCCTGTTATGACCGCAGCCACGGCAACGAAAACCAAAGGTGCCATCACCCCCGCCGAGAGCCCGCTCGCCAAACCGATGCCGGCTCTCGTCGTGTTCGGCACCGACAAGGGCGGCAAACCTCATGCCGCCTGGTTTGCCACCCCGGACGTCAGCTTGGCCACGAAGGCCGCCGAGACCATCGGGTTTCGCGCCCTCGTGCTGTGTGACGATGCCCACCGCTCGGCTGCCGCCGAGCTGCCGCAAGGCCGGGTGTTCAGCTCGGGGCGGGCCTTCGTGCCGTTCATTGGCAAAGAGGTGTACGAACGCCTGCAGGCCCTCGCCGCTGGATCTACGGGAGCCACCAGCGCCGACATCAGATTGGCAACCCAGAGCCCTGAGAAGCCCGTGGTCGGCGACGGGGGCTGCTTCGGCGGTTCGGGCCCAGCTGATCCTCGATACCCCCGTAGCTGGGCGGGCATCGCGATCGGCAGCTTGGTCCTGATTACCGAGGGCGAGGAAGACGGCTGGTACGAGGCGGTCGTGGTCGCCTCGAAGCCAGGCGGCGAGTTCACCCTGCAGTGGCGTGACTGGCCGGATCTGCCGCTGCTGATGCGTCGTCGCGATGAGATGGCGCTGTTGCACCCGAACGCTGCCGCGGCGGCTGAAGCCTGACATCGAAATTAACGTGCAGACCGGCCGGCGGGGGTGTTCAAGCTTTGCCGGCCGACGAGCTTGGAAGAGGCGTGAGCTTCTACGATCGGAAGGCACGCATGTTGATCGTGCGGACGGTTGCCGTAGCTTCCCCAAAGAGGTCGTGTGCCCAACGTCGACAGCGTTGGCTCAGGGTGGACCGTAGAGGTTGAGGGGCTGCCCGCAAGCAGACATTCTGCAATGAGCCCATTGCAGTCACTTAGCGGAACGTCGTGACAACCCAAAAGCGGACGCCGCGGCATCGTAGGCTTCCGAACATGGAGAGACCAAACGTTAGGAAATCTGCACCAACTCACCATCCAAGTGGATGCCTCTGCTCCCAAGCATGGCCTTTGAATGAGGAGATTTGAGCTGAGAAGGCCTATGACGCCGCTGCGAGAGCGAGCGGGGCCGAGCGGGTTTAGCTGTTGAGACCGGGCCGCTCGGCCCCTATCGAAGCGATGACCCTGGGAAGGATTTGCACTTCGATCCTGTATGCGCCGCGACCCTGCGGATCGCGGCGCGTAAGCGTGTCCGCTCAGCCCTTGCGCACCAGCGGCGATACGACTGGCGCGGCCGCGGCTGGCGTGTAGAGCGGGATGATGAACCGCACCCAGCCGTCGGTCGAGTAGTTGTCGCGCGTGCGGCCCAGAGCGTTGGTGTACTGCGCGCCGGTGACCACGTCGCGGGCAACGTAGGCCTGCACTGTGAAGGCCTTGAAGTCGTAGCCGATCAGGCCGCCGATGGCGAACCGCCCGCGGTTGTTGTACGCCGCGCTGTACTGGCTGATGTCGAAGTTGTAGGTGCCGTAGGCGACCGGACCGATCTCGAAATTGCCGAACTTCTTCGTCGCCGTCAGGTCGATGTTGAGCGCGTCCGACAGGCGCAGCGGCCCGATGGCCGAGCCCACGAGACCACCGAAGCGACCGGGCGAATCGTAGATGTTGGCGGTCAGGTTGGCGGTGATGTCCCAGCCGTCGCCGGTGTAGCTGCCGGCGACGCCGAACCGGTACGTGTTCGAGGAGAACTGCGCCAGCACCGGGGTGCCGACCGGGCTCAGGCCGCCCGGAACGCGCGGGTTGGGGGCGAACGCACCGGAGTACAGCGAGCCGCGCCCGGCATCGAGGTCGTTCAGGTGGACGCCGCCGAGGAAGCTGACACCGAAGTTGCCGCCGAGGTCAAACGCCCAGATGCCGGCGAGCAGGGTGCCGACGTTGATCGAGATGTCCTTGTTGCCCTGGCCGGCCGCGTTGCGCGTGAAGGCGAACACGGTGGGCTGCGCCACGAGCGCCTCGATGCGTCCGCCGAGGGGCGTCAGCGGCGTCGACCACAGCAGGAACGGGACGTTGACCGACGTGTCCGGCGAGAACGGCTGGTCCGTGCGCCGATAGGTGAACGTGTCGACCGCGTAGATGCCTTCCGGCAGCGGCGCGCCGGCCGCGAGGCCGACCTGTTCGCCCGGAACCGTGGTCGATTGCGCGTATGAGGCGGTCGCGCTCAGCGCAACCGCCGCAGCTCCAGTGAGTGTTGCCGTGATCCCCTTCAGCATCCTCGATCCCCTTCTCGTTCGTCGCAGGACAAGCGCTCTCATTCACCGAGTGGATCGGTGCGCGCGTCGGCGCTTGTATTGCTTGGTTGCCAGAAATTGGTTGTATGGATATGCAATCAATTTGATCGCATCGCGATAACAACCTGATCGTGCCAGGATTATACTGTGAGTCTATTATAAAGTGAGGACGGATATCGGGGAGCCGCGGTGTGTTGCAGCAAGACCACGGTCGTGGCATGCAATGGCATGAGGCGAACGGTCGGCACGACTGGCGCGTCGCCGCCGACGTTCACGGAAGCGCCGAACCGCGAGCCTCAAGCAGGATACGTGCAAGATGGCCGACCGACCGCGGCTGGAGCCCTCAGGTCGGTCCTTCGAACTGTCCAGTCGGTCCGGTCGATCACGCGACCCGGTGGGTCACGACCTCCGCGAGCAGCTTGCCGTCGCTGGCTGCGTGGAGCAGCGCACGGTGCCGGCGGATCGCTCCTTCTCGCGAGACCAGAACCCGCACCGTGAGGTCGTCGCCCGCCTCGATGTTGGCGTGAAAGACAGCACGTCGCTCCAGGGTAGCGTAAAGGCGTGGCCGCTTGCCGAGGAGACGCCACTCGGCACGGTCCACAGCCGCGATGAAGCTGCTGAAATACAGCAGGCCGGCACCGTTGAAGTCTAAATGAGGACAAGGCTCCACGATCATGACGCCGACGTCGCGCTCGTCGCCGGCCGCGTCATCACCTTGGCTCGTATTCCCTACGGTCGCCGCCAGGGGCAGCGGATTACCATCGAACGGGGCGAAGCGCCTCTGCGCGTCGATCCTCACACGGGCGACCGAGCGGTTCTTGCCTTCGGCTCGCCGCCTCACGAACACCGAGGTCATCTCAACATCCGCAATAAGCTGGTCCTGGCATACCGCGACGTGACGACTGACGACCCGCGATCCCGATAGGTGCGTGACCGTCGAGCGCACGTCCAACGCGTCGTTCTCCCCCACGGAGGCGAGATCGCCGTCGCGCAAAGCGATGTTCCGGAACGCGGCGTAGATGGGCGGCTCGTCCGAGGGACCGAAACCGGAAGCTCCCCTGCCGAACGCCTCGGCAATCAGGCCCCAGTGTCGATGGCCCAGCTCCTTCCAGAGCCAGTTCTCCGATAAGCCATTCACGCAGAGATGCGGCATCCCCAAGGTGTAGCGCCCGATGCTCGTCAGAGGCGGTGCGGCCTCGACGGCCCTGATGTGGAGATTCACCGCGCTTCTCCTGCACGAATGGTCGGAGTCGGTTGGCCCCAGCCGTCGAGGCTGCCTTTCGGCTCCGTCGGGTAGGTGTCGGCGACGATGCGACAGCCACGCCGGCAGAGATGAAGGGTACCGGCGCCTAGCGGCCGCCCCCTGCGGCGGTACCGCTTCACACGGCGAACTTGAGGGCGAACCGCCCCGCGCCGAGGCGCTTCTGGATCACCTGCACGACGTACTCGGCATCGCGGCCCACCGCCCCGAACCGTCCTGACCCCCAGGTATTCAGCCACGGCAGGCCGATGAAGTAGACGCCGTCCTCGTTCGTGACGCCCCGTTTGTGCTTGGGACTGCCTGCGCCATTGAACACGGAGGCATCCAGCCACCGGAAGTCCGGCGTGAAGCCGATGCACCAGACGATGCTGGTGATGCCGGAGCCGTCGAGGGCGAGGCTGAGGACCGGCTCGCCCGGCTCCCAGACCGGGGCGTAGTGCTCCTGCGCCGGGGCATCGATGCCCTTCTCGGCGATGTACTTGTCGATGGCCGCGTTGATGCCGTTATAGGTTCGGTCGGCTTGGTCGAGGGAGCGCTTGAGGTCGTCCCGGAAACGCAAGCTGCCGTCCTGGTAATCCTCCATCAGGCCGTAGAGCTTCATGCCCTCGGTTGCGAAGCGGCGCAGGTCGATGTCCCGGCCGCCGTCGCGACCCGTCACGTAGTGATTGGTGTTGTCGCGGACGCCGTCGCGCAGCGGATGGTTGTCGACGGTCATCTCGTAGTAACCCATGTCGGCGAGCCACGTGACGACGTCGCGGCCGCGGTAGAAGCGGGCGCAGCGTGGCGCATCGCCCACCGCCAGGTGCACCTTGCGTCCGGCGAGATGGAGGTCCTCGGCGATCTGCGCGCCGGACTGCCCCGAACCGACGACGAGCACCTCGCCCTCGGGCAGTTGCTCCGGGTTACGGTACTGGTTCGAGTGGATCTGGGCGATCGCGGGCGGCAGCTTCTCGGCCATGCGCGGGATGATCGGCGTGTGGTAGCCGCCTGAGGCGACGACGACCTCGTTCGCCGTGTAGTCGCCCTCCGAGGTCTGGACCGAGAAGATGCCGTCCTCGCGCCGCTCCACGCGCGTGACCGCGACGCCCTCGCGGATCGGCGGGTTCAGCTTGGCCACGAAGGCCTTCAGGTAGGCGACGATCTCGTCTTTCTTCATGAAGCCGTCCGGGTCGGGGCCATCGTAGCGATGATCCGGCAGGTCGCACTGCCAGTTCGGCGTGACCAGGCAAAACGTGTCCCAGCGCTGCGTCGACCAGGTATGCGCGGCGGTGTACTTCTCGAACACGAGGTGCTCGATGCCGCGCTGCTTGAGGTGGTGGCTGACCGAGAGGCCAGCCTGGCCGCCGCCGACGACGACGACGGGGACGTGACGGGGGGTAGAAGTCATGGCTCCAACTCCGTGAAGATCAGGGGAAGGACGTCGGCTCAGGGTTCGAAAGACTCGACGGTGACCTGGCCACCGGGCTCCTGCCGCTTCGCGGCGGCCTCGATGCGGGCGAGCTGGTCCAGGGCCGACGAGCACGCGAAGCCGTACTTCTCGCGAACCCGCTCGCTCGCGATGTTCAGGGCCGTGCGGGTCTTCGCGACGAACTCGTCGAGGGGGTAGCTCTCGCCGGGCGTGAGAAAGTCCTTCACGACGAGAGAGGGCGAGTAGCAGGCCTCGCGGCGTCCGTCGGGCCATCGAACGTGGAAGTGCATTTCAGGCATGGATCGGCTCCTGCTGGACGCGGGCACAGGCCGCGTAGGCGTCGAGGTGGCGCTCGGCGCAGCCGCGCCAGGAATGGGCAGCGGCGCGCGCGAGGCCGGCCAACTGCAGGCGCGTGCGGGTATCTGGCACCAAGGCCGCCGCCATGGCCTGGGCGATATCTTCTGAGTCGGCCGGGTCGACGAACAGCGCGTCCGTCGGCTCCAGGTATTCGGTGAAAGGCGGCTGCCGTGAGACGAGGGCCGGCGTGCCGCAGGCCATGGCCTCCAGCACGCACAGGCCGAAGCCCTCCTTCCAGGACGGAAAAGCCAGCAGGTCCGCAGCCCGGTAGAGCGCCGGCATGTCGGCTTGAAGGACGGGGCCGGTCTCGATCACCGGCAGGCCCGGGCCAACGTCCAGGCCGGCCGCGACCAGCGCCGCCCGACACCGCGCACGGTAGGCGGCGTGATCGAGGAGCGAGGCGCCTCCGACGACGACGAGCTGCGCGTGAGGGTGGCGCCCCCGCAGCCGGGCGAAGGCCTCGATGATGCCGAGCGTGTTCTTGCGCTCCTCGAAGCCGCCGACGGCGAGGATCACCGGCCCGTCGCCAAGGCTCCAGCGCTCCCGCACGACCGCGTCCGCCTCGGTCGGCTCGCAGCGATAGACCGAGAGATCGACCCCGTTCCCGACGATCCGGGCCGCGGCGCCGAGGTCGTCCTTGATCCAGTCGGCCCAGAGGCGGCTGACGCTGAGGAGGCGGGTGGCCTCGCGGATCGAGCGGCTCTGCCACGCCGCGAGCTGCGGGTCCGCGAAGCTGTCGACGTGGTGGACGGTGCGGGCGAAACCCGGGATCAGGCGCCTATGCCTCAGGGTCGCGAGCGCGTTGCCGCCGATGCCGTCATGGGCGTGGAAGACGTCGAAGTCGCAGGCGGCCGATGTCGAGAAGTGGCGCAGGTAGTCGTGGATGCGGGTCCGGACGAGATCGACCGTCGCGCCGCCGACCGGCTCGGCCGCCACCGCCACGGTGGGGCAGGCCGCGGCCCGGAAGAAGCCGCGCCTGCCAGGGTCGGGGGCGTGCACCACCGCCTCGTGCCCGAGCTCGTACAGGGCCTCTGCCAGGGACAGGCAGTGCGCGACGCCGCCGCGCGGGTTCGTGGAGTGGGTCAGGATGGCGATGCGCAGGCCCGTCACGCTGCGGCCTCCGCTTCATCCTGGCCGCAGCCCATGAGCGGGCCTACAGCGAAATCCCAGACCACGGCCTCCTCGCCCGTGGCACCACGGACCCGGGCGACCCGGCTCGCGTCGAGGCGCCCGATGCGTGCCGCCGCGATGCCGCGGTCCGCGAAGCGCGCGCAGACGGCTGGCGTGCGGTCAGGGCGGACGCTGACGAGGTAGCCGAAGCTCGGAAACGCGGTGAGCCAGCGCGTGAGCGGGACGTGGTCCGGGCGCGGGATCGCGTCGAGGTCGATGACGCCGCCGACCCGCGAGCATTCGAGCAGCATCAGCGCCGTGCCGACGACGCCGGCCATGCTGATGTCCTTGGCGGCGCAGGCAAGCCCGTCCTCCGCGAGGCCCGGTAGCAGCGCGAGGTCGCCGCGCAGACGCCCGCCCGGCGCGCCGGTCGAGGCGTCCCAGTAGGGATGGGGCTCGCGGAAACGGCCGCGAAGGTCGATGGCGGCCACGAGGTCGTCGCCCGGCGCGGCGTCGAAGCTCGTCAGGAGGCGCGGGCCCGCCCGACCGAGCACCGCGACCGCGAGGTTGCCGCAGGACGCGCGGGTGTTGGTGTGGCCGCCCACGACCGGGACGCCGTAGAGAGCGGCGGCGTCGGATAGGCCGGCCAGGATTGGGTCCGCCTCAGCCGCATCCCGGCTCCACAGTGCGTCGACGACCGCGAGCGGGCGCCCGCCCATGGCGGCCACGTCGCTGAGGTTGACCATGATGCCGCAATAGCCCGCGAAATACGGGTCGGCGGCGACGAAGCTGTCGAGGAATCCCTCGATGGCCAGCAGCAGGTGGCCGTCGCCGTCCGGGATGGCGGCGCAGTCGTCGCCGACCGGAACCGCGGCGTGCCGGCTTCCCAGACCCAGCCGTGCCACCACGGCGTCGATGTCGCGCTTGTGCGCGATACCGCGCGCGTCCTGGATCTCACGGGACAGGGCCTGAATATCGAATGGGACCGTCATCACGCGGCCCTGCGGAACGTGACGAGCCCGTGCTCCGGGTCGTGCATCGGAGGGTAGGCCGCGAGGTCCGCCTGCATTAGGTGATGCGAACGCCCATGCAGGTCGACGGCGTCGAGGCTTGCCCAGTGCAGGGCCTGGAACAGCGGCACGTTCCGCTCCTGCACGTGGGCGAGGAAGCGGGTGCAGCCCCGGGCATGGGCCGAGGAGACCGCGACCTGGATAAGTCCGGCACCCAGCGCGGCGGTGCCCCGGAACGCGCGGGCGACGGCGAGGCGCGAGCCCCACCACTCGCCGGGACGCTCGGCCACATCGTGGATGCGCACCGTGCCGACGACGGCGTCGGCGTCGCCGCCAAGCGTCGAGAGGGCGCAGATCGGGATGGCCCGCGCGTCGATGGCGTCGCGGTCATCGTCCGCGAAGATGCCCTGCTCCGTGCAGAAGACCTGGCGGCGCAGGGCCGCGCAGGCGCGGCTCTCCCAGGCACTCGTAGCGAACTTCACGCGGAAGTGGCTCGGCCGATAGGGCGCGACGGGTTCGAGGATCATGCCGCCACCCCCGCGCGCTCGTAGGTGGACAGGGCCGAGCAGGCGCCGCATCGGCCGCAGCCGGCCTTGATATCGGTCGAGCGCAGGTTCGCGCCGGCCAGCATGTCGGCCAGCGGCTTCAGGACGGTGTGCATGAAGTCGGGTCCAGGGGCCGGATGGCTCTCCAGCGGCGTGCCGGAGATCGGCACGAAGGGCACCACGAACGGGTAGACGCCCATGCCGATCAGGCGCTCGGCCATCGCTAGGATGGCCTCCGGTGCGTCGCCCAGACCGGCCAGGATGTAAGTCGAGACCTGGCCGCGCCCGAAGACCGGAACGGCGGCTTCGAAGGCCGCATAGTACCGCTCCAGAGGCACCGACGCCTTGCCGGGCATGATCCTGGCCCGCACCTCCGGCGTGACCGCCTCCAAGTGCATGCCCAGCGCATCGATGCCGGACGCCTTCATCCGCTCGAACCAGCGGTCGTCGTTGGGCGGCTCGCACTGGGCCTGGATCGGCAGGTCCACCGCAGCCTTCACGGCGAAGGCGCTCTCGCAGAGCACGGCGGCGCCCCGGTCGGTGGCGTTCGGGGTGCCGGTCGTCATGACCATGTGCTTCACGCCGTCGAGGAGCACGGCGGCACGGGCGACCTCGGCCAGCTGTTCCGGCGACTTGTGCGCCACGGTGCGACCCGCCGACAGGGACTGGCCGATGGAGCAGAACTGGCAGGTCTTGGCCCGGCTCGCGTAGCGGATACAGGTCTGCAGCACCGTGGTGGCGAGAACGTCCCGGCCATGCAACACGGCGATCTTGGAGTAGGGCACGCCGTCGAAGGTCGAGAGCGCGTAGAAGCGCGGTTTGCCCGGGAAGGTCGCCTGTCCGATCACCACGCCGTCGTGCTCGATCACCGAGACGCCGTCCGCATCCGGGCGACGCACGAGAAAGGGCGAGTCGAAGGCGGTCTCGGTATGGACCGGGACCATTACGGTGCGGCCCGCGATGGTCATGGCCTTGTGGTCCGAAGGGCCGGCACCGCCGCGACGGCTCGGGGCTCCGGCCCGGCTGTCGGCGAGCCTAACGCCGTAGGACTGCAACGCGTTGATCAGGCGCTCCGTCGGCATCCCGACCAGGCCCGCCACGACCGGCGGACAGGAGGGTTCGTTCGTCAGAAGCGGGCTGGTGCTCATGGTCGAAGCTCCGGGAATCGGACGGTGAACGGACCGGCTGGTGCACGAACGAGGCCGGGCGGTCGTCGTGGAGGAGGCTGAGGAGCTCGGGGCGCGCGTAGTGGCCGACCGAGTCCATCATCCGCTTGCGCTTGGTCACCAGCGCCATGTCCATGTCGGCGATCAGGATGCCCTCGCCCGGCCCGAGCGGCTCGGCGAGATGCTTGCCCTCGGGCGAGACGATGGCGGTGCAGTTGCCGCCGCGGCAGGCGCCGCGCAGCCGCTCGTCCGGGCAGAACTGCGCCACCTGCTCGTCGGTGAGCCAGCCGGTGGCGTTGACCACGAAGCACGCCGCCTCCAGGGCATGGTGGCGGATCGTCACCTCCATCTGGTCGGCGAAGATCTGGCCGACGAGGGAGCCCGGGAACTGCGCGGCGTGGATCTCCTCATGGCGCGCCATGAGGGCGTAGCGCGCGAGGGGGTTGTAGTGCTCCCAGCAGGCGAGCGCCCCGACGCGACCGACGGCCGTCTCCACGACGTCGAGGCCGGCGCCGTCGCCCTGACCCCAAATCATACGCTCGTGGTAGGTCGGCGTGATCTTGCGCCGCTTCAGCTTCAGGCTGCCGTCCGCGTCGAAGATCAGCTGGGTGTTGTAGAGCGATCCGTGGTCGCGCTCGTTGACCCCGAGGACTACCACGAGTCCGTGGCGGCGGGCGGCAGCGGCAACCGCCTGCGTCACCGGCCCGGGGACGGTGGGGGCCCGCTCGTATAGCTTGAGGTGCTCGGCCCCCTGCATCGCGGGCGGGAGGACGAAGGAAAAGTAGGGGTAGTAGGGCACGAAGGTCTCGGGGAAGACCATGAAGCGCGCGCCCTTGGCGGCGGCCTCGTCGATGGCGTTGAGCACGCGCTCCAGCGTGCCGTCCGGCCGGTCGAGGTCCGGCGCGATCTGGACGGCGGCGGCCCGCACGATCCGGGTCTCTGACATGGATGATTCTCCGGCTGTGACTGCGGCCGCGTCGTGCGCGGCCGCCGGATGCGACGTCCCGGTCGGCGGACCCGAAGGCTCGCTCAGACAGTCCAGGTGTCGATGATCACCGCGTTGTCGCGCTTGTGCAGGAGGATGCAGTCGAGCACGTCGAGGGGGTTGATCATGCGGATGCCCTCGATGAAAGCCGCCTCGCCGTGGCCGTACAGCGCCTGGGTCGAGAACCGGCAGGCGTAGACCTTGCCGCCTTCGGCCATGAACTTCTCAAGCTGGTTGTTGAAGTTGAGGTGTCCCGGGAAGGCCTCGTCGCCGAGCCGGGGGAAGCCGCGCTGCACGCCGAGCGTGATGCCCGGGCCGTAGAGCAGGATGGAGGTGTCGAAGCCCTTTCGCTGCAAGCGGGTGGCCTGGAGCAGATTCACGAGGCCGATGGAGCCTTCGAAAGCGACAGTGTGGAAGGTTACCAGCGCCTTCTGGCCCGGCTCGGCCTTCACGTCCTCGAAGACCTTTTCTTCGTAGTCGACCAGGAAGTCGCCCTTCTTGTGGGCTTCACGGTTCACGGCAGGCATTGGGCTCGCTCCTTGAAGGATGGGGCCGCGGCAGGCAGGGCTGCGAGCGGTCACGGGACCTTCATGGCAAGCGGTGTGCCAAGCACGCGGCAATCAATGGGTCGGTCAATGAGCCGAAGTTAGATGCATACAATTATGCGATCAAAAGACCGAGCTCCGATCTTGAACGCTCAAGTGGAAGGCGCCCGTTTCCAGTGCATTGCCTGCGCATCGTGTGATCATGGGGTGCACGTTCGAAAGTCAGCGATTGCTCGTATTGTATGGATATCGTGAGCGGATCGTCAGAGATGCTCGCGCGGTACGACGCTTGCTAGCCATACAATCAAATATTGATCGCATATCGATGGTGCAGGCGTGGAGCTGATGAAGGCGACGAAGAGAGAAGGGCCAACGAGCCCCCAGGACGTCATGGCCGTGGCCTGGACGCCGGACCTGAAGCGCTGGGGCAAGCCGCATTACCTGGCTATCGCGGAGGCGCTGGCGGATGACATACGGACGGGGCGCCTGACGCCCGGCACGCGCCTGCCGACCCAGCGGGCGCTGGCCGAGGCCCTCGACCTGAACTTCACGACGGTATCCCGCGGCTATGTCGAGGGCCATAAGCGCGGCCTGATCGAGGGACGCGTCGGCCAGGGAACCTTCGTGGTCGATCCGGCGCGTGCCGCGCAGGCGGGTGTCCCTGCGCGGTCGCAGCGGGTCGGACCGGTCGACTTCACCATGAACCTTCCGCCCGAGCCCGACGCACCGGCCCTGCGGGCGCGCATGCAAGCCTCCTTCGCGGAACTCTCCGGCGATCTGGCCAACCTTCTGCGTTACCAGGGCTTCGGCGGGACCGACGACGACAAGGAAGCGGCACTGCGATGGCTGAAGGGTCGTGGGGTCGAGGCGACGCGGGAGCGCCTCCTGATCTGCCCTGGCGCCCACAGCGCCCTGTTCAGCGTGCTCGGCCAGGTGGCCCGGCCGGGAGACGCCATCTGCGCCGAGCGCATCACCTACCCGGGTATCCGCGCGCTCGCCGCCCATCTGGGGCTGCGCCTCGTCGACCTACCCATGGACCGGCATGGGGTCGACCCCGACGCCTTCGCGGCCGCCTGCACCAAGGTCGCGCCGAAGGCGATCTACCTGAACCCGCTGCTGCAGAACCCCACTACCGCGACCCTGTCCCGCACGCGGCGGGAGGCCATCATCGCGGTGGCGCGGCGCTACGCCGTCAGCATCATCGAGGACGACGCTTACGCGCGCATATGCCCGGCACCGCCACCGAGCTTCGCCGAACTCGCACCCGAGATCACCTACTACGTGGCAGGGGTGGCCAAGTGCCTGGGCGCCGGGCTTCGCCTCGCGTTCCTGGTCGCCCCGAGCGCTCGGTCCGCCCTGCCGCTCGCGGGTGCGCTACGGGCCGCGACCGTCATGGCCTCGCCGATCTCGACGGCCCTGACGACGCGCTGGATCATGGATGGCACGGCGGATGCCATCGTCCAGTTCGTCCGCGAGGAGGCGGCCGCGCGCCAGCGCATCGTGGCCTCGCTGCTTCCGGCCGAGACCTACACCGCCGATCCGCACGGCTTCCACGTCTGGATCACGCTGCCGGAGGGCTGGACGCGCTCGGCCTTTGCCAGCCAGGGCCGGGCGGCGGGGCTCGGCGTGGTCGGCAGCGACCCGTTCTGCGTGGCTGGTACGCCCCCGGAAGCGGTGCGGCTCTGCCTCGGCGGCCCATCGACACGGCAGCAGATCACGCACGGCCTGGAAGTGCTCGCCCACGCCCTCGAAGGCTCACCGGCCCTCGCCTCGACCTACATCTGAGCCACGCTCCCAAGAGCTGGATGGTCAGGAAGGTCTTACTTCGTGCAGTGGTCCTCTATTCTCCTCGGGCTAGGTTGGATCGCGTGCCGACGCTTCGGGGCGAGCGATGCGACCTTCCTCGGCTTTGCGGATGTACTGCTCGGCGACGAGCCAGCCCTTGAAGAACCGAAGCGGCAGCGTGCAGGCAATCAGCACGATAGGCAGCGTCGCGACGGCATGCACCCACAGAGGGGGCGAGTAGGTGAGTTCGAGCCAGATCCCGAACGCGGTCGCGGGCACCGCGGCCGTCATCATCACGAAGAAGGCCGGGCCGTCGGCAGGATCGGCAAAGGAATAGTCGAGGCCACACGCGTCGCAGCGGGGGGCAAGCTTGAGGAAGCCGCTGAACAGGTGGCCTCGCCCGCAACGCGGGCACCGGCTTCGCATTGCCACCCCGATAGGTGACTGCGCGGCATAAGACGGTTCGGCCATGCGGACTCCTCTTCGAGGGTGCAACGCGCCAGCGCCGGCAGCGATGCGCAACATCGCGTGGATCGCGGCCTCTCCTCGGGGTCCCTGCCGCAGCCTGCCCACGCCTCAGCGGGCGACGGACAGCGTAATGGCGGTCGCGTAGGCCGCGGCAAGAAAGCAGTCCCGTGCGGCATGCTCGAAGCCGGCGGACGTCAGGAACCGCGCGGCCGCGATGGAGAGCAGGGTCACCGCGAGGGTAGCCCCCTGTGCGAGTGCGAACTTCATCCTTTCACCATCTCGCTCCGAACTGTCGGGTAGGCCTAGCCCGTCCTTCGGGTCGTCGTGAGACGTTGCCGAGGAAATGTCCTTCGGGCGCGGCGCGGATGCCTGGCCCGACCAATCCTCGGAAGGACCGGGCAAGGCCAAAGGCTATCCCGCATGTGCGGTGGCACCGAGCAGGGCTCCTGTTCGCTCATGGAAATCCGGCCCGTTCGTCGTGCGGGCCACGTGCCCAGCGCGCACCAGGAAGTCCCCAAAACGTTCGCCGGCGCCCCGCTCAGCCTTGTAGGCGCCCAGGAGCGGGTCGAGCGTCGCGACGATGGCGGAGGCGTGGACATCCTCGGCGTAGAGCTTGCCCAGACGCGACCCGTCAAAGGCGGCGCCGAGATAGAGGTTGTAGCGCTCCGGTCCCTTACCCACGAGGCCGATCTCGGCGATGTAGGGACGCGCGCAGCCATTCGGGCAGCCCGTCATGCGGATCGTGATCTCGTCCTCCGCGAGACCATGCCCGGCCAGGCAGGCCTCCAACTCGTCGATGAGCGTCGGCAGGTAGCGTTCGCTCTCGGCAAGGGCGAGGCCGCAGGTCGGCAGCGCCACGCAGGCCATGCTGTTGCGACGGAGGGTGCCGGCATGGGCGGTCAGGCCGTGCTCGGCCACGAGCGCCTCGATCTCGGCGCGCTTCCCGGCAGGGACGTTCGCGACGAGCACGTTCTGGTTGGCCGTCAGGCGGAACTCGCCCTGGTGGACCTCGGCGATGTGACGCAGGCCGGTCAGGAGCTGTGGCCCTCCCTCGAAATCCCGCACCCGCCCGTTCTGGATGAACAAGGTGAGGTGGTGACGCCCGTCCTCGCCCTCGGTCCAGCCGTAGCGGTCGCCGTTGTTCTCGAACTTGAAGGGCCTCGGTTCGGCAAAGCCCTTGCCGACGCGCCGCTCGACCTCGGCACGGAAGGCGTCGAGGCCGAACCGCTCGATGGTGTACTTCAGGCGGGCGTTCTTGCGGCTCTTGCGGTTGCCCCAGTCGCGCTGGACCGTCATCACCGCCTCGGCCACCTTCAGGGCGTCCCCCGGCTCGCAGAAGCACATCACCTCGGCGGTGCGCGGGAAGGTGTCGGCCTCGCCATGGGTCATGCCCATGCCGCCGCCGACCGTGACGTTCCAGCCCGCCAGATCGCCGGCCTCGTCGAGGATGGCGATGAAGCCGAGGTCGTGCGCGAAGATGTCGACGTCGTTCGACGGCGGCACGGCGACGACCACCTTGAACTTCCGGGGCAGGTAGGTTTTGCCGTAGATCGGCTCGACCGTCTCGTCCTCGCCCCCGACCACCTTCTCGCCATCGAGCCAGATCTCGCGCCAAGCGCCCGTCCTAGGCAGCAGGTGGTCCGAGATGGCCTTGGCGAGGTCGTAGGCGGCCGCGTGCGCCTCGGATTGGTAGGGGTTGGAAGCCGAGAGCACGTTGCGGTTGACGTCCCCACAGGCCGCGATGGTGTCGAGCAACGCCCCGTCGATGGCCTTCATCGTGCGCTTGAGGTTCGACTTGATGACGCCGTGGTACTGGAAGGTCTGCCGCGTCGTCGCCCGCAACGAGCCGTTGGCATAGGAGCGGGCGATCTCGTCGAGAACGAGCCACTGCTGGGAGGTGAGCACGCCGCCCGGAATCCGCAGCCGAATCATGAAGGCGTAGGCGCGGTCGAGCTTCTTGCGCATCCGCTCGGGCCTGAGGTCCCGGTCGTCCTGGAGGTACATGCCGTGGAACTTGACGAGCTGGCCGTCGTCGTCGGAGACGGCGCCGCTCGCGGGCATCAGGAGCGCCTCGGCGAGCTTGCCACGCAGGTACCCGCTGGCTTCCTTGATGTGCTCGTTGCGCGAGAGCTGGTCGCGCTCGGCCTGGATGAGGTCACCCGTGCCGGCGTTGGCGGAGTTCGGCGGAAGGACCTGAAGGTCGTCGTCGCTCATGGATCTTACCAAGTTGGAGAAGCGTCGGTTGGGTCGCGAAGGACGGGCGCGGCCGGAGCCGGTCCCTAGGAATGCCGCTCGCTGAAGCGGCCCTGGCGCGCCATTTCCGCGACGAGGCCGCCGGCCACGTCCGTCGAGCAGGCCCTGACGTCGGCGATGGCCTTCACAAGCGCGGAGCGGGCTCGTTCCGCGCTGTCCGGGGCGGCGCAGATGGAGAGGCTCGCGCCGCTCTCGATCCACGCGACGAGCTCTTCCCGCCGGTCGAGGAGACGGTCCTCGACGCCGAGCCGCTCTGGCTGGTCGTGGGAGAAGGCGACATCCATCCGGGTCAGGGACCGGTCCGCGAGCGCGGCCTGCCATTCGAGTTGGTAGAGGAAGTCGTGGGTGAAGCGCCGGCCGCCGAAGAACAGCCATGACCGGCCGCCGGCCCCGAGCGCGCGCCGCTCCTGGGTGAGCGCCCGGTACGGGGCCACCCCCGCCTCGACGCCGATCATGATGACGTCGGTCCCCGGCTCGGCCGGCAAGCGGAACCCGGCCTCCTCCCGGATCCTGACCGTCACCTGCGAGCCGAGGCGGATGCGCTCCGCGATGGTGGCGTCACCGGCGCCGACCGGCATCACCGCGTGCACCTCGCCGGCGACCTCCCTGCGTGAGGATGCGACCGGCAGGACCCGCGCGGGCATGCTCGCGCCGTCAATGCCGATGAGGTCGATGACCGATTCCGGCCCGTAGGGCGGTGCGCCGGCGGGAAAGGCGACCGCCACGTGCATCGTCGTCCGGTCCGAGCGGGACGAGTTGAGGTTGACGTACTCGACGACCTCTCCGACGGACACGTCCGCATCCCTCGTGCCCTGGCCCGGAGGGTTGCCGCCGGCCACCAGGTAGTCCGAGAGCCACGTGCGCTGTTCCCGGGATGCGGCCGCCAGCACCTGGTCGAGCGCGACAAGGGCGTCGCTCTCGAAGGGGGCGTGGCGGGGCAGGAGCCGTGTCGTCATCGTTGCCGCTCTCGGTTGCGCGGATTTGGTCGGGGGCCTTGGCGCCTAGGGCTAGGCCTCGCGGGCGCCGGGGCCGGTCGCCGTGACGGGATCGAGCGGCCGCTCTTTCACGCCGAGGCTGAAGATGTCCGGGCGCGCGTAGTGGCCGACCACGTCGAAATCGAACTTGCCGCGGACGATGTCCGCCCGGTCCAGTTCGGCGAGGCGCACGCTCTCGCCCGCGAAGTCGGGCTCGACCAGGACGTTCCCGAGGGGTCCCACGATGCACGAGCCGCCCCGGATGAGGACCGTACCCGGGTCGCTCCCCTGAACGGCGTCGTACTCGGCCGGGCAGTCCTTCCGGAGGAGGTACTGGCTGGCGGACAGGACGAAGCACCGGCCCTCCAGGGCGATGGTCTGCATCGTCGGCAGCCACGTGGCGCGGTCGTCGACCGTGGGCGCGCAGTAGATCTCGACGCCCTTGGCGTACAGAGCCGTGCGCAGGAGCGGCATGTAGTTCTCCCAGCAGATCGCGGTCCCGATCCGGCCGAGGGGCGTGCGGGCGACATCGAGCGTCGAGCCGTCGCCGAAGCCCCACACGAGCCGCTCCGAGGCGGTGGGCATCAGCTTGCGGCGGTGTGCCAGTAGGGCGCCGTCGGGCCCGAACGTCAGGGCGCTGCAGTAGAGGGTGCCGCCGGACCGCTCGATCACGCCGACGACGAGGTGCAGCTTGCTGGCACGGGCGACGGTGGCGATGGCCTCGGTCGCCGGTCCCGGAACGTCGATGGCGCTCGCGTGATAGCGCAGGAAGTCGTCCCGGCCCGCCGGCGTGCGGGAGCCGACCGTCGCGCCGAAGTCGAGCCCCTTCGGGTAGCCGCCGACGAAGGCCTCGGGGAACACCGCCAGGTCGGCTCCGCGGGCCGAGGCGTCGCTGGCGAGGTCCGCGAGCTTGTCCAACGTCCGAGCGGTGTCGAACAGGATCGACCCGGCTTGCACAACGGCGGCCGTGACAACGGGCTTCGACGACATGGATGGTCCAACTTTGGGTTTGAGGGCGGCCAGGGTCGAGGGACGGGCGTCAGCCCGCCTTCAGCCAGGTCCTCAGGATGCCGGCGACGACCCCGAGCGAGAGGACGCTGCCGGCCCACAGGGAGGCGAACCACACGAGGCGGCGCCACAGGGGTGCGGGGTGTCGGGGAGCGGAGGTGGTGCCCATCAGTGATACCCCGCCGCGTCGACCTTCCCGCGGAAGACCCAGTACGAGTAGGCCGTGTAGGCCAGGATGACCGGGATCAGGACGGACGCGCCCACGAGCAGGAAGACCTGGCTCGAATGCGGTGCCGCCGCCTCCCAAATCGTGATCCGGCCCGGCACGACGTCGGGGAAGATGCTGATCCCCAGCCCGACGAAGGACAGCAGGAACAGGCCGAGCGCCAGCAGGAACGGCGTACTCTCCGCCCCGCCGCGCAGCAGGCGGAAGAACAGGAACGACGCCACCGCGACGAGGAGCGGCACCTGGGCGGTGAGCAGCACGCTCGGCATCGAGAACCAGCGCTCCCAATACTTGCCCTCCAGGAACGGCGTCGCCGCGCTGACGACGGCGATCACAGCGACCGTGGCCGCGCCGAGCCAGAGCGAGAAGGTGCGCGACCGCTCCTGGAGGCTCCCCTCCGTCCGCATCACCAGCCAGGTGGCGCCGAGCAGGGCGTAGCCGCAGATGATGCCGAACCCGACGAGCAGGCTGAACGGCGTGAGCCAGTCCCACCAGCCGCCCGCATAGGCGCGCCCCTCCACCTTGATGCCCTGCAGCAGGGCGCCGAGGGTGATGCCCTGGGCGAGCGCCGCCACGACCGAGCCTCCGGTGAAGGCGACGTCCCAGAGCGCCCGGTGGCGCGGGTCGCGCCAGCGGAACTCGAAGGCGACGCCGCGGAAGATCAGCCCGAGCAGCATCGCGATGATCGGCGCGTAGAGCGCCGGCATGATCACCGCGTAAGCCAGCGGGAAGACCGCGAACAGGCCACCGCCGCCGAGCACCAGCCAGGTCTCGTTGCCGTCCCAGACCGGCGCGATGGAGTTCATCGCCGTGTCGCGCTCGTGACCCGGCCGGAAGGCCGGGAACAGGATGCCGATGCCAAGGTCGAATCCGTCCATCACGATGTAGGCGAAGACCGCGAAGGCGATGATGAGCGCCCAGACGACCGTCAGGTCGATGTTGGCGAGCATGACGGGCTCCTTACTCGGCCGGGTGGAGGGTGCGGTCGAGGTCGACCGACGGTGCGGGCGTGATGCCAGCGGTGCGGATCGGCGCCCCGGGCTCGATCCCGTGCTCACCCCGGTGCGGGGACTTCGCCATGAGGTGCAGGATGTAGAGGATACCCATGCCGAACACGGCGAAGTAGACCAGCACGAAGGCGGTGAGCGACGCGGCGACGGCGGGCGCGTGGAGGGGCGAGGCCGACTCCGCCGTGCGCAGGAGTCCGTAGACAGTGAAGGGCTGGCGCCCGACCTCGGTGGTGATCCAGCCGGCCACCACGGCGACGAAGCCGGCCGGGCCCATGGCAAGGGCGAAGCGGTGCAGCGCCGCCCACTGGTAGAGCTTGCCCTTGAAGCGGGCGAGCAGGCTGAGGCAGCCCAGCAGGAGCATCAGCATCCCGAGGCTGACCATCACCCGGAAGGACCAGAACACCACGGGCACCGGCGGCCAGTTCTCCCGCGGCACGCTGTCGAGACCCTTCAGGGGCTCGTTGAGGCCGTGCTTCAGGATCAGCGAGGACAGCTTCGGCACCTCGACGGCATACCGCACCGTGCCGGCCGCTTGGTCGGGCAGGCCGAACAGGATGAGCGGCGCGCCGTCGGGGTGGCTCTGGAAGTGGCCTTCCATCGCCATGACCTTGGCCGGCTGGTGCTCCAGCGTGTTCAGGCCGTGGGCGTCGCCGGCGAGAATCTGGATTGGCGCGACGACGGCGAGCATCCACATCGCCATCGAGAACATCGTCCGCGCGCCCTCGTTGGCGCGGTCGCGCAGCAGGTGCCAGGCGCCGACCGCGCCGACGACGAGCGCGGTGGTCAGGTAGGCGGCCAGGACCATGTGGACGAGGCGGTACGGGAACGAGGGGTTGAAGACGATGGCCCACCAGTCGGCCGGCACGAACTGGCCGGCCGCGTTGACCGTGTGACCCTGCGGCGTCTGCATCCAGGAGTTTACGGACAGGATCCAGAATGCCGAGAAGAAGGTCCCGATGGCCACCATCAGGGTGGCGAGGAAGTGCAGCCGCGGCCCGACCTTGCTCATGCCGAACAGCATGACGCCGAGGAAGCCGGCCTCCAGGAAGAAGGCCGAGAGCACCTCGTAGGCCATCAGCGGGCCGAGCACGGGCCCGGTCTTGTCGGCGTAGACCGACCAGTTCGTGCCGAACTGGTAGGACATGACCAGCCCGGACACGACGCCCATGGCGAAGCCGATGGCGAAGATCTTGATCCAGTACCGGAACAGGTCGATGAACACCTGCCGTCCGGTGGCCAGCCAGAGCCCCTCCAGCACAGCAAGGTAGCTGGCGAGGCCGATGGAGAAAGCCGGGAACACGATGTGGAAGGCCACCGTGAACCCGAACTGCCACCTTGCGAGCAGCAGGGCGTCAACGTTCGCCAGCATGTCGGTCACCTGTTGCAACTGTCGATGAGGCCGGGAGCCACGGTCACGCGGCCAGCGAGACCTCGTCCCAGCCCAGCCGTGTGCGAATCTCGACGAGCGCCCCCACGAGCGCCCGCATATGCTCCTCGGTGTGGAGCGGCGTCGGGGTGATCCGCAGCCGCTCGCCGCCGCGCGGCACGGTCGGGTAGTTAATGGGCTGGACGTAGATGCCGTGGCGCTCCAGCAGCTCCTCGCTGATCCGCCGGCAGAGGTGGGCGTCGCCGACCATCACCGGCAGGATGTGGCTCTGGCTCGGCAGGACCGGCAGGCCGGCCTTGCGCAGCATCGCCATCAGGGTCGCCGCGTTCCGCTGTTGCGCCGCCCGTTCCGCCTGGCTGACCCTGAGGTGCCGCACCGCCGCCCGCGCGCCGGCGGCCAGGTGCGGGCACAGCGAGGTCGTGAAGATGAAGCCGGCCGCGTGGCTGCGGATGACGTCGACGACCGTGGATGGTCCGGCGACGTAGCCGCCCATGACGCCGAACGCCTTGCCGAGCGTCGCCTCGATCAAGGTGACGCGATGGGCGACGCCCTCGCGCTCGGCGATGCCGGCGCCGTGCGGGCCGTACATCCCGACCGCGTGCACCTCGTCGAGGTAGGTGAGCGCCCCATGGCGCTCCGCGACGTCGCAGATCTCGGCGATGGGCGCCACGTCGCCGTCCATGCTGTAGACGCTCTCGAAGGCCACGATCTTCGGCCGGCCGGGCTCGTACCGGGACAGCATGGCATCGAGCGCGGCGACGTCGTTGTGCGGGAAGATCGCCTTCTCGGTTCCCGCGCGGCGGATGCCCTCGATCATCGAGTTGTGGTTGCCGGCGTCCGACAGGATCACGCTGCCCGGCAGCACCTGGCCTAGAACGCTCAGCGCCGCGAGATTCGAGACGTAGCCAGAGGTGAACAGGAGGGCGGCCTCCTTGCCGTGGAGGTCGGCCAGGTCGCGCTCCAGCAGCACGTGCTCGTGCGCCGTGCCGGAGATGTTGCGGGTGCCACCCGCGCCGGCGCCGTAGCGGTCCAGGGCCTCGTGCATGGCGCCGAGGACCTCAGGGCTGTGTCCCATCCCGAGGTAGTCGTTGCTGCACCAGACCGTGACCGGCCGGCGGCTGCCGTCCGGATGCCTCCAGACGGCGGTCGGGAACGTGCCGACATTGCGCTCAAGCTCGATGAACGTCCGGTAGCGGCCGTCCCCGCGCAGCTTCCGGAGGGAGGCCTCGAACACGTCGGAATAGGGTAGCATCGTCCCGGTCCTCGTCAGGTCGGATGAAGTCACGGCAAGCCCGGGGGCGGGCGATGCCGCCGGCGCGCATCCACCCGGGAGCGCGCGGGGGCGGCGCGGTCAGTCCCTGGTCGTGGGACCGACGATGGGCGCCTTCGGGACCGCGAAGCGTCCCTCCTCGGCCTTGTGGATGTACTGGCTGGCGATGAAGAGTCCCTTCAGCGGCCGGATGATCGGCACGCAGGCCAAGAGGAGCAGCGGCAGCGTCACGACCGCATGGACCCAGAGCGGCGGGTCGTAGGCGAGCTCCAGCCAGATCCCGAAGGCGGTGACCGGGAAGGCCATCGTCATCATGATGAAGAAGGCCGGCCCGTCCGCCGGGTCGGCGAAGCTGTAATCGAGGCCGCAGGCCTCGCAGCGCGGCCTCAGGGTGATGAAGCCGTCGAACAGGCGACCCTGACCGCAGCGTGGGCAGCGGCACCGCAGGCCGACTGACATGAGGGATTGATCGGTCGTCCTTTGCATCGTTCACGTTCCCGAACCGCTCGCCATCCGGCGGCCTGAAGGTGCGCCTTGCGCGCACCAAATGTATGGCTTAAATATCCATACATTCGTGGTGGAAGCTGGCTGCTTCAAAGGCGACATCCCAGACAAAGCTACGTCTCGCCTTGTCTGTATGATTGATGTATGCATACACCAATGCGAGAACAGGGGTCAATGATGGAATTCTGGAGCCCGACAATCGCCGGCGACGCAGGGCCGAAATATCTGGCCATCGTCAAGGCCCTGGCCGACGACATCCGCGCCGGACGGCTCCCGCCGGGCGTGCGCCTGCCGCCGCAGCGTGTCCTGGCCAAGCACCTCAACGTCGACCTCACCACCGTCACGCGCGCCTTCAACGAGGCGCGCAGGACGGGCTTGATCGATGCCACCGCCGGACGGGGCAGCTTCGTTCGCGGAGCCGCGCCGGCGGCTGCGGAGGTGCGCAGGCCGGACCCCTCCGGAAGCGTCGACTTCAGCATGAACATGCCGCCCCAGCCGGTCGCGGCGCGTCTGGCCGGGCGTATGGAGGCGGGCCTGTCGCGGCTGACCCGTTCGCCGGGCTTCCTCGACCGGATGCAGTACCAGGACAGCGCAGGGAACATGGCCGACCGCGCCGCGGCGGCGCAGTGGCTCGGCCGGCGGCTCGGGCCGCTTCCGGTGCAGCGCGTCCTCGTGGCCGGCGGCGCCCAGGTGGTGCTCGCCGCCGTGCTCGCCGCCATTCTCAAGTCGGGCGACGCACTCTGCGTCCCGTCGCTCACTTACCCCGGACTGCGCATGGCCGCCGAACGCCGCGGCGTCCGCCTCGTGCCGGTGACCTGCGACGCAGAGGGTCTCGACCCGGACGCGTTCCTGGACAGCTGCAAGGTCGCGCGCCCCCGGGCCCTGTACGTGGTGCCGACGCTCGACAACCCGACGACTGCGACGCTGCCGGCAACGCGCCGTGCGCGGATCGCCGAGATCGCCCGCGCGCACGGGGTCGCGATCATCGAGGACGACGCCTACGGCGCGCTGCCGCCCGACGCTCCCGCTCCGATCGGGGCCCTGGCCGCGGACATCACCTGGCACGTGGCGACCCTGTCCAAGTGCGTCAGCCCGGGCCTGCGCATCGCATACGTGGCGGTACCGGGGACCAACGAGGCGGTGCGGCTCGCCGCCGAACTGCGGGCCATCAACATGATGGCCGCGCCGCTCACGGCCGCGCTCGCCTCGCAGTGGATCGCGGACGGGGAACTCGACGCGGTCGTCGCGTCCATCCGGCAGGAGAACGGCCTCCGGCAGGCGGTCGCGCGCGAGGCCCTGCGCGGGCTCGATGTCCGGGCCCACTCCTGCGGGCATCACCTGTGGCTCCGGCTGCCCGATCCGTGGTGTCGCGGCGAGTTCGGGGCGCATGCGCGTCAGCTCGGGTTGTCGGTCATCCTGAGCGACGCCTTCGCGGTCGGACCCGCTCCGGAAGCCATCCGCGTCTCCCTGGGCGCTGCCCCCGACGCCGAGACCCTGCGGTACGGTCTCAGCCTGCTGGCGACGCTCCTGTCGCATCCGCCCGGCGCGATCTCCACGATCGTCTGACATGGCGGACGCGGCGAGCGCATCCGGCGAGGACGAAAGCTCGGCCAAGCTCCGGCGGGACTTCACCTGGCTTCGGCGGACCAGGGTACCGGCCACCTTCTTCGGGATGGTCCTGGGGCTCTGCGGCCTGGGCAACGGCTGGCGCGCCCTGGCTCGCCTCGGACTGGCACCCGCCTGGGTCGGCGAGGCGCTCTCCCTCCTCGGCGTGGCGGTCTGGGCGGCGTGGCTGGTCTTCTACGCCGCTCGGTGGTTGAACGACCGGGACATTGTTTTGGTCGAGGTGCGCGATCCGACGTCGTCGTTCTTCGCCTCGCTGGCTCCCGTCGCCACCATGATCGCGAGCGTCGGCCTCGCGCCGCACTGGCCGGGCGCCGCCTGGGCGATGGCTCTCACGGGGCTTGTCGGCACGACCCTCTTCGCCGTCTGGGGCGTGGGAGGACTCTGGATGGGCGACCGCGCCTTCGAGGCGACGACGCCGATCCTCTACATGCCCACGGTCGGCGGGGGCTTCGTGGCGGCCATCACCTGCGCCGCCTTCGGCATGAAGGAACTCGGACTGCTCTTCTTCGGGGCTGGACTCCTCTCATGGCTGACGCTCGAATCGGTCGTCATCCACCGGCTGATCCTGCAGACCCTGCCGGTATCGTTGCGGGCCTCGCTCGGGCTGCACCTGGCGCCGCCCGCGGTGGCCTGCGTCGCCTACCTGGCGGTCACCGACGGCCCCCCCGACCGGCTGGCCCAGATCTTGTTCGGCTACGCCCTGCTGCACGCCCTGGTCATGGTACGGTTGGTGCCGTGGCTGCGGCAGCAGCCGTTCTCGCCGGCGGCCTGGGCTTACACGTTCGGCGTCTCGGCTCTTCCGCTCGCCGCGTTGCGCCTGACGGAGCGAGGACTGGAAGGGCCGAGCGCGTCCCTCGCCGTCCCGTTGTTCGCGGCAGCCAACCTGATCATCGGATGGATCGCGCTCAGGACCTTGAGCCTCCTGTTGCGCGGCAAGCTCCTGCCTGTCCGACCTCTCTGAATTTCCCCCGGATGGCCACCGCCGTCCATCCAACCCGGAACCGCCCTTTCGGCCCAGCGGAATACGGACACCTCGCCCCCACCAAGGGCAACCCTGTGGAGACATCCCCGTGACCGATCTGTTCACTCCAAGCGTGGGTCGCGAGAGCCGTGATGCCCCAAGCGAAACGATGAACTCGACAGCGGCATCCTCCGGAGCCGGTACGCTCGCAAACCTCGCCGAGATCGTCCGGACGGATGTGTGGCCGCAGGTCAAGGCCATCGACGCCGGGGCCTATCCGGAGGCGGTGCTGCGCAGGCTCGGCTCCGCCGGAGCCTTCGAGCAGCATGTGGACAGAACCGCCGCGGGACTGCTGCGGGCGGTCGATGCCATGAGCGAGGTCGCAACCGCGTGTCTTTCGACGGCCTTCTGCACTTGGTGCCAGGATGCGCTGGTCTGGTGCCTCGCGCGCAGTGCCGAGCCCAGGACAGGGAATGAGCTCGCCGCGGTGGCGAGCGGAACCCGGCTTGGCGGGACAGGCTTGTCGAACGCGATGAAGGCCGTTTCCGGCATCGAACCCTTGGCCCTGTCCGGCACCAGGGTGTCGGGCGGATACCGGGTGCGCGGGCGGCTGGCCTGGGTCTCGAACCTCGCGCCGGGGCACCGGTTCGTCGCCCTCTTCGCGCTGGAGGACGGTACCCGGGTCATGGCCGTCTTGACCGCGGGTACGGAGACCGTGGAGTTGAAGGCTAACACGCGCTTCGTGGCGCTGGAAGGCACCGGCACCTACACGGTGACGGTGCGCGGCGCCTTCGTGCCCGACTCGGACGTGGTCGCGCCCGACGCGGCATCCTTCGTGCCGCGCATCCGCAACGGTTTCATCCTTCTACAGACCGGTATGGGACTGGGACTTGCCCGCGGGGCCGCTGACTTGATGCGGGCGGACGACCGGGGGCGGCAGCAGGCATCCGCCCTGCCGCTCGGTCCGGAGGCGGTGGAGGAGCGCGTGGACGCCTTACGAGGGCAGATCGCCACGCTGGCAGGGCGCCAGGAAGACCCGTCCCGCGCGGCCTTCCTCGACGTGCTGCGTCTGCGCCTCGACGTATCCTGGCTGGCGCTGGAGGCGGCGCAGGCCGCGATGCTGCAACTAGGGGCCCGCGGCTACCAGGAAGGATCTGAGGCCTTCCGCCGCCTGCGCGAGGCGCAGTTCGTCGCCATCGTGACCCCGTCGGCGAAGCACATCGCCGCCGAACTCGCCAAGGCCGCCTGACATGCCCGGGCGTGGTCGGTCCCGCCTTCAGCCCCGGTACGCAGCCGCGGTGTCGAGGCCGCGGCTGCGGCACTTCGTTCGAGTGCGTTCGAGCCGTATCACGACACTGGGCCGCATCCAGGACCGCCTTCCGCCCGCCCCGTGCCGCACATGCTTATAATTGGATGGGTGAGGCGCCCTTTCCGTCCTTCCTCCCTCGGCTTGCGCACCGTGCTGCTCGCGCTGCCCTTCCTCGTTGCGGCCTGCTCGGATGATGGCCAGGAGCGTCGCCGTTCCCTGGGCGACACCCCGAGCTTCGGCGACTTCATGCGGGTGGCCGACGCGCAGCGGGGCGGCCGCCTGTTCGGCCAGTGCGCCGCTTGCCACACGGTCAGGATGGGGGCCGGCGACCGAGATGGTCCCGGTCTCTACAACGTGATTGGCAAGCCCGTCGCCACCAACAGCAAGCGCTTCGGCTACACCGGGGCGCTCCGGTCATTGGGCGGCGTCTGGACTCCCGATAGGTTGGACGTTTGGCTTGCCGCGCCTGCGAAGCTCGCGCCGGGCACAAGCATGAGTTTTCGCGGGCTTCAGGACCCGCTCGACCGGGCGGATGTCATCACATACCTGCAGACGCAGACGGATGGTGGACGCGGCGCCGAGTCGGTCCCATCGCGACAATGATCCTAAGGTGTTCCCCAAGCTCGTTGCTGGGTCGAGTGATCCATGAGCTTTTGCCGCCCTTCAACCCGGGCAAATCAGCCTGAGCGTATTATGACCAGAATGATAGCTTGGCGGTCGAATGCTTCTGGGCCTCTACGAAGGCGCCTTGAAGGGTAAAGTTGGCTCAGTAGAAGCTTGTCCGCTATCGCGACGGAGGTTCTCCGAAGCAGTCAGTCTGCTGTCGGCCAAATTGCGCCATGCTGGATCGCCGATCAGCGCAAAAGCAGCCGTTCGGCTTTGCGCCCAACCCGGTCATCTTGGTTGAAGCGCAGACATCCCGAAAGCAGACCTGCGGCTTGAGCGGACATGCAACTTGACGACCGCGCTGCAGGCCGCCGCGGAAGGCTTTGGAGGCCCCCTTCGGTCCTACCGCGTATCGGTATTCAATGAGACGATGCCGCGCTCACAAATCCCGGCAGACGTCGGGGCGAGCGTCGGACAGCGCTTACGCGCCGCCCCATAAGGCGGCGTGGCATCCGAGCGCGCCTCACTGAACCTGCTCTGCGAGCTTGAGAAGCTCGGCGCACGAGGCGTTCTTGCCGGCGAAATCCTTCCAGGCCGTGTCGCGGGCCGCCTCACGCCATTTCTGAATATGATCGGCCGTGAGATCGTGGATCTTGGCGCCGCGGGCGGCGTAGATCTTGGTGATCTCTTCGTCGTCCGTCTTGGCGGCCGCGAAGGAGAAGGCCTCCAACTCCTGGCCGATCTCCTGAACAGCCCTCTGCTGCTCCGGCGTTAGGGCCTCGAACGTCGCCTTGGAGATGATCAGCGGCTCCAGGATGAACCAGAAGGAGCGCCCCCGGCCGGCGGTGAGGTTCTTGGTCAGCTCGTCGAGACGGAACGAGATCAGGCTGGTGGAGGCGCTCACCGCCGCTTCCAGCGCGCCGGTCTGCATGCCGATATACATCTCGCTCGACGGCATGGTGGAGACGATGGCGCCGGAGGCCTGGAACACGAGGTCCATCTCGCGGCCGCCGCCGCGGATCTTCACGCCCTTCACGTCAGAGGGCACCAGGATGGGGTGGACACGCGAGGCGACGGCTCCCGATTGCCAGACCCAGGTCACGATCATCACGCCCTTGTCGTTGAGCGTCTTGGCAAGCCGTTCTCCGACCGGGGCGGTGCGCCACTGGGCGGCCTGATCGTAGTTCGTCACAAGGGCCGGCATAAGGGCGATGTTGGCCTCCGGCACTTCGCCGCCCGCGTAGGAGAGCGGCACGAGGCTCATGTCGACGGCTCCTTTGCGCACGGCGCTGAACTGCGCGAGTGTCTTCACCAGCGAGGAACCCGGATAGACATGCACCGTCAGGCTGCCGCCGGTGCGCCTCTCGAGCTCCTGGCCGAAGCGGCGGCAGATGCGGTCGCGGGCGTCACCGTGCTCCAGGGTGCCGCCGGGGAACTGGTGCGAGATGCGCAGCACCTTCGGCGCCTGTGCCCGTAGCACGGCCGGGCTGGTGATCAGGCCGGCGCCGAGCGCCGCCGAGCCGAGCAGGTTGCGGCGTGTGACAATCATTCTGAGTCCTCTATCTTTCCGCAACGGTGAGGCCTGTCACCGATAGACTTGTTCGATCTCGGGTTCTGGAGCGACTGGCCGGGCGGAACCTGACCCCGGCCGGGTGCCAATGTCTGCGGCACGCGCCTCACGGGTGTTGCTCGCCGGCCTGATCGACGAATCTCAGGCGACGGTGCGGGTGGGCTCCGCCTGGATGCGCCCGCGCAGCCAGTTGATCACCCCGCCCGCGAGCAGGATCTCGATCTGCCGCGGCGACAGATCGTGCCGCAGCTGCATCTTCGCCTTGCCGCCGCGGACCGTCGCGGTGATCTCCCGGCCCGCCGCCAGTGCGTCGGCGACACCGGCGATCTCCACCGTGTCGCCGAGTTCCAACCGGTCGTAGTCGGACGGGTCCTGGAAGGTCAGCGGCAGGACGCCGAAATTCACGAGGTTCTGCCAGTGGATCCGGGCGAAGCTCTTGGCCAGCACCGTCTCCAGCCCAAGGTAGCGCGGGGCGAGCGCGGCGTTCTCGCGGCTCGAGCCCTGGCCATAGTTCAGACCGCCGACGATGGCGTGGCCGGCACGCTCCCGGCCACCCTGCTTCGCCCGCTTCGGATAGGTGTCGTCGATCGGCTCGAAGGTGAATTCGCTGGTCTTCGGGATGTTCGACCAGTAGGGCATCACCCGGGCGCCCGCCGGCATGATGTCATCGGTGGAGATGTCGTCGCCGGTCTTGAGCATCACCGGCACGCGGATGTCGGCGCCAAGCTTGCCGAGGTCGGGCAAGGTTGTGATGTTCTCCGACTTCTCCAGCCGGACCGCTCGAGCCTCCGGCTCCGGCAGGGGGGCGACCAGCATCGTGGTGTTGCCCGGCGCCATCGCGGGTGCCACGATCCGCGGATAGGGCATGTCGAGCGTGCGCGGATCGGTGATGACGCCGGAGAGCGCCGAGGCCGCGGCCGTCTCCGGGGAGCACAGGAACACGCTGTCCTCGCGGGTGCCAGAGCGGCCGGGGAAGTTGCGCGGCACAGTCCGCAGGGAGTTGCGCCCCGAGGCCGGGGCCTGGCCCATGCCGATGCAGCCGTTGCAGCCGGCCTGATGGACCCGGGCGCCGGCGTGAATCAGGTCGGAGAGCTGGCCGTCCCGGATCAGCGTCTCCAGCACGACCCGGGTCGAGGGATTGATGTCGAACGACACCCGGTCGTGGGCCGTGCGGCCCTTCACAATAGCGGCCGCCACGGCGAAATCACGAAACCCCGGATTGGCCGAGGAACCGATATAGGCTTGGTAGATCTCAGTGCCGGCGACCTCCGAGACGGGCACGACGTTGCTGGGGCTGGACGGCTTGGCGATCATCGGCACGAGTGACGACAGGTCGACCTCGTCGTGATCGTCGTAGATCGCACCGTCATCGGCTGCGAGTGGTGTCCAGTCGCCGCCGCGCCCGACACCTTCGAGGAAGGTCTTGGTCGACGCGTCGGAGGGGAACACGCTCGTGGTGGCCCCCATCTCGGCGCCCATGTTGGCAATGACGTGCCGATCCATCGCGGTCAGGCCCTCTAGGCCCGGCCCGTAATACTCGATGATCCGGCCGAACCCGCCCTCTACCCCATGGCGCCCAAGCAGCGTCAGGATCACGTCCTTGGCGCTCACCCAGTCGGGCAGCGCGCCGGTGATCTTCACGCCCCAGACCCGGGGCATGCGCAATTGCAGGGGCTCTCCCGCCATGGCGAGCGCCACCTCGACGCCGCCGGCTCCGAAGGCCAGCATACCGAGCGAGCCGGCCGCGGGGGTGTGGCTGTCGGAGCCGACCAACGTCTGGCCGGGCTTGCCGAAGCTCTGCATGTGGACGGGGTGGCTGATGCCGTTGCCCGGTCGCGAGTACCAGACACCAAACCGCCGGCAGGCAGAGCGCAGGAACATATGCTCGTCGGCGTTCAGCTGATCGTTCTGGACGAGGTTGTGATCGATGTACTGCGCCGCGAGACCGACCTTGACGCGGTCGACGCCCATCGCCTCCAGCTCGAGCATGACGAGACCGCCGAGCACGTCCTGCAGGAGGGTTTGGTCGATCTTGAGAGCGATCTCGCCGCCCGGGGTGAGGTCGCCCTCAGCGAGGTGGGACTGGACGAGCTTCTGCGTCAGGTTCAACGCCATCGGGGGCCTCCCTCGTGATCCGTGTCGCGGGCCACCGGGCGCTGACCCGGGCTCCCGTCTTGTCGTCGCGTCTAAGCGTCCCGGTCCAACAGTATTGTCCGGCTTGGACCGGGGCGCCGTATTCCTAGCTACCTCATTACAGAGTGAATGAGTCCGCGATGCACAATTTCGGATTGATAAAGACGCTCTTTGTCTCAAGGTACTCATGGATCGCCGCGAGCCCGTTCTCTCGGCCGATGTCAGAATTATTGAACCCGCCGGAGGGCGCGAGGTAGCTGACCACACGGTAGGCGTTCACCCAGACGGTGCCTGCACGGAGACTCCTGGGCAGGCTCAGGGCCCGCCCGAGATCCGTCGTCTTGAACACGGCGGTGTCGTCGCAACAGGTGCTATTTTGGATGTCGCTTCAGCGGACTGCACCCGGCTCGTGGATCGGGCAGCGGTTGAACCTCTCGCGGAACTCGGCCGAATGCCGATAGGGGGCGTTGCGGGCGCGGTTGATGTTACCGAGAGGCTGGTGTGCTGCAAGGCCGGTCCAGACGCTGAACCGCATCTCCTCGTCCACTGCCTGGACCCGTGCAGGATCCCAACTGTCCTGCGGCTGAACCCGGACAATCCCGACTCGCTGGAACGGTGCCTCGTCCTCTTTCCACTCCACCGTCGGGTCCTCGACCGGCTGGCGCTCGAGGTCGCGACAGAGCTGCACGCGAAATTCCCACTCGCCGGCGATGTCGATCATCTCAGACTGTACGGTCTCGCGGATGGCGTTCGGGCGACCGGAGGCATCGATCTCGGTGCCGGTCAGGGCGGTCAGAGTTGGCGCTACGGGGGCCAGCGAGAACTTGGCGATGTAATCGCCGTACCGGAACGGGGTCAGGCTGTAGTAGGTCTCGCCGAGCGGATCGACATTGGGCGCACCGCCCAGAGAGCCGATGGTGGGGCTGTCGATGCCCACCGCGTGCAGGGCCTTGTTGACGCCGCGCAGGACCATGGAGGCGGCGACCTTCAGCCCCTCGGCGCGGTCCGTGGTGCCGGCCAGCAGCTTGAGGCTGCCCAGAAACTTCTCGGCGTTCGGTGCCTGGAACACTTTGCCGTTGACCATGATGAAGTTCTGGGTCGTCCCCTCCGCATCCGGCAGGCGCTCGCCCTCGACGTTCAGCACCTTGAGGGCGAGGCCACGGGGCAGGGAGACCGCATCGGGAAGGATATCGCCGGCGTTGGTCGACAACCGCATGTAGACCTTATGCTGGCCGGGAGTGGCGAACAGGCCTTGGGCCAGCTCGGGGGGCAGGCCCGCATCGACCGTCAGAGCCCCTTCGAGGATGCCATGCGACTTCGCATGGACCGAGCGCACGGCATGGCCCGAATGCTCCGCGACCCTGGTCAGGATCTTATCGAAGGTCTGGTTGAGCTGCTCGATGGTTTGCCCTTCGTCCGGCAGCACCGCCTCGACGTCGGGAGTGTATCGCACCGGTGATCGCAAGGTCTGTCTCCGGCTAGCGGCCAGGACAGAACACCCGCTCACCCGACGACGTTCCAGGTTGTGCGGCATTCAATCGCCCATGAACTAAGGTGGGGAACGGCAGGGGGCCGGCGCGGCTTGTCGGCGGTGCTATCTTTCTCTCCGCTACGGCGCGGCCGCGATCCGGCGGCCTGCGGACCCCGCGTCCCGATCCCAGCCTTCATGAAATCACCCCGCAGGCGGACGACACGTCGAGGATACGCCGATGACATTCCTTCGCTACGCACCCGACATCGAGACGCCCGCCCCGGACGAGCAGAAGTCCATCGACGGCATCATCCAGGGGATGACCCAGCAGTCGCAGGTGGTGGAGAAGCGTGAGCACCGCGCGGTACGCGCGAGCCACGCCAAGAGCTCGGCCTGTGTCGTCGGGGAGCTGGTCATTCCGGAGAACCTGCCCCCGGAACTCGCGCAAGGCCTGTTCGCTAGGCCGGGTACGCACAGGGTGGCGGTGCGCTTCGCACAGGGGCCCGGGGAGATCCTGGGCGACCGGGTGTCGACCCACCGCGGCATGTCGATCAAGGTCTTCGGAGTGCTGGGTGAGAAGCTCCCCGGGCACGACGTCGACACTCAGGACTTCGTGCTCGCTACCGGCACGACCTTCCCGTCTGGCACGGCAGCGGGCTTCCTGCGGGACGGCACGGTCATCGGGAAATCGACGGGCCTGCCGGAGGGCGTGAAGAGCGCCGTCGCGGCCACGGCCCGCAACCTCAACCGAGTGCTGCACGCCTTCGGCACCGAGAGCGCCATGGCCGATTTCCTTGGCCATCCCTACAGCCACCCGCTCGCCGATAGCTACTTCAGTCAGGCCCCGATGCGGTTCGGCGACTACGTCGCCAAGCTCGGGGCGGTCCCGGCTTCGTCTGCCCAACGGGACCTCGCCGAATGGCGCCTTGATCCGCACGGTGACGAGGACGGTTTCCGCCACGCGGCGGCGGCCTTCTTCCGCGACAACGCGGTGGTCTACGATCTAAAGGCGCAGCTCTGGGCCGATGCCGAGCGCCAGCCCATCGAGGATGCCTCGGTCGACTGGCCGGTCTCGATCAGCCCGTACCGTACGGTGGCGATGATCCGCCTGCCCCGGCAGGACGCCTATTCCCCCGAGCGGGTTCGCTACTTCGACGAGGTGATGACCTTTCGCCCCGCGCACAGCCTCGCGGCGCACCAGCCGCTCGGTTCGGTGATGCGGGCGCGGCTTCAGGTCTATCGGGCACTGAGCGATTTCCGCCACCGGGAGAACGGCGTGACCGCCGAGAATACCGCCTCGCGCGAGAGCATCCCGGCTTGAGCCAACCCCTTCCCGTTCGCGCACAGAGGAGCCAACCATGACCCTTCAGGGCAAGACCATCGCCATCCTGATCGCCCCCCGTGGGACGGAGGAGCAGGAGTTCACCAAGCCCCGCGACGCTCTGCTCGCGGCCGGCGCGACGGTCACGGTGGTCGGGCTTGAGGCAGGCGAGGCCGAGACGGTCAACAACGACCTCGACCCCGCCGGTAAATACCCGGTCGACAAAACCATCGACGCTGTGTCCGCGTCGTCCTTCGACGGGCTCGTCATCCCCGGCGGCAGCGTTGGGGCCGACAAGCTCCGGGGTAGCGAGGCCGTGGTCGGCTTCGTCCGGGAATTCTTCCAGCAGGCCAAGCCGGTTGGCGTCATCTGCCACGGACCCTGGACGCTGGTTGAGGCCGACGTCCTGAAGGGGCGCAAGCTGACGTCGTTCCCGACCGTGAAGACCGACATCCGCAACGCGGGCGGGGAATGGGTCGACGCGGAGGTAGTGGTCGACAAGGGCCTCGTCACCAGCCGCAACCCGAAGGATCTGCCGGCCTTCTGCGCCAAGATCGTCGAGGAGTTCGCCGAGGGGCGCCATCCGGACCAGGCCCGCAGCGCCTGAGGCCGCCCTTCATCATGGCGTCGGGCGGGTTGCCCGGCGTCCAAATTCAGGAATCGCGATGTCACGTTTCTCGAACAAGGTCGTCCTGGTCACGGGTGCCGCATCCGGCATCGGCGAGGCCGCCGCACGCCGCTTCGGCGAGGAGGGGGCGAGCCTCGTCCTGGCCGACATGAACGGTGAAGGCCTTGACCGGGTCGCCGCCGAGATCGCGGCGGACAGGACGCTCGCCCGGGTCGCCGACCTTTCGAACGCCGACCGCTGCCGGGAGGTCGTCGCGGCCGCAATCGAGCGCTTCGGCCGCCTCGACGTCCTCGTCAACAACGCCGGAAAGGACCACCTCGGTCGGGTCGACGAAGGCGACATCGCCGACTTCTCGACGATCATCGAGACTGACCTGTACGGCGTCTTCTACATGACGCGGTTCGCCCTGCCGCACCTGCGTGAGAGCCGCGGGTGCATCGTCAACGTCTCGTCCGTGTCCGGGCTCGGCGGCGACTGGAACCACAGCTTCTACTGCGCAGCCAAGGGTGCGGTGACGAATTTCACCCGCGCGGTGGCCATGGACGAGGCGGCCCAGGGCGTCCGGGTGAACGCGGTCAACCCGACGCTGGTCTACACGCCGTTCACCGCCGGCATGCAGGACCAACCCGAGCTCGTGGCCAAGTTCAACGAGCGCATCCCGATGGGTCGCGGCGCCCAGCCTAACGATATCAGCGGGGTCATCGCCTTTCTTGCCAGCGAGGATGCGCGCTTCGTCACCGGCGTGAATCTGCCGGTGGATGGCGGCGTCTCGGCCTCGAACGGTCAGCCAAAGCTAAGCTAGGCGCGTCTTTGGACCTCGGTCCGCTAAGCCAAACCGCTAGTACAGGGGCACGGGCCGCACATACCTCGCCCATACGTCTCATGCCCAATCGAACCTCATGTGATAAGGGCTTGGCACCTGACACCGCTTGTCGCCGATGTCCCTCCATACCCCCCAGAAAACCTCGCCCTTCTCAGACGCGCAATTCTCCCCGCCACACAGGTTGGCAGTGAGCGCAGGCAAGCGGATCGGCAGCGACCTCGTCCATGGTTGAACCAGCAAAGTCGCCTGTGGCCGTCGCGGGCCTCGCCGCCGAGGATCCCCGCTTGGCGGCCCTCCACGGCTACCGGATCGTCGATACGCCGCGCGAACCGGCATTCGACGAGATCGCCGCGCTTGCCTCAGCGGTCTGCGGCACGCCCATCGCGGTCGTCAACCTGATCGACGAGGGCCGCCAGTTCTTCAAGGCCGAGGTCGGCCTCGGCGTGCGGGAGACTCCGCTCGACAGCTCCTTTTGTGCCGCCGCCATACTGGAAGACGAGTTCCTCCTCGTCCCCGACGCTACCCGCGACCCGCGCTTCGATTGCAACCCGCTGGTCACCGGCGACCCCCATCTGAAGTTCTACGCGGGGGCCTTGCTGAAGACCGCCGACGGCCATGCCATCGGGACCGTCTGCGTGCTCGACTATGAGCCGCGCGATCTCACCACCGTCCAGCAGCAGACCCTGCGCGTCCTCGCGCATCAGGTGATGACGCAGCTCGAACTGCGGCGCGCCCTCAGGGAGAGGCGTGAGGAGGCCGCGTTCATGCGCAGCGTGCTTGCCTCGTCCGCCGACTGCATCAAGGTCCTCGACCTGGATACGCGCCTCACGTTCATGAGCGAGGGTGGCAAGCGCGTGATGGAGGTCGGCGACTTCAACGCCATCCGCGGCTGCCCCTGGCCGGACTTCTGGCAGGGCCAGGGCAACGCGGACGCCAAGGCTGCCGTCGTGGCGGCCAAGGCAGGAGGCGTCGGCCGCTTCCAGGGCGGGGCTAGCACCATGGCCGGTAACCCGCGCTGGTGGGATGTCCAGGTCACGCCGATCCTCGACGCGCAAGGCGTCCCCGAGAAGCTGCTCTCGGTCTCACGGGACATCACGGTCCAGAAGGATGCCGAGCGCGCCGCCACGGCGAGCGAGGACCGCTGGCGGAGTCTGTTCACCAGCATGCACGAGGGGTTCTTCTCCGCCGAGATCCTGCGGGACGACGAGGGTCACGCGGTCGATGTGCGCTTCCTGGAGGTCAATCCCGCCTTCGAGATCCAGTCGAGCCTACCGGCGAACCAAACCGTGGGCAGAACCATCCGCGAAGTGATCCCGACCATCCCGCAATGGCTGATCGACATCTACGCGGGCGTGGTCGACACCGGCGAGCCCGCGACGTTCGAGGTCGCCGTGCCCGCCCTGAACCGCACCTTCGAGGCACACGGCCATAAGGAGGCGGATCAGCGCCTCGCCGTGATGTTCATCGACATCACCGAGCGCAAGCAAGCCGAGGAACGCCGCAACGCCCTGATCGAACTCGGCGACCGGCTGCGCCACGTCACCGCCAAGGCGGATGTCGCTCCGGTCGCGGCGGACATCCTGGCGCGGACGCTAGGGCTCAGCCATGTGGGGTACGGCGATGTCGACCATGTGCGCGACACCGTCACCATCGCCGACGACCACGTCGCGGAGGGCGTCGATCGCCTGAACGGCGTGTACCCTTTCCGGAGCTACGGGTCTTACGTCGACGACCTCAAGGCGGGCCGGGCCGTGTTCATCGCCGACGCGACGGACGATCCGCGCACGGCCGGCGGCAGCGACGCCCTGGCCGCCGTCGGCGTCCGGTCCATCGCCAATATCCCGCTGATGGAGCACGGGCAGTTCGTCACCCTTTTCTTCGCCTTGAAGGCCGAACCGCACGCTTGGACGGCTGAGGAGCAGGCTTTCCTGCGCAACGTCGCCGACCGCACCCGGGCCGCCATCGGTCGCCTGGAGGCGGAGGAGCAGCAGAGAGTGCTCAACCAGGAACTGAGCCACCGCATGAAGAACATGCTGGCCATGGTCCTCTCCATCGCGACCCAGACCCTGAAGACGGTGCCCGACCGAGAACCAGTCGAGGCGTTCGAGCAGCGCATCCACGCGCTCTCGGCGGCGCACGACGTCCTGCTGCAGCAGGAATGGGCGGCGGCCCCCCTGGACACGGTCGCCAGCGCGGTTCTGCGCACCTTCGCCCAAACCACACGGCTCAAGGTTTCTGGGCCGCAGGTCTCGCTCGGGCCGCGCGCGACCCTATCTGTCTCCCTTCTCCTGCACGAACTCGCGACCAACGCGACGAAGTACGGGGCTCTCTCCAACGACGAGGGTCGCGTCGGGGTGATCTGGCGTATCGACGGCGATAGCGATGAAGGTGACCTAGTGCTCGACTGGGAGGAGAGCGGTGGGCCGCCCGTGAAGGAACCCGCCAGACGCGGCTTCGGCTCGCGCCTGATCCGCCTCGGATTGGTCGGGACGGGCGACGTCGACCTGCGCTACCCGCCCACCGGTTTCCGGGCCGAAATGCGCGCGCCGCTCGCGCAGATTTATCAGCCGTAGAGTGCCAAGTGGGACAATCGATGCCAGCGGCCCCCGCCGTGATCCTCGTGGTCGAGGACGAACCCCTGCAGCTCATGATGGCGGTCGACCTCGTCGAGACGGCTGGCTTCGACGTCGTCGAGGCGCGTAGCGCCGACGAGGCGGTCCGCATCCTGGAAAACCGTCTCGACATCCGGGTGGTCTTCACGGACATCGACATGCCCGGCGGGGTCGACGGGATGAGGCTCGCGGCCATGATCCGAGACCGCTGGCCGCCCATCGAACTGATCATCATTTCGGGCAAGCATCGTCCCACGCCCGAGGAACTCCCTGTACGCGGCGTGTTCTTCTCCAAGCCGTACAAGCGGGATCAGGTGACCCGCGCACTGCGGCAGTTCGCAGCCTGATTGGCCTGAACCGGCGGACGTTCCAGATCGCAGGGAGAGGAGTGCCGGGCACGCGATGGTGATTGTCGCTTCCCTGTTCTGATCCTCCGGAATCGGACCGCTCCTTTCCACCCGGAGTCGCCCTCCCGCTTGCGACCTCATCCAATCGCCCAATCCGCCATCGATTCTTCTCCAAGGCGGACTGCGTGCCCGGTTCAACCCTTCGGTAGGACGGGTTGATACCTTACGCTCCGCTGGCCATAACGGTCGTAACGGGACATGGCCGCGGTCATGCAACGCGATGACGCCGCGCGCTCAAGGATCGATGGCCCGATCGAACTCAGCCCCGTCGACCGCAGCAGGTGGCATCCCGCTCGACAATCCGACGCTCGGGCTGTTCGAGGCCACGCCGAACCCGTACCTGCTGCTCGCCCCGGACAGCCCGGCTTACACGATTGTCGGGGTCAACGAGGCCTACCTGCAGGCTACCATGACCGAGCGGCAGGCGATCATGGGCCGGTCGATCTTCGAGGTGTTCCCCGACGATCCGGGGGCGCCGGAAGCCTTCAGCGTGCGGGATCTGCGCGCGTCGTTTGATCGGGTGCTGGCCTCGGTCCAGGTGGACCGGATGCCAGTCCACCAACATAACATCCGCCGCCCGGACGGGACGTTCGAGGAGCGGCACTGGCGGCCCTTGCAAGTGCCGGTGCTCGGCCCCGGTGGAGAGATCGTCAGCCTGATCCATTACGCCGAGGACGTGACCCAGAGCGTCCTGGACGCGCGCGTCGCGCGGACGGCGCTCGTCGCCAGCGAGGCACGTTTCCGCACGATCACCGAGACGATCGAGGCGGCCTTCGCCATCGTCGAGGTGAAGTTCGATGCCGACGACCGCCCCATCAACTACCGATTTCTGGAGGCCAACCCCGCCTTCGAGCGCCAGGCCGGCATCGACCTGCGCGGCAAGTGGGTGACCGAATTCGCGCCGAACCTGGAGCGGTTCTGGTTCGAGACCTACGGGCGCGTCGCCCTGACCGGCGAGCCGACGACTTTCGAGAGCTATGCCGAGGCGTTCAAGCGCTGGTTCGACGTGCGGGCCGTGCGCGTCGGCAAGCCCGAGGACCGCCAGATCGCGATCTTCTTCAGCGACGTCACGGCGCGGCGCGAGCTGCAGGCCCGCAACCTGGCCACGCTGCAACTGAGCGACCGTCTCCGCGACGTGACCGAACCGCGTGAGATCGCGGCCATCGCGGCCGAGGTTCTGGGAGAGATCCTGCAGGCCAGCCTCGTCGGCTACGGCCAGGTCGATGCCGCGACCGCGACCATCACGGTCGAACAGGATTGGTCGGTCGCGGGGGTCAAGAGCCTGCCGTCGTTGATCCGGTCCCGCGACTACGGCAGCCACTTCGACGACCTGCTGCGGGGCAAAACGGTCGCCATCGCCGACGTGTCGCTCGATCCCCGGACCTCGGCGTTTACGGACGAGCTCAACGCCATCGGGGCACGCGCGTTCGTCAACGTACCGGTGTTCGAGCAGGGACGTCTAGTCGCCCTGCTTTACGTCGGCCAGAGCGAGCCGCGCACCTGGACGGATGACGAGCTGATCTTCATCCGCGATGTGACCGAACGTGTCCGGGTGGCCTCGGAGCGCGCGCAATGGGAGAAGGATCTACGGGCCAGCGAGGCGCTGGCGCGTACCAACATCGAGCGCGTGCAGCTGGCGCTCGCGGCCGGCGCGATAATCGGTACCTGGCACTGGGACCTGCCCACCGACCGCTTCACGGTCGACGACGCGTTCGCCCGCTCCTTCGGCCTCGATCCGGCGCTGGGGCGCGAGGGTATCCCGCTCGCCCAGATCGTGGCGACAGTGCATCCCGACGACCAGGCGGGGCTGGCGGCGGCGATCCAGGAGGCCGTCGCCCGCGGCGGCGCCTACGCGCACCAGTACCGGGTGCGGCGGACCGACGGGCACTACTACTGGATCGAGGCGAACGGCCGCGTCGACCATGCATCGGACGGCACGCCCTTGAGCTTCCCCGGCGTGCTGCTCGACGTCGGCGAACGGCGGGCGGCGGACGTGCGCCGCGACGCGCTGCTCGCGCTGGGCGAACGCCTGCGCGAGGCGGACGACGTGCCCGCGCTGGTCCAGGCCGCCGCCGAGGTCATGGCCGGCGCGCTCGGCGCGGTTCGGGCGGGCTACGGCTTCATCGACGCGGCCGGGGAGACCGTGGACATCACGACTGACTGGTGCGCGCCGGGCGTCGATACGATCACCGGGCTGCACACGTTCCGTACCTACGGCAGCTTCAGCGACGGGCTGAAGCGCGGCGAGATCGTTGCGGTAGACGACGTCGAGGAGGATCCGCGCAGCCGCGTCACGGCCGGGGCCCTGCTCGCCATCGGGGTACGCGCGATGGTCAACGTGCCGATCATGGAACGCGGGCAGCTCGTGGGGGTCGGCTTCGTCCACCACTCACACACCCACGCCTTCACCGACGACGAGATGGCCTTCGTGCTGACGGTCGCCGACCGGACGCAGACCGCGGTGGCGCGGGTGCAGGCCGAGGCCGACCAGCGGGTGCTGAACGAGGAGATCTCGCACCGGCTCAAGAACTCCTTCGCGATGGTCCTCTCCATCGCCGGGCAGACGCTGCGCACCGTGCCCGAGCGCGCGCCCGTCGAGGCGTTCGAGCAGCGCATCCACGCGCTCTCGCAAGCTCACGACGTCCTCCTGCGCAGGAGCTGGGCGGCGGCGCCGGCCGAGGAGGTGGTGAAGGCCGTTCTCGCGAGCGCCGGGCATGGCGACCGCATCGACGTGTCGGGCCCTGAGGTCGACCTCGGGCCGCGCGCCACCTTGTCGTTGTCGCTCCTCCTGCACGAGCTTGCGACGAACGCGGCGAAGTACGGGGCGCTGTCCGTACCCGCCGGCAGGGTCGCGATAGACTGGCGGCTCGACGGAGACGGCGCGGACCGGGAGGTCACCCTCGACTGGACCGAGCGCGGCGGCCCGCCAGCCACGCAGCCCGCGAGCGGCGGCCGCAAGGGCTTCGGATCGCGTCTCATCAGCATGGGACTTGCCGGAACGGGCGGTGTCGACCTCCGTTACTCGGCGCTGGGGTTCGAGGCGACGATGCGGGCCCCGCTCGCGCAGCTGCAGCATTCCTGAGGAGTTGGGCGTGGGTCAGGCGATGCCGCCGACGAAACATGTCGTCCTCGTGGTCGAGGACGAGCCAATGCAGCGCATGATGGCCGTCGATCTTGTCGAGGACGCCGGGTACGAAGCCGTCCAGGCGATGGGTTCGAACGACGCGGTGTGCATCCTGGAGAGCCGGCCCGACATCCGCATCGTGTTCACGGACATCGACATGCCCGGGGGCCTCGACGGGATGAAGCTCGCGGCGCTGATCCGGGACCGCTGGCCACCCATCGAGCTCATCATCATCTCGGGCAAGCGCCGGCCATCGCCCGCAGACCTGCCGAAGCGAGGCGTATTCTTCTCCAAGCCGTACAAGCGTGAGGAGATCACGGCCGCCTTACGCCGTTTCGCCGCCTGAGGGATCGGGGAGGCCGATGTTCCGGACCTCCCCGAATGTCATCGACGGTCGTCGTAACGATGACCGCTTCCTCGAAGCCTCGGCAGCCGCCGATTCGCGCTGTCGCCCGCTCCGACGCTTGTCCCGCTAACCCGTCGCTCGCTTCAGCATGTATGGCAACGCCTCGACCGGGTAACTCGACCGCAGCCAGGATGACGTGGGCCTCCCTGGCGCGGACGCCCCGGCGGCGTCCTCCCTCATCCCTCGATGGCGCCGATCTGCTTGAGGATGCCGAGCTCGTCGGAAGAGCCCCACCGCTCGACCATCTTGCCGTCCACGAAGCGGCCGATCTGCATGCCGCGGACCTTGATGGCCTTCCCGGTCGGCTTGTGGCCGTTGAAGTCGCCCTGGTGCGTGCCGGTGAGCGTGTAGGCGAATGCGACGCTATCCCCGTCGGCGACGAGCTTCTTCACCTCGACCTGCATGTCGGGAAAGGCGGAGCGAAGCTGCGTGAAGAAAGCCTGGTATCCCTCGGGACCCATGTGCTGGCCCGGCGCCGGGTCGTGGTCGTGGCAGTCCGGGGCGACGACCTCGGGGAAGGCATCGAATTGACCGGCGTTGACGAGTTCGCCGAACTTTTCGGTCGCCTGGATGCTGGTCTCGCGGGACATGATGTTCCTTAGGGCTCGGGGCTGGTGAAGGCGCGCCCGGCGCCTCGACGCACGGGAAACGCCCGCTACGGTCGGACGTTGCCGACGCCACGCACGACGGGGTCGGGATGACAGACAGGCATGACGTCGGACCGTGGCGCGGTGCTTGTTCGGCCGCTGGCTAGGACGTCGTCCACGAGGGCGGCCGTAGCCGACGTGCCATGTCGCCCGTCCCTAGGTGACGTTCACCCGCACCCGATGCCAGCAGGTGCATAGGTAGCCCTTGTGGTTCCACGTCTCGTCCGGCATTGCCGGCTGCGTCTGCCCCGCCTCGTCCCAGGCGCGCACGGCGAGTTCATGCCCGCCCGGAGGCAGATCGAGGTCGGTGCTCCAGAACGTCCAGGCGAACGGGGCGTCGGCCTCGTGTTCGAGTTCGGCCTGCACCCAGGACCGGCCGCCGTTCCCGGAGACGTCGACGCGTACGACGGCCCGGTCCCCGCTCACCGCGTAGCCGCGGACCCTGTTGCTCCCCGACTTGAGGGCGGCCCCGGACCCGGGCTCGCAGATCGCCGCGTTCAGCGGCATCGTATCGATGGTGTGCCCCTTGGCCGGATCGGCGGTCTCGGCGGTCACGTCGGCCGGATACAGCTTGTAATCGCCGGCCTGGATCGGGTTGTCCGAGGGGTGGTCCTGGACGCTCAGGCGCCGAAGCCATTTGGGGCTGCGCACGCCGGCGAAGCCCGGCACCACCGCGCGGACCGGAAAGCCGTGCTCCGGCAGCAGGGCCTCGCCGTTCATGGCGTAGGCGAGCAGGGTCTCGGGTGCCATCGCCTTCGCAAGCGGGATCGAGGCCCCGTAGGGATGGCCTTCAACCGTGTCGTGGCTCTCGAAGGCGACATGGAATCCCAGGCGCTCGGCGACCCCCGCCTCGCGCAGGACATCGCCGAGCCGAACCCCGGTCCATTTCGCGGTGCCGATGGCGCCGGCGTCCCACGGGTCGCCCGATACCGGGGCGACCGCCCGCATGTCGGCGCGGCGATTGCCGGCGCACTGCATCGTGGCCATGACCGCGGTTTCGGGGAAGCGGGCACGCAGGTCCGATAGCGACAACTCAAGCATGGTGCCGGTTCCGCCATCGATGGTGAGGCGCCAGGTTGCCTCGTCGAGGTCCGGCAGGTCGCCGTGCGAGCGGACGTAGAAATCCTTCGCCGGCGTCCGGTAGGTGGCCCGCAATCGGTCGAGAGGAGGTTCGGCGTTGTAGGGCCGGTCGCCGTGGACGATTAGGCGTGCCTTGCGCTCGGTCAGGCTCGACATCGGGGCTCCCGTCCGGGTGGAGTTACGGGAGTGAACGCGTCGGCGGCGGTAAGGGTCATTCAGCGGCCAAGAGACCAGGGCGGCGGCAAGGGGCATAGCCGCTTTCGGAGGACCAACCGGCCTTGGTGCTCGTTCGCCCGGACGGTCCATCGCGTCCCGTGGGTCCACCGATCAGCTCGAGCGCCTCACGGCGTACGCATCTTCGGCGACCCGATCCAGCCGTAGGTCACCGTCCACCAAGCTGCCGAGAAGCGGACCTTTGAGGATCCGCGAAGGATGGGAAGCGAGAGTGGGGTTGGCGCCTGCTTCAGGCCCCTGCCTCCCCGATATCCGGGGGCGACGCCACCTGCGGTACCCCTCCGTCCGACCGGGTACGGAGGGGCGGACCTTCCTCAGTTGCGGGCGTTGCCGTCCCGCATCTGGCCCGTCGGCTCCTGGACATGGGCTTCCAGGAACCACAGCTGCTTGTCGACGGCCCGCGAGACCTCGGTGAACAGGTCGGCGGTGTCGGGGTCGCCCGCCTCGTCCGTCTCGTCGATGTTCTCGCGTACGGCGTTGGCGTAGGCGGCGTAACTGTCGATCAGCGCGGCGACGTGGTCGGCGATGGCGTAGATGCCGGTCGGGTAGGCGGGCAGCTTGGACGACCCCGCCACGACCTGCGCCGTCCCCAGGGCCGTGCCGCCGAGCTGCACCGCCCGCTCGGCCACCTTGTCGTTGAGGTCGCTGATCTCGGCGCGGAAACCATCCAGCATCAGGTGGATGCCGATGAACTGCGGGCCCTTGAGGTTCCAGTGGGCCTGCTTGATCGCCAGGGCGAGGTCGATGCCGTCGGCCAGCCGCGCGTTGAGGGCCTCGATGGACACCCTCTTGGCGTTTGAATTGGTGTCGTTGCGGGTCTGGTGGGTGCGCGGGGTGCTGCTCGTAGCCATGCTGGTGCTCCACTGTGTCGAGGCGGCAATTGAGGAGCGTAGGGGAGGTTCCCTTTGTCGGAGGGCGAGACGCGCGGTTCTGAGACCCCGGCCGTCCAGGCTCACGCCGGTCGGTCATGCCGCCGCCGGGGGCGGGCGAAGGTGGCGGCCCAGACGAGGCAGGCAAATGTCGAGCTTGTATCACCGGTGGCTGATGACGGGCGAGCAAGGAACTCCCATCGCAAAGCGGACTTCTCAACCGCCGCTCTCGTCGTGACCCGAGGCGGTCCCCTCGAACGATGGCGGAGCGGTACGGATGGATCTCGGCATCAGCGGACGGGTGGCCGTCGTGACAGGGGCCAAGTCGGGCATGGGTCGCTCGACCGCCGAGCATCTCTTGCGCGAGGGCGTCCACGTCGTCCTGACCGATAAGGAAGGCCCCGAGTTGCAGGCCACCGCCGCGGAGCTGTCGGCGCTGGGCCAGGTCCGTGCCGTGGAGGCGGACCTGAGCACGGCCAAGGGCATCGAGGTGCTCGCCGCCTTCGCCAACATGGCTTTCGACGACAAGCCCACCATCCTCGTCTGCGCCGCGGGCATCACCGGTGCGTCCGGCGACTTTCTCGAACTCACGGACGAGGACTGGATCGAGGCGATCCAGACCGACCTCATGGCCGGCGTGCGCGCGACCCGTGCCTTCATACCACACATGCGCAAGGCGGGTTGGGGCCGGGTCGTGCTGTTCTCCTCGGAGGACGCCGTGCAGCCCTACATTGAGGAGCTTCCATATGCGGCCGCGAAGGCCGGCGTCCTGAACCTCGCGAAAGGTCTTTCGAAGGCCTACGGCCCGGACGGCGTGCTTGTGAACGCGGTCGGCCCGGCTTTCATCGCCACGCCGATGACCGACGCGCAGATGGAGAAGAAATCGAAGGAGAAGGGTATCTCTTTCGACGAGGCGATCAAGCTGACGCTCGACGAGGAGCGTCCCGGCATCGTCGCCAAGCGCCGTGGCAAGGCGGAGGAAGTCGCGGCGGCCGTGACGTTCCTCTGCTCCGAACGTGCCAGCTTCATCACCGGCGAGTTCCTGCGGGTCGACGGTGGTTCCGTGATGGCCATGGGAACCTGAGACGCCGGCCATTCCGGCGTCCCAGCTTGGGCTGGCTTACGCGTCCTGCGTCGCGCGAGCACGCGAGGGCAGCACCCAGTTCGGCCTGATGAAGTGGCAGGTGTACCCATTGGGGATGCGCTCAAGGTAATCCTGGTGCTCCGGCTCGGCCTCCCAGAACGGCCCGGCCGGGGCGACTTCCGTCACAACCCTGCCCGGCCAGAGACCGGAGGCATCGACATCGGTGATGGCCTCTTCCGCCACCCGGCGCTGGTCGTCGTCGACGTAGAAGATGGCTGAGCGGTAGCTCAGGCCCCGGTCGTTGCCCTGTCGGTTCGGCGTGGTCGGGTCGTGGATCTGAAAGAAGAACTCCAGCATCTTGCGGAAGCTCGTCCGAGTCGGGTCGTAGACGATCTCGATGGCCTCCGCATGGGTTCCGTGGTTGCGGTAGGTCGCGTTGGGTACGTCGCCGCCGGTGTAGCCGACGCGGGTCGAAACCACGCCGTCCTGGCGCCGGATCAGGTCCTGCATGCCCCAGAAGCACCCACCGGCCAGCACGGCCCTTTCGGTTCTCATCGCAACTCCTCGATAGTCGTTTTGCTCGAACCCTGGATATGGGGACGCGAAGGGCGCCTCGCCCAGTGGCCCAGCGCCACGCCTGCGCAAGCGAGGCGATGCCGGAAGCACATCTCTCCTTTGGCGGCGCCTGGCTGATCTCGCTGCTCCGGATCAACCCAGTCTCAAGGCCACCCATTCACTGGGCGGCCTCATTACCTCAGGTTGTTGCGATGCGGAACTTTGGGGTCCGAATGCGGATCTTTGCGGCGGCTATCATCCGGCATCGGCTAGCACGGTGGGCAGCAGCAAGGCGATGATGTTGGTGATAGTGATCGCCGGGTTCACGAAGAAGTCCGCGTCGCCGTAACGGCGTAGCTGTGTCTGTCGGAGGAACACGACTTTGGCCAAGCGGAAGCTTGAAGACAGCGGGAAGCGTCCGCTTACCTGCAGCCTGAGCTCCGAAGCGAACCAGCGGCTTTCGGCCACTCCCAGCCTCGTTGGCTGGCGTCACCGAACGGCTGGGTTGGGTGGATTTGAGAAGTTCTGCTTATGTGGGGCATCGGCATCAGAGCGGACAACGACGGGCGGTCGCCGCGTCAATGAACAGCATGGTAGAGGCTGCGAAAAAGGCCGGGCCGAGGATCTGGGCGTTACGGTCATGAACTATCGCTCCCCTGAAGCTCGGCCGTGCTAGTCAGGATCGCCTCCTGCAGCGCAGTGGCCGCGCGGTCGTGACGGCCCGGACCGAGCACGACAAACTCGACGTCGCCGAGTGCGGGCAGGCCCGCCGTCTCCGGGATCGCGGCCAGTCCTGGCGGCAGGACCTTGGCGGAGTGTGGCGCGATGCCCAGGCCCGCCTCGACGGCGGCGCACAACCCCATCAAGCTGCCGCTGGTGCAGGCAATCCGCCAGGATCGGCCCGCCGCGTCGAGCGCGTCGAGCGCCAATGTGCGGGTCATCGACGGCGGCGGATACAGCACCAGAGGCACGGGCTTGTTCAGATCTAGAACGAAGCCGGGCCGTCCTGTCCAGATCAGGGGTTCGGCCCAGGCCAGTGCGCCCCGCGGGTCGCCGCGCCGACGCTTGCAGAAGATCACATCCAACTCGCCCGCATCGTAGCCCTGATAGAGGGACCGGCTCAGCCCGACCGTGATCTGCAGATCCACGGCGTCGTGCCGGTCGGCGAAGCGTGCGAGGACACGGGCCAGCGCCGACAGGGTATAGTCTTCCGAGACGCCAAGCCGGATGCGGCCGCGCAGGCCACCGGGCGAGAAGAAGGCGCACAGCCGGTCCTGCGCTTGCACCACGTCGCGCGCGAAGCCGATCAGGGCTTGACCATCAAGCGTCAGGGCGACTCGATGCGTGTCCCGCGCCAGAACAGGGCGACCGAGAGCCTGCTCCAGCCGCGCGATGTGCCCGCTCACCGTGGATTGCCGCAGCCCGAGCGCCTGCGCTGCGGTCGTAAAGCTGTTGCTCTCCACAACCGCCAGAAACGATCGGAGCAGCGCGATGTCCAGGTTGCCCATCATAGTCCATGATAACCGATATCGCTAACGCCCCGACACGGGGCGGCTTAGGGTTCGGTTCAAACCCGCTTTACCGCTCCGCCGAGCCGCGTCCGATGTCCGTACCCGTGATCATGACCACACTCTTCGTCGGCGGTCTCGTGGCGATTCCGACGTTCGGAAGATGGACGACGCAGATAACGGAGGCGCTGGCCTTCCTCCTCGCGGTCGTTACCCTTCTGACTGCGGTCCTATATTTCTGCCATCGCTGGCCGGAATACTATGCCAATCCTCGGATACCGCTTGTCATGACCGAACCCCCTCTCGCCGATTAATTTTGAGGTCAGGTCGCGTGCGGTCTCAGAACACGAGTAGCAGCACCTTCACCGGAGCTGCCCTTGCCTTCGTCGCCGGCTTTGTCGATGCGGCGGCCTTCATCGCGCTGACTGGGCTCTTCACCGCCCACGTCACCGGTAATTTCGTACTCATCGGTGCCGAGTTGGTGGCGACCTCAGCCGGTGTGCTGGCTAAACTCCTGGCGTTGCCCGTCTTCATAGCAGCGGTGGCGAGCGCGCGGGTTCTGACCTTGATGCTGAAGCGTCAGGGGGGCGATTCTTTGCCCTGGCTCCTAACCATCGAACTAGGCCTGCTCGCAGCGTTCGGCCTGTGTGGCGCCCTTTGGTCGCCGCTGGGTGCAGCAGATGGAACTCCGGCCATTTCCGTAGGCATGTTTGCGGTCGCCGCAATGGGCGTGCAGAACGGCATAGGTCGCCTCTGTCTCGGTCATCTCGCCCCTACGACGGTGATGACGGTAAGCGTCAGCCAAGCCGTCATCGACGCGACGGATCTTACCCTCGGTACCGCTGAGAATTTTGATCTAACCCGCACGCGATTTTTAAGCGTCTTGCCGGCGGTCGCAGCCTTCGCCGCAGGTGCGTTGTGCGGGGCCTTCGGGATCGCACATCTCGCCTTCGGCTGTGTCGTACTACCACTCGCAGTTCTAAGCTCTCTGATTGTCTTGACTATGAAGCCGGCCGAAATGAACGCGAAAACGTAATATATCTTGAGGATGTCTATAATCCCATCCTGTACCAGATCGGAAGCGACGACCATCATTTGAGAGCGAGCGCGGTCCTGATGTCTGCTTTGCGTCGCGCTGTCGGAAGGAACTTACGACCGGAACGGGTCGCCAGCGGAACGTCCGCATATGCCCGCTCTCCGAAGCATCGATTCGGGTTTCCTCTCGCCTCGTCGGCATGGGCCGGCGAGGAGAAAGATGATGGGACACTCTGCACACGATCCTGCCACGAAAGGGCGGCCGGCCTGGAACGCTGGCCGCAAGCTCGGCGCCAAGCGCGCCCTCAAACCTCAGCAGGTTTGGGCCATCCGATTCTGGTTAGACCGCGAACGGCGCACACGCGACCGGGCGATGTTCGACCTCGCCATCGACAGCAAGCTGCGCGGTTGCGACATCGTCAAACTCAAGATTGGCGACCTCGTCAGCGGTGGTCGCGTCCGTAGCCGGGCTATCGTCATCCAGCGCAAGACCGGCCGGCCGGTGCAGTTCGAGTTGCTCGAACCTGCCCGCACCAGCATCCTGGCATGGCTCGAGGCCAGAGGCGGAACGCTCGACGATTATGCCTCCCCGAGCCGGCTTGAGGGCGTCACGCACATCAGCACCCGGCAGTATGCGCGCTTGGTCGATGAGTGGGTCACCGGCATCGGGTTGCGCAGCGAGGACTACGGCACGCACTCCCTCCGCCGCACGAAGGCGTCGTTGATCTACAAGCGGACCGGCAACCTGCGGGCGGTTCAGATCCTGCTCGGCCATACCAAGATCGAGAGCACGGTCAGGTATCTCGGTGTCGACGTCGAGGATGCTCTGACCCTGGCCGAAGGAACTGAGATTTGAGTGCTCGGCCCCTCGGCTTCTGAGTCGAGGGGCTTCGAAGCCAGCCTGGCTGCAAAGCGCCCATCCCGGTCATCCGGCGGTTTCCAGGGAAATTCGCAAAGCAGATGGGGTGGATGGCTCCCGCTCCGACTGACGGCATCTCGATGCCAAGATTTGGTTGCTGTCAAAGCAGCAGCCACGCTCATGCAGGAGCCATCCCCATGGAGATCACCACCGTCGGCATCGATCTGGCCAAAAGCATCTTTCAGGTTCACGCCGTCGATGCAGTTGGGCACGTCGTCGTGCGCAAGGCCTTGAGGCGGGCGCAGGTCGTGCCGTTCTTCGCCAAGCTGCCGCGCTGCCTGGTCGGCATGGAGGCGTGCGGCACGGCGCACCACTGGGCCCGGGAGCTCATGAGCCTCGGCCACGACGTGCGGCTGATGCCGCCAGCTTACGTGAAGCCGTACGTCAAGCGCGGCAAAACCGATGCGAACGATGCCGCAGCCATCTGCGAGGCGGTGACGCGCCCGAGCATGCGGTTCGTGCCGGTGAAGTCGACCGACCAGCAAGCGGCGCTGGCGCTGCACCGGACGCGCGACCTGCTGGTCAAGCATCGCACGCAGTTGGTGAACATGATCCGCGGCCTGCTCGCCGAAATCGGGATCGAGATGGCGCGGGGCGCCGAGATCCCGACGCCGGATCGCACGTGAGTCATATAGACGGAGACCGGCACCTACATCTGCGGCCAGAAGGGCTGCGCCCGAGCATCGTGACGTTGGCCGCCACCATCAAGGTTGGGAGGGGCGGCGCCGACTCGGTTTCGGTCCCGGCCGGCCCGCGCTCAGATCGGCTATTCGGATCTGGCCCACGATCATGGCGGCTGCCTTGGTCGCGTAAGGGTAGGTCGATTGCTCGGAGAAGAGGCCGTCAGAGGACGACACGATCCAGCGGAAGCATCCTTGATGTGATGAGCAGGGCACCGCCGCGAGCCTATAGGTGCGGGACAAGGTGTGGGCCTTCTTGATCAGGCAAAGCGACGTGATGGAAGGGCTCGATAGGAGCCCTCCCGTCTTTCCGGTGGGCCGTTACATGCGGTTCATCATGCGCTTCTTCATCATGTGCCGGCGCATCATCTTCTTCCGCATCATGCGCTTCTTCATCATCATGCGCTCGCTGTGCGTCATGCGAACTTGCGTGATGCCTGTCGGCGCGGCCTGAAGGCCATTTGGGCTGATCGGAGCAGCTAAGGCGGGCCCGGCGAGGGCGGCAGCGCCGATCAGGACGGATGCGGCAAGGGCGAGCTTCATCTTGGCCATGTAGTTTCTCCTGTAGCGAACGGATCGTATGTCCGAATCATTCGTAGAAGCACACGAGATATGTTCGTGTTCCCACCTGTATTATTTTTATCTATTTTGCAAATACTACAAGGCGCGACTGTAGGCCGCGAAACATTCGCTCCACGCTGCGCCCTCGTATGGGCGTCAGTGGGCTTTACGGATCAAGGCAGGGCAAAGTTTCAGAGATCGACACAGCGGTGCGAGTCGCAGGTTGGCGACCGTCGCGAAGGGTCAGCTTCCGGGTTCATCGCGCGGGTGAAACTTCCTGAGATGCGGCCTCGTAGAGGGCGGCGAGGCCTCAGTTCACAGGGCCGATAGGAAGGAAACCTCGCATGCTCAAGGCAATCACACGCGGCAACGCCGCTCGGGCCATCGCCCTCTCGCTCGCCCTTACGGCTGCCGGGGCGGCAGAGGCCAAGAACCCGATGGTCGGCGGTGCGCCGATGTACGCCCAGAAGACCATCGTCGAGAACGCGGTCAATTCGAAGGATCACACCACGCTGGTCGCCGCTGTGAAGGCCGCCGGCCTCGTCGACACGCTGAACGGTCCGGGCCCGTTCACGGTGTTCGCGCCGACCAACGCCGCCTTCGCCAAGCTGCCACCGGGCATGGTGGAGAACCTCGTGCAGCCGCAGAACAAGGCGACGCTGACGAAGATCCTGACCTACCACGTGGTCCCGGGCGTCTACACCGCCAAGGACCTGATGGCGCTGGCCAGGAAGCCGGAAGGGCAGAACCAGATCACCACCGTTGCGGGCGAGCCGCTCGCCGTCTCAGCGCAGGGCAAGAAGGTTTACCTAACCGACGTGAAGGGTGGAACCGTCGCGGTCACGATCCCGAACGTGATGCAGTCGAACGGTGTCATCCACGTCGTCAACGGCGTGCTGATGCCCTGATAGCAATAGGGCTCTGGCCGGGTTCAGGCGTCTCTACTCGGGGATGAGTTTGCCCGTGTAGATCACCGGCCCGGTCGGCTGCCCGGTTGGAGACCCGCCGACTGGCTCGACCGAAACCGCGATTGCCCCATCTGGTGAGGCCCCGGCCGGGAGTGTCACTCGGATTGAAGTCGTACCTACGAGGCCGAGCGGCTTCGCGCCTTGAGCGCCAACGAACCACAGTTCCAGGTTTCGATCCGCGGGCGTTTCGGCGCCGACCGGTCTGACCTGCGCCGTGCCGGTACGCGTATCAACGCGCACGATCAGCGCCGGGAGCGCCCCGCCGCCCTGTACGACCGCCAGGTAGCGGCCACCCTCCAGCTCCGGCCTCGGCCCCACCACTACGAACAGCGCGAGGCCGGCCGCCAACAGCCCCGCTCCGGCGGCTGCGAACCGCCACAGCCGAACCTGTCGGCGCAGACCGTCAAGCTGATCCGGCGGCCCTGGGAGCGCATCGGACAGAGACTGTAGCAGTGCCGCGCGGACCCGCGGCGGCGGCGGCACGGACGGGATGGCATCGAGCAGCGGCGATAGCCGCCGTTCCCAGACTTCCACCCGCTTCGCCATGCTGGGATCAGCGGCGATCTCGCGCTCCACGTCTGCCCGCTCCTGCGCGGCGAGGGTGCCGAGCACATACTCGGCAGCGCGCAGATCAGGATCTGAGACGGGCTCGCCGCTGCCGCCGCTCACGACACCGTCTCCAGGCAGGACTTCAGGGCCGAGAGCGCCCGGTGCAGCCAGGTCTTGATGGTGTTGACCGGGCGGTCAAAGCGCTGGGCCAACTCCTCTCGCGAGTAGCCCTCGCAGTAGGCCAGCACCACGCAGTCCCGGTGCATCGGCTCCAGCCGACGCAGACAGGTGCTCAGCGCATCCCGATCCAAGAACGCCGTCGCATCGTCGTGCGGGTCCATCAGCCGCGCCACCCAATCCTCGCCATCGTCGTTCGCGAGCACCTGTGCCTCGCCTGAGGACTTTCGGCGTAGACCGTCGATCGCTCGGTTGCGCGCGATGGTACACAGCCACTGAAACGGGCGCCCGGCCGCGGGATCATAGCTTCCAGCCGCCTGCCAGATGCGCAGATACGCGTCCTGCAAAACGTCTTCGGCCAAGCCTCGGTCCTTCTCGATACGCAGGATGACGCCGAAGAGTTTCGGGCTGGTCAGGTCGTAGAGTTGGGCGAGGGCTGCGGCATCTCCGCGGCCGACCTCGGCGAGCAGTCGCCGCAGTGAATCGTCGTCGGCCAATCCCAGCACTCAGCTTCTATGCGCGGCTGCTCCGGATGTCTCGTACCTTCCCGGATCCAATTTTAAAACCGCCCCCGTCACATCCGCGTTGGGCAGCTTCCGAAACTATTTAACCGACGTCCCCGTTCTGCCATGGCGTTGCCAATCCCGGTGGCGCAACTGCCAGAGCTGTTTGTGGCACGTATCCTCACCCTGATCCTCGCGACTTGCCTGTCGGCTGGCGCCTTCCTTCCAGCGGATGCCGCGACCAAGAAAGTAAAGGTTCCGGACCAATTTGATGGATCCTGGACCATCGTGGCGACCACGGCTGAGGGACCTTGCTCAGCGAGCACGAGTTATAACGTGCAGATCAGGGACAGCGACGCCTCGATCCCCGGAGAAGAAGTCGACATTGATGGCGGTGTGTCGGCCGGCGGTACCGTACAGGCGACAATCGTTCAGGGCTCGAACAAAGTGCCGATCTCCGGCAGCCTCGATCCCAAGGGCAGCGGCAGCGGCACATGGCGCACCTCAGGCGGGCTAGTTGAGTGCAGCGGCAGCTGGAGTGCGAAGCGGGCAGGCTGAAGCGCCCCGTCGCCCGATCCGATCACGGGCTGACGGGGCTCGGTGCCGTTCCTCACGGCCGGGGCTAGTACGCGATGCGGCCCGAAACGCAGGATAGAGGGAGCAGTTAGCGGGGCGTGCCTACAGGTCAGCCGCAGCCGTTCTACCTCGGGATCACCGGCTCAAAAAGTCCACGGCGGCGAACGGGGTGGGCTGAGTGCGGCAGTGAGGTTACTTGCCGCCGCCGCTGCCAGTCGAACCGAGGCGGGAAGGTTGTGCTTCGTTGCCCACCGCTGCCGAGTCTGACGCAATGCCGTCGGCAGCGCGACCCGTCGGTGAGTAGGTCGCGGCACCTTCGTCTCCGGTCGATCCGGGCTGGCGCGTGACGACGCACGGCACACCAGGCGGGACAACGACCGTGGTGATCGTGGGCGTCTCGATGACAGCCTGCGCGAAGACGGGCTAGATAGAAAACAGAGAGGCGACGTTAGTAAAAGAAAGCTTATACATATTGAGCCCCAGACGAAACATGTGCGACAGGAAATTCCTGAAGCTTGTGCCGATCTCTATTGCCTGCAATTGATCCAGACATGCATTATGCCATGTGTACTTATCCGCGTTTACACATCGTATTTACATTTAGAAACAGATGTCCGGCACTGTCTTTATCTTCAGGCTGAGGTTTGCGGCAACGGGTCTTCGTGCGGGCTGAGATAGCTGTTTGCCAGACCGTCACTCCTCGAAGCTATCCTACTTTGCTTCGGCAGGCAGATGCACAGAAACATCTATTGTTCCATGTATGCTATCTGCATTAGATTTCCGCTGTTCGTCAGCAAGTTGTGACATCGGATCAGTCCCGCCGAAGCCCTGTCAGCTAGCTGGAAACTGTTAACCGAGATCAATTGCGGACGACTGATCTTTCACGATCTTAACCTGGATTGGGTTCGCGGACGTTTCTAATAGGGCACCCAAGAAACGGGTCGCCAAGTCAGAAAGATCGAACGATGTCCTCCATCACCCTGTCGGCCGCCACGCGTCAGAATCTGCTCTCGCTGCAGGACACGGCGCAGCTGATGGCGACCACCCAGAACCGCCTCGCCACCGGCAAGACGGTCAACTCCGCCCTCGACAACCCGACCAACTTCTTCACCTCCCAGGCCCTCGACAGCCGCTCCAACGCCCTCAACACCCTGCTCGACGGCGTCTCCAACGGCATCCAGTCGATCCAGGCGGCCAACCAGGGCATCACCTCGATCCAGAAGCTCGTCGATCAGGCCAAGTCGATCGCCAACCAGGCGCTCTCGACCCAGCTCTCCACCACCGGCACCGCCGCCAACGCCTACAGCGCCAGCGCCTCCAGCGCCTCCGTGCTGCTGACCATCAACGGCACCTCGGTGTCGGCCAACATCAGTGCCACATCGAGCATCTCGGCCACCGTCGCGGCCCTGAACGCCGCGGTCAGCTCCGCCAGCACCTCCTCCAATGGCTCGTTCGGCGCCGGCGCGATCTTCTCCACCGACAGCACCGGCACCAAGATCGTGCTGAATGCCCAGGCCGACGTCGAGTTCCAGAACTCCACCAGCCAGGCGGCCCTGGGCTTCACCTCGTCCTCCACCACCGCCTCGACCTACGGCACCGCCGCCTCCACGGTGGTCAGCAGCGACCTGGCGGTCTCCGGCGTGACCCAGCGCGCCTCCCTGGCCCAGCAGTACAACAACCTGCTCAACCAGATCACGCAGCTCGCCGGCGACGCCAGCTACAACGGCGTCAACCTCATCGCCGGCAAGGGCAACGACCTGAACATCAAGTTCAATGCCAACGGCAGCTCGAACCTGAACGTCGCCTCGGTCGACGCCACCGCCAGCGGTCTGGGCCTGTCCTCGATCACCAACTCGAACAGCTCGTCGAGCTCGAACGGTCTGGGCAACTTCCTGCTGAACGCGGACGTGAACAAGACTCTGGCGACACTGACTTCTGCGGGCGGCACGCTCAACTCGGCGGCGAGCGCGCTAGGCTCGAACCTGTCGGTGGTGCAGAACCGTCAGGACTTCTCCAAGCAGCTGATCAACGTGCTGCAGACCGGCTCGGCCAACCTGACGAACGCGGACCTGAACCAGGAGGCGGCGAACTCGCAGGCGCTCACGACGCGTCAGTCGATGGGCATCTCGGCGCTGTCGCTGGCCAACTCGGCCCAGCAGGGCGTGCTCCAGCTTCTCCGCTAAGCATCGGCATCGTTACCGATGCGGCGGCCGGGGAGCTACCCCGGCCGTTTTCGTTCGAAATGTAAAGCGGTGCGGCATCGATGGTGCGCCCGAAATTTTGTTGTCGGAGGTTCGGATTAAAAACGCGGCCGATCCGTTTGCTTTGCCCCGAAATGGACATGGCAACATCATCGCCGCATGTCGCTTGGCATTACTCAATCTAATCAGCGGATGAGAACGGCTTGGGGCAGCTTGGGCCCGAGGTGTGACCTCGAAGATACATCAATTTGCTGCGTTCTTGACTAAATCTCAGCACGATTGGTGTCATGAACAAGAGATCGCTGTGATTAAAAATCTGCTTGGCATTTTGGTGGCGGGCGCTGCTTTGACCGGCGCCGCCTTGGCCGCCGACCTGCCGCGCCGGGCCGCGCCGCCGCCGGTGTTCACGCCGGTCCCGGTCTTCACCTGGACGGGCGCGTATTTCGGCATCAACGCGGGCTACGCCTACACCGAGGCGGACACGATCCGGACCGTGGGCATCGGCGCCCTCCAGAGCAACGTGAACAACCTGCTGCGCAGCCCGGCCGTCCGCCTGCCGCAGGACGGCTTCACCGCCGGCGGCCAGGTCGGCTACAATTATCAGTTCACCCCCGGCTCCGGCATCGTGGTCGGCGTCGAGGCGGATGCCGCCTACATGGATCTGCAGCGCACCGGCGTGCAGTCGATCTTCCGTCCCGCCTTCAACCCGAACGTCCTGACCAACACCTACCGGACGGATCTGAGCTTCCTCGGTACCGTGCGGGGACGCGTCGGCTACGCCTTCGACCGCGTCTTCGTGTACGGCACCGGCGGCTTCGCCTACGGCGACGTGACTCAGCGCGTCGGGTTCCAGACCGGTGCCCCGCTCACCTACTTCGGCAGCCGTTCGCGGATCGACACCGGATACGCCTACGGCGGCGGCATCGAGTACGCGCTGCCGACCGACTCGTTCCTGAACTTCTTCCGCTCCAGCGCCGTGACGCTCAAGGCCGAGTATCTGCGCTACGATCTCGGCAGCCACAACCTGCTCGTCGGCTCCGTCGGGGGACCGGGCATCGGCTACATCTCGCGCTTCCGGACCGAGGGCGGCATCGCCCGCGCCGGCCTGAACTTCAAGTTCGGCTCCTACTGAGCGCGGCGGGCGCGCTCAGCCCCGGCCCGCCCGGCTGGAGCGCCCGACCGGACTGCCTACGTCACCGCGAGCGCCCCGGGGGCCACGGCTTCTGAGGCGCTCGCCGTCCGGTGCGGCTCTTCCGGGAACGGAGCGGCCTGCGCCCCGGATCCTGCGCGCGGCTGCGCGAGCACGGCAGCAGCGCGGCGGCGACGACCCGCGTCGATCCGCTCCCTGATCGCGCCGCCGCCGAGCTTGATCGGGAGACCGGTCCCCTACGGGGCGACGGCATCGCCGTCGAATCCGTGGGCGTCGAAGATCCTGCGGACGAGACCCGCGCGCTTGGCCTCCTGCAGCCACGCGGTCACGTAGGCGAGGGCAGCGGGACGGCCCTTCGGCAGAGCCACAGCGACCTGCGTCTGCTGGAAGCCGCCGCTGACGATCCGGGAGCCCGGAACCTGCGGGACGACCGGCCGCAGCGTGTCGCGCGAGAGGGCGAAGGCGTCCGCTTGTCCCGCCCGCATGCGGCTGACCGCCTCGGCCAACGACGGGACAGCCACGGGCTGCGTCCGCGTCAGCGTGCGCGCCGAGGCGCGGAGCGTCGTTGTGCCGTCGATGGCCAGGACCCTGATGCCCGGCCGGTCCACCTGCGCCACGTCGGTGATCCCCGAGGCCGCGCTGGCGAGGTAGGTGCTCTCCAGGTCGTAGTAGCCCGGCCCGAAATCGAGCACCTGCCGCCGTGTCGCGTCGACCGGCATGAAGCTCACGTCGAGGCTCCCGGCCTGGAGGGCGGCGGCCGCCGCACCCGAGTTCGGGAACAGGGTGACGGCGAGCGGTACTCCGGCCACCCGGGCCAGGTCCGCGCCCAGATCGGCGGTGACGCCCTCGGGCGTCCCGTCCGCCGCGCGGCCGACGAAGATGAGTCCGGCGGACGGCGCCTCGATGAGGCCGGCACGAAGCGTGCCCGTGGGGGCGAGTTCGGCCCTCGGGGCGGCGTCCTGGGCGTGGCTGGCCGGCGTCATGCCGGCGAGGATAATGGCCGCCGCGACGGGCGACCAGACGGAACGGACACGACCGGTCCCCCGGACCGGGGCTGCGGCACGAGCCCCATCACAAAGCGCGGAGGCGGGTTGTGCGCCGCCGCCGCGGGCGCCATCTCGTCGTGGTCCTTGTCGGGGCAGGGGCGGGCCGTCGGGTCGACCGAGCCTTCCCCCGTCCATCGTTCCTCCGGAACGGAGCAACCGCTGATCCCAGCCTGAACGTCGCAGGAGCTTTGCCATGGCGTATGTCACCAAAGAGCGGGCCGCGGACGGCCACTTCCGGGTCATCGTGGCGGGCCGGCCTGTGACGGAGACCTGCGAGAAGCGGCAAGCCAAGATGCTGGTGCGCGCCATCCGCCGGCTGCGCTCGCTGAAGAAGGCCAAGAAAAAGGACCGCGGCGTCCCTCTGTTCGGCGGCGCCCGACTCGGCTGACGCGGCGCGCGGCCGCCCGGACCGGGACGAGACCGGTCAGGCCCCGGGCGATCCTGCCTCGCGGCCCTCGTCCGGCGGATCCACAGACGGCCGCGTGCCTCACGGGAACGTCTCGGGCGGTCGCGGGTTCGTCCGCGACGCAGGAGGTCCGCAACCGCCATGATCATGATCATCATCTGCTTTCTCGTGCCGTGGCTCGCCATGTTCCTGCGCGGGAAGGTGTTCCAGGGGATCCTGTGCATCCTCCTGCACCTCACGCTCATCGGCTGGATCCCGGCGACGATCTGGGCCCTGATCGTCACCCGGCGCGAGAGCGCGGCCTGAGCGGCCGGTCGGCCCGGCCGGCGGAAAGAAGCGCCGGTCCGGGCGTTGTACGGTGGCATCGACGCGGAGGATCGGGATCATGCGCGGACGTCGCAGAACGGCGGGCGGCCCGTCCGGGTGGCTCACGATGGGAACGGAGATCGCGATGCTCGGCGTCGAGGCCCAGATGGTCATCGGCCAGCGCATCGCGATGCTGATCGTCGGCGGCCCGAAGGCGCGCCGGGAGGCGCAGCGCATGGTGACCGAGAAGGTCCTGGCCGCCGGCAGTGCCGCGGCGACGATCGCCATGGGCGGTACGCCGCGGAAGGTCGTGCGCGGCTATCGCCGGAAGGTCCAGGCCAACCGCCGGCGCCTCGGCCAGGGCTGACGGCCCGCGGTCCAAGGCCGCCCCGACCGGGTCGGGACCGGACGTCCGCTTCCGATCCCGCGATCCTTGGCGCCCGCCGCCGGACCGGCATCCCCCTCGGCCGCGCGCCCTAGCGCGCTAACCGATCGACCAGTGCGCGAACCTGCGCCCGATCCATCGGCTGCGGGTCGACGGACCGGTGGATGAGCAGCCCTTCGATCATGGCATCCAGCACCTTCGCGGCCTCCGGCGCGAAGTGCCGCTCGAGCGCGGCCCGGCTCCGTCCCATCCATCGCCGCATCACCGCCCGCATCGGCGGATTGCGCGCCGCCAGGGCGTACAGCTCGTAGCTCAGCAGCAGCGCGCGCGGCCCCACCCAGCGCGCGTCCACCACCAGGTCGACCACGGCCTCGCAGGCCGCGTCGGCGGTCGCGCAGGCGCCCAGGCGCTCCTCGAACCCGTTCGCCACCGCGTCGGCGAGATGCGTGAACGCCTCCAGCAGCAGCGCGTCAAGGCTGGCGAAGTGGTAGGTCATCGAGCCCAGCGGCACGTCGGCCGCCGCCGCGACGCGGCGGTGGGTCGTGCCCGCCACCCCGTGCTCGGCGATGACGTCGAGCGTCGCCCGGATGATGCGGCTCCGCCGTTCGGGATCGTAGCGGCGCTGGGCTGCGGTCAAGGCGAACTCCGGGAGGGCCGGCTTGGAGGGTCGAGTGCGGACGGTTGGCATCCTCCGCCGTTGCGTACATATGTACATAACGGAGCAGGAGGGAAGGCTCCCGCATCGTCCGGCGCGGCAAGGATCGAACGTCCATGAGAACCGAGAAGCAGAAGATGCTGGCGGGCGAGGCCTACCGGCCGAACGACCCGGAACTCGCGGCGGATGCCCAGCGGGCCCGGGACTGGATGGTCCGCTACAACACGAGTCTTGCGGCCTCGCCGGACGAGCGGCGGGTGATGCTGGCCGCGCTGTTCGCGCATGTCGGCGCCGGCGCGGTGGTGCGACCGCCGTTCCACTGCGACTACGGCCAGCACATCTCCCTGGGGGAGGGGGCCTTCCTGAACTTCAACTGCGTGATCCTCGACGTCGCCCCCGTCGTCATCGGCGCGCTGACGCAGGTCGGGCCCGGCGTGCAGTTCCTCACCGCCGACCATCCCCGCGATCCCGCGCTCCGACGGGCCGGTGTCGAGAGCGGCCTGCCGATCACCGTCGGGACGAATGTCTGGATCGGCGGCGGCGCGCTGATCCTGCCCGGGGTCACGGTTGGAGACGACGCCATCATCGGCGCGGGGGCGGTGGTCACCCGCGACGTGCCCGCGGGGGCGACCGTCACGGGCAATCCGGCCCGGCCGCGCGGAACGGCCTGACCGGCCCGGCGCGGCCCGGCCCCGTCTCGCGCCGTCTCCGAAGGCCGCCCGGCATTCCGCGGCGCGGCTTCTTCATCGCGGCGGAGGCCCGGACCCTGCCCCGGATCCGGATCCCGCGGCGACGGCTCGCCAGACTTGCCATGACTGTCCGCGAACTTCGACGCGTGCGCGTCGATCCGGAGGGCGGATCGGCCCGGCGGACGACGACCGTCCGCGCCTCGCGTCACCCGTCGCGGGACCCGCACGCCGATTCCGCGACTCCGCGGCCCGCCTTGCCTGATCGTCCCGGCAAGAACTGCCAAGTCGTCCCGTAACCCTTTGAAAAGCCGGGGCAATTTGTGGCATAAGGGACACAGGCCGGCGGCATTCGCGTGCGCGGACCGCCGGTGCCAGGGATTAAACTATTCGTGAATTGCGGAGCGATGCCCGCCCGATGTGAATGGCTGTGCGCAGTCGCGGACAAGCACGCGCGTCCTGAACATCTGGCTGGGGGAAGATATGCGCGCCTTACGAGGCAGCCTGATCGCGTCTGTGGCGATGTTGCCCAGTCTTGCGGAGGCGCAGCAGGCCGTAACACTTGGGGAGATCAGCGTCGTCTCGACCTCGCCGGTCGGCGCGGGCGGCGGCAATTCCAGCGCCGTTCAGAACCTGAACACCCTCGGCCAGACCGTGCCGACCGCACCCGCCGGTCCGGCGCGCCTGCGCGGCTCCGAGCAGCCGCTCAACAAGATCCCCAGCACGGTCGAGACCGTCACGGCCCGCCAGATCGACGTCGACCGCGGCACCGACAACATCCTCGCGACCTTCGCGCGGGAGACGCCGGGCGTGAACCTCAACGACTCGCAGGGCAACGGCAACCGGGTCGATCTCAACTACCGCGGCTTCACCGCCTCGCCGGTGCAGGGCGTGCCGCAGGGCCTGGCCGTCTATCAGAACGGCATCCGCATCAACGAGGCCTTCGGCGACGTCGTCAACTTCGACCTGATCCCGCCGCAGGCGGTCCAGCGGATCGACGTGGTCACCGGCAACCCGATCTTCGGCCTCAACGCCATCGGCGGCGCGGTCAACATCCAGATGAAGAACGGCTTCACCTGGCAGGGGACCGAGATCTCGGCCTGGGGCGGCTCGGACGCGCGCACCGCCGGCTACCTCGAATACGGCAAGGTCTCCGACAACTGGAGCTTCTACTTCACGGGCGACGGGCTGAACGACCGCGGCTGGCGCTACCAGAATCCGAGCACGATCGGCAGGCTCTACGCGGATCTCGGCTACCGGTCGCAGGATTCGGAGTTCCACCTGATCGGGCTCGCCGCCCGCAGCTTCTACGGCGCGGCCGCCGCCACCCCGGTGGACTTCACCCACATCGATCCGCGGGCGATCTTCACCTACCCGCAGACCCAGACCACCCAGGTCGGCACGCTGCAGCTCACCGGCCGGGTGGACATCTCGCCGACCTGGGATCTCGCCGGCAACGCATATTACCGGCGCTTCAGCGAGACCTACGTCGACGGCAACCAGGGCAACTTCGAGAATTGCAGCAGCCGCGGCAGCTTCCGGGGCTTCCTGTGCTTCCAGGACGACGCGTTCAACGTGAACGCGCCGCCGACCAGTCAAGTGGCGGCGCGCCGGGCCTATGCCAACCAGTTCACCATCATCGGCCTGAACGGCCAGCCGATCCCCTTCCGGAACGTTCCCTACGGCACCATCGACACGACCCTGACCAACTCGGAAGCCTACGGTGGCTCGTTGCAGGCAGCCAACCGGGATCGGATCTTCGGACTGTCCAACACCTTCGTGGTCGGTGGCAGCGTCGATGCCTCGAACTTCTCGTTCAAGTCGGATAGCCAGTTGGGCGTGATCAACCCGAACCTTTCGGTCAGCGTCGATCCGAACAACCCGTATTACGGGACGATCCCCGGCCTGGGCACGACCGACATCCGCACGCTCGGCGCGATCGGCCTCGCCCCGACCAATGTCAGCGGGTCGACGCTGTACCTCGGCCTCTACGCCACCGACACGCTCGACTTGACCGACCGGCTGTCGCTCACCGCCGGCTTCCGTCTCAACTACGCCCGCATCCAGACGCGCGACCAGACCGGGTTCTCGCCGGACGTGACGGGCACGCACGAGTACACCAAGGTCAACCCGCTGGCGGGCCTGACCTACCAGTTCGATCCGGCCCTCAACCTCTACGGCAGCTACTCGGAATCGAACCGTGCGCCGACGCCCCTGGAGCTGTCCTGCTCCAGCCCGACGCAGCCATGCCTGCTGCCGAACTCGCTGGTGGCCGACCCGCCGCTCAAGCAGGTCACCGGCCAGACCTACGAGGCCGGCTTCCGGGGCGTGATCCCGGCCTTCCTCCAGGGCGGCGCCCTGACCTACAAGGCCGGCGTCTTCCGCACCGACCTGACCAACGACCTCTACCAGGTCGCCGTCGCCGGCAACGCCGCCCGCGCCTACTACATCAACGTCCCGGCGACCCGGCGACAGGGCATCGAGGTCGGCGCGGAATACGCCGTCACCCCCGACCTGCTGATCTACGCGAACTACGCCCTGGTCGACGCGACCTTCCAGTTCAACGAGACGCTGTCTTCGCCGAACAATCCGCTGGCCAACGCCGACGGCTCGATCAACGTCCGCCGGGGCGACAAGATCCCGCTGGTCCCGGATCACCAGATCAAGGCCGGGTTCGAGTACTTCATCACCCCGAACTGGCGCTTCGGCCTCAACGTCTCGGCGTTCTCGTCCTCCTACTATCGCGGCGACGAGTCGAACCTGAACCGCAAGCTGCCGGCCTACTACGTGATGAACCTGACGACGAAGTATCAGGTCACCAAGAACCTGGAGATCTTCGGGCTGATCACCAACCTGACCAACAACCGCTACGCCACCTTCGGGACGTTCGCGGAGCCGGGTGCGGTGGCCGGCAACCTCTCGATCAACGACCCGCGGACCACGACCCTGGCCCAGCCGCTCTCGATCTATGCGGGCCTGACCTACCGGTTCGGCGCCGATCCCGTGCCGATGGCGCCGGAGCCGATCATCCGGAAATACTGAACCGGAACCGCCGCGACCGACCCGGCGGAGCCGCAGACCCCCTGCGGCTCCTTCCCGTTTCGGGGGATCGACGCGGGGCGCTCAGGATGGATGCGGCGCCCCGATGGAAGCGGCTCCACGATCGGGCCGCCCGCTCCCGGCCTTCACGCCCCCCGGATCCGCCACCGGTGTCACGGTCGCGCGCCCGCGGCATGTCGAAGGCCGAGGGGGAGCGCGGCACAGGGTTCGCCCGTATCGGCGGGACTTGGAATACTGGCGGCGTGATGCGGATTGACTGGCGTTTCCGGGCGGTAGATCCGGGACAGGCGCAGCCATCTGTCTCGATCACGTTGGACAGAAGGCAAGCAATACGCTGTAGTTGGAGAGCCAATAAAGAAACACATCGGAGGAATGCCGCATGCCGTCGCTCAGCCGCCGTGATCTGCTCGCGGCCACGACAGCGCTGATCGCGCCCCCGCTGATCCGGCCCGCCCGGGCCCAGGCGCCCGTCATCCGGCTCGGCGTGCTCAATGATCAGTCCGGCCCCTACAGCGATGACGGCGGGGCGACCTCGGTGGCCTGCGTGCGCCAGGCCGTGCAGGAATTTGGCGACGGCCTGAAGGTCGAGGTGATCTACGCGGACCACCAGAACAAGCCCGATGTCGGGGCCGCCATCGCGCGGCAATGGCTCGATCAGGACGGCGTCGACGCCATCATCGACGTGCCGACCAGTTCGGTCGCGCTCGCGGTCAACCAGATCTGCCGCGACAAGAACAAGGTGCATCTGAATTCCGGCGCCGCGACCACGGATCTCACCGGGGCGCAATGCAGCCCGAACACCGTCCACTGGACCTACGACACCTACATGCTCGCCCGCTCGACCGGTGGCGCGATGGTGAAGGCGGGCGGCGACACGTGGTACTTCATCACGGCGGACTACACCTTCGGCCAGCAGTTGCAGCGCGACACCACCCGCGTCGTCGAGGCGTCCGGCGGCAAGGTCCTGGGCAGCCGCGCCTACCCGTTCCCGGGGACGTCCGACTTCTCATCCCTGCTGGTTCAGGCGCAGTCCTCCGGCGCGAAGGTGCTGGGACTGGCCAATTCCGGGGCGGACACGATCAACTGCATCAAGCAGGCGCACGAGTTCGGGCTCGATCAGAGCATGAAGATCGCCGCGATGCTGTTCTACAGCACCAACGTCCATGCGCTGGGTCTCGAACTCGCGCAGGGGCTGCTGCTCACCGAGAGCTTCTACTGGGACCTGAACCCGCGCACCCGGGCGCTCACGGAGCGCCTGCATCCGAAGATCGGGCCGGCCTGCCCCAACATGGTTCAGGCCGGCTGCTACGCGGCGACGCTGCACTACCTGAAGGCGGTCGCGGAGATCGGGGTCGCGGCGGCAAAGGCGGACGGCAAGGCCGCCGTGGCGCGGATGAAGGCGATGCCGACCGAGGACGACGCGTTCGGGACGGGACGCATCCGCGCCGACGGGCGCAAGGTCCAGCCCTCCTATCTTCTTCAGGCGAAGGCGCCGGGCGAATCGAAAGGCGGATGGGACCTGCTCAAGACGGTCGCGACGACGCCCGCCGAGGACGCGTACCGCCCGGAACGCGAGGGCGGCTGTCCCCTCGTCAAATGAGCATCGGACGCCCGGGAGGTTGACCGACGACCGGTGTCCCGGGCCGGCGCGAACCGCGCATTGTCGGGGGTCCGACATGGGGCTCGCGAGGCGCGGGATCGTGCGGTTTCCGGCAGCCTCGATGTCATTGCAGCCGACGGGCCGAATCCGAATTCCGGAGACCGCCGGACGGGGGCTCGGCCGCCCCCGCCTGTGTCCGCTTCGTCACAGCCATCGCGCATGTCGGCGGCAGGCTGCAACCAAGCGGCGGCTCAGATGTTGTCGCGCTTGGCCACGGATCTGGACATGTATTTCCGCAGCCTGATGCATGTTAATAGAAGATTTACTATAGCGACTTGCATCGAAGACGCTCGGTGTGTCCGTAAAACTACAGCCATTTCATCCACACATCGGTAGCTCTACCGCCACATCGAAACCCTGGATCAACCCAGATGACCAAGCTCCTCGCCTCGCTGGCCGCCTTTACCGCCCTGACCGCTGCCGCCTCGGCGGCCGACCTTCCGCGCCGTGCCGCGCCGCCGCCGGTGTTCACCCCCGTGCCGGTGTTCACCTGGACCGGCGCCTACTTCGGTATCAACGCCGGCTACGCCTTCGACGCCAGCGACCGCAACACCGGCAACACCTTCGGCGTGCCCTTCCCCTACGCCGCCCCCGGCACGGTGGCCACCTTCCGCAACCGCAGCCAGGACGGCTTCTCCGGCGGTGGCCAGGTCGGCTACAACTACCAGTTCACCCCGGGCTCGGGCGTGGTCATCGGCGTCGAGGCCGACGCCCAGTACCTCGACTTCGGCCGCAACCGGAACAACGCCTTCCTCTCCGGCGCCCTGGCCCCCGGCTACTACGTCACCGACCCGCGCGGCCTCTCCAGCCTCGACTTCTTCGGCACCGTGCGCGGCCGCCTCGGCTACGCCTTCGACCGCACCCTCGTCTACGGCACCGGCGGCTTCGCCTACGGCTCGGGCAGCGCCGACCGCTCCTTCGGCGGCTTTGCCGGCAACGACAGCTTCCGCACCGGATGGGCCGTCGGCGGCGGCATCGAGTACGCCCTGCCCACCGACTCCTTCCTGAACTTCTTCCGCTCCTCGGCCGTCACGCTCAAGGTCGAAGGCCTGTACGTCAACCTCGACCGCAACACCCGCAACCAGGGCGCGTTCGTCATCAACGCCGCCAACAACGTCCCGGCCGTCTACAGCCCGATCGGACGACGCGCCGACGAGTTCGCCGTCGTCCGCGCCGGCCTGAACTACAAGTTCGGCTCGTACTGAGAGCTCTCGCGGGCTTCCCCTCCGCGCGAACCGGCGCGGGGGGGTCCCGGTCAACGGGAATCCGTGAGGCTGCGGGTCGTGCCGCACCTCCTCTCGACCTGAGCATCCCCAGCCCGATCAAACTGGCCGCTTAGCCGAGACGCGTCCCGGGAGCCTCTCCCGGGACGTTCTGCGTCCGTGCGCCCAGGCCGGCCTCAGGCGTGGACGGCGTGCTCCAGCTGCGCCTTCGACATCCGCGAGCGGCCGGGCACGTTCTGCGCCCGCGCCTTGCGCATCAGCTCGGCCTTCGTCGTGTCGGCATGGCCGCTCTGGTCGGCGCTCTTAGTGCTCTTGGCGCTGCCCTTCGCGCTCTCCTTGCGCGCCACGGCGGCCTTCTCGGCGGCGGCCTTCGGCTGCTTCGAGAACTGCTTGCCCTTGGCGGTGTCGGCCCGCTTCTTGGCCGTGCTGGCGGCGTATTCCTTATCGGTCAGGCTCTCGCGGGCCTTCTTGGGCAGGTAGCGCTCGCCGGTCTTGCCGCTCGCCTTGCCGGACTTCGTGCCCCATTCCTCGTCGGTCCATTGCTGCAGGTGGTTGTCGGAATCCTTCTTGCCCGCGTAGCCGCCGCCTTCCTTCTTGTATTCGGCGCTCGCCATCTGCGCCTTGCGGGCCGACCACTGGCCCGGCTTGCCGCCCTTGTCGGACTTCGTGACCTCCTTCTTGACCTTGTACCAAAGTTTCGGGTCAGTCTTCTTGGCCGTTCCTGACATCGTCGCGTCTCCGGATGAAGATTTGGCAGACAACACGAGGCCTGCCGCTCTGTTCCTGCGACGCGTATGCCGTCCCGAACCGCCACGCCGGAGCGCACCCGAGCCCCGGATACGCCGGCCGTCCCGCGGGTTGGCCCTGAGGATCGGCCGTCCGGCCGGGCGCGCGGGAGAGGGACACAGCATGGCCGACACGCCGGACGACACGCAGGCCCAGCGGAGGCCCGGCGGCAAGCCGGAGAGCGCCGGGCTCGCGAACACGCCGCTCGACACCGCGACCGGGACGGTCAAACCGCAGGACGGCCCGATGGAGCGGGCCGGCACCGAGAAGGAGGAGGCGCGCCGGGGCGGCACGAGCCTCGGCGCGAAGCGCGACCGGCCGGGCGGCCGGGCGTGAGCCTGCGGCCCGCGCCGGGCCGTGATCCGAGCCAGCAGACGAGGCAGAGAGGAAGACGCATGCAGTACCGCCACAAGCCCCTGCGCGAGCAGGTGATCGTCATCACGGGCGCCTCCAGCGGGATCGGCCTCGCCACGGCCCGCGCGGCGGCCCGCCGCGGGGCCCGCGTCGTCCTGGCGGCGCGCAACGGCGCCGCCCTCGACGACATCGCCCGCGACATCCAAGAGCGCGGCGGCGAGGCCCGGGCGGTGGTGACCGACGTGTCGAGCCGCGCCGACATCGAGGCGCTCGCCGCCGAGGCCGTGCGCGCCTATGGCGGCTTCGACACCTGGGTGAACAATGCCGGCCTCTCGATCTTCGGCCGCCTGGAAGAGGTCTCGGACGAGGACCACCGCCGGCTGTTCGACGTCAATTTCTGGGGGATCGTCTACGGCTCGACGGTGGCGCTGCAGCACCTGCGCCAGACCGGGGGGGCGCTGATCAACCTGGGCTCGGTCGCCTCGGACCTCGCCTTCCCGATCCAGGGCATGTACGCCGCCTCCAAGCACGCGATCAAAGGTTTCACCGACGCGCTCCGCATGGAGCTGCAGGAGGAGGGCGTCCCGGTCTCGGTCACGCTCATCAAGCCGGCCTCGATCGACACGCCCTTCCCGGAGCATGCCAGGAACTACATGGCGCAGGCTCCGAAGCTGCCGCCGCCGGTCTACGACCCGGAGGACGTGGCGAAGGCGATCCTGCACGCCGCCGAGCACGGCCCGCGGGACCTCTACATCGGCGGCGGCGGCAAGATGATGAGTTCGCTGCGCAAGCGCGCGCCCGCGGTGAGCGACTGGATGGGCGCGGCGATGATGGCCAAGACCCAGAAGGCCGGGATAGCCGGCAAGGACCGGAACGGCGCCCTCTACGAGGCCGGCCGCGACGGGTCCGTGCGCGGCGGCTCGCCCCATCACGTCATGCGCAGCACCTACACGCAGGCCTCGATCAATCCGGTCCTGACCGGGATCCTGCTCGCGGGCGCCACGGCGGCGGCGGCCACGCTCCTGTCCCGCCCCGGGCGCTCCTAGTCGCGCCCGCCGCGCGCGGCGCGGCCGAATGTTTGTTTCCAGACAATTATAGCACAGGTCACCCTTCATTCAGGCCCGATGACCGATGGACCCGCGCCTCGCGCGAGTCCATCCGGCGCGAGTCCGAACAGAAGGTCAGATCATGATGCACGTGAAGATGCTCGCGGCCGCCGCGGCCGTCGTCGGCGGGCTCGGCCTCGCCTCCGCCGGTGCCGCCCCCCTGGCACCCGTCGCGGCCGACACGATCACAGGCCCGGCGGGTCTCAGCACCGTCGCGTACGGCTGCGGCCCCGGCTGGGCGCCGGGCCCCTACGGGCGCTGCCGCCCGATCTACGGCCGGCCGCGCTTCTACGGTCCACGCTGCTTCTTCCGCCCGACCCCCTTCGGGCCGCGGCGCGTCTGCCGCTACTGAGGCGAATACGGGCGGCGGCCGGCTCCGCCGAACCGTGACGCGCGCCACGGGTTGATCCGGGGGCGGGCGGCCTCTCCGCGAAGAGGCCGCCCGCCCCGCCTCGCGCGGTCGCACCCCTGCTGCAGCCTCTGCACCGGAATCCGGCGGCCTCGGACGAGACGGGCATTGAGGCACGAAGACGTGCGGCTCGGCCGCGATCGGGAGCGCCCATGGCCCGGGATCTGAGCGGCGGCGCCCACCTTTCTCCGGAGGAACGCGCGGCCGGCGAGCGTGCCGGCCGGAAGCACCTCGGTGCGGACGGGCGCCCGCAGGCGCACCCCGGGCCGGACCGGGGGACGGAGGATCGGGGGCAGGTGCGGCGCAGGCCCCGAAGCCGCCCGGACGCACCGGGAGACGGTGTATCAGCCCCGCCCGGGCCGTCAGCGCCCTGCGGCCCGCGCCGGGAATAAGGCCGGCCGCTTGCCGGTTCCCGATGCCATGGCGTAGCGCTCAGGGCGAGGCACCCATGGCTCAACGGTTTCTCGACAGGGCGGGCGCGGCTCGGCACGCCGCATGACGACCCTGGCCCGCGCGCGCTTCAGCCAGCTCGTCCTCCCGCGCCTCGACGAGGGTTACCGGCTCGCGCACTGGCTCACCGGCAACGCCACCGACGCCGAGGACGTGATGCAGGAGGCGTGTCTGCGCGCCTACCGGGCCATCGAGGGCTTCGCGGAGGGCAACGCCCGGGCGTGGTTCCTGACCATCGTCCGCAACACCGGCTATTCCTGGCTGCAGCGGCACCGGCCGAAGGCGGTGATCTTCGCCGAGGATCTCACCCCCGAGGCCCGCGCCGAGCTGGAGGGCGGCGGCCTCCTGGCCGAGGCGCCGGTGACGCCCGAGGCGGCCGTCATCGCCCGCGACGAGGCCGGGCAGCTCGCCCGCGCGGTCGACGCGCTGCCGGTCGCCTTCCGGGAGGCGCTGGTCCTGCGCGAGTACCACGGCCTCAGCTACCGGGAGATCGCCGCGGTGACGGGCGTGCCCATCGGAACCGTGATGTCGCGCCTCGGCCGCGCGCGGCAGCACCTGCTGACCCGGCTCGCGAAGGACGGGCGATGATCGACGACGACGAAACGCTCCTGCTCCTCGGCGCCTACCTGGATGGCGAGCTGTCGCCCGGCGAGGTCCTGGCCATGGAGCGCCGCCTCGCGGCCGAGCCGGGCCTGCGGGCGGCGGCCGAGCGCCTCCGCGGCCTCTCGGCCGGCCTGCGGGAAACGCTGGCGCGTCCGCCCAGCCCCGCATCCCTGCGCGGCCGCGTGATCGCGGAGGTCGGCTTCTCCGACCCGCCGCCGGGCCGCAACCTCTGGCACAGACCTTGGCGCGGGTTCTGGATGGGGTCCTGGATGGGATCCTGGCCGGCTCTGGCCGCGACGCTCCTCCTCGGCCTCGCCGGCGGCGCGACACTCGGTGGCGGCGCCTTCCGCCTCGACCGTCCTGACGCCGTGGCGACGGGCGCGGCCGTGCTGGCCGGGCATCTGCGCGGCCTCGCGGCGCCCCAGCCCTTCGACATCGCCTCCTCCGACCGCCACGTGGTCAAGCCCTGGTTCAACGGCCGCACCACGGTCGCCCCCGACGCGCCGGACCTCGCCGACCAGGGCTTCCCACTGGTCGGCGGCCGGATCGACATCGTCGGCGGCGCCCCCGTGCCGACCCTGGTCTACCGCAAGGACCGGCACGTGATCAGTGTCACGGTCGTCCCCGCCACGGACGGGCCGGGGCCGGGCCAGGAGCGGCGGGACGGCTCGACGATCGAGCGGTGGCGTCTCGGCGACCTTACCTACTGGGCGGTGTCGGACCTCAACCTGCGCGATTTGCGCGCCTTCGTGGACCTGTTCCGATCCCGGACCGGACGGCCGGGCTAAGCGCGGCCGGGCGGGAATCACCAGCCGCCGGGAATAACCGCCGCCGCCGCCGGGTTTGTCATCCCGTCGTCCCGCCGCTCTGATGAGGATCCGCGCGTGATCGCTCGACCAGACCCGGAGTTCCGCGACGCGCGGGGCGCCGAGACCGCGCCCGGCGCTGGGCGTCCGTGGCGGCTCATCGCCGGCGGGGTCACCCCCGTGCCCCCGGACCCGGGCCTCGTGGAGGCGGCACTCCATCTCCTGGCCGAGCGTTTCGAGCAGGGGCTGGCGGTCACCGACCGGTCCGGGCACGCCCGTTTCCTGAACCGTGCCGCCCGGGCCTTCATCGGCCGGGGCCTCCTCCGCCTGGAGCATGGCTGCCTGCGCGGTCCCACGCCCGAAGCCGGCGCGGCCCTGCGCCGGATCCTAGCGGCCTGCGCCGCCGGCCGCGGCGGCGCCACGCGCCTCGACGGGAAGGGCGGCACGCTGCTGGTCGCAGCCTGCGCGATCCCCGGCGCGCCCGACCCGGCCGGTGCCGGCGCCGTGCTCCTGCGCCTCATCGATCCCGCGGACGCGCCGTTGCCGGATCCGGACGCGCTCCGGAACCAGTTCGGCTTCACGCCCGCCGAGTCGGCCCTGGCGCTGGACATCCTGGCGGGGAACGATCTGGCAGCGAGCGCGCGCCGGCGCGGGATCACCCGGAATACGGCGCGTGTCCACCTGCGTCGCCTCTTCGAGAAGTCGGGAACCCGGCGCCAGGCGGAACTGATGCGCCTGCTCCTGCTCTGGCCGCAACCACTCGCTCAAGCGGACGACAGCCCTAAAATATTCGCACGCAGTTCGATCAGTAGTCCAAACGGAGGATGCACAGATACGAAAATACAGCGACGCTGAAAACGCCGAACATGAACATATCATTAATCATTCGGCGCAGCGGAGGCTGTCCTGATGCTCATCTCGTACCTGAAATCTGCCCAGAAACGCCGTATTTCGGCGCGGAATTTCCGCGTCCTGTCGGCGCTCGACGACGCGATGCTGCACGACATCGGCCTGGACCGGCGGACGTTGCAGACCTTCTGCGAGAACGGCTGCACGCACAATCCCGCCCCGCCGAGCCGGCCGGCGGCGCCCTGGACACCCGGCGTGCTGGGCGCCGCGTTCCGCTGAGCCGTCCTGCACCTGGCAGGACCGGTCAGATCGCGATGCAGATCTTGCCGAAGTGGCGGTTGCTCTCCTGATGCCGGAACGCCGCCACGAGTTCGTCGAGGGGATAGCGGCTGTCGACCACCGGCCGCAGCCCGCAGGCCTCGATCCCCCGGACCATCTCGATCTGGTGGCGGCGACTGCCGACCAGGACGCCCTGCAGGCGGATCTGGCGCAGCAGCGCCGGCACCAGGGGCAGTTCCCCGGCCACGCCCGACAGGATGCCGATCACCGAGATGTGGCCGGCGACCCGCACGGCCGCCATGGACTGCTCCAGCGTCCCCGGCCCGCCCACGTCGAGGACGTGATCGACGCCGCGCCCGTCGGTCAGGCGCCGGGCGGTCTCGCCCCAGGCCGGGTCGGCGCGGTAGTTGATGACGTGGTCGGCGCCGAGGCCGCGCAGGCGCTCCAGCTTGTCGTCGCTGGAGGAGGTGGCGATCACCGTGGCGCCCGCCGCCTTGGCGAATTGCAGGCCGAACAGCGACACGCCGCCCGTGCCCTGAACCAGCACGACGTCGCCGCTCTTCAGGCCCGCATCGGCGTGGAGCGCCCGCCACGCGGTGAGGCCGGCAGTGGTGAGGGTCGCCGCCTCGGCGTGGTCCCAACCCTTCGGGGCGTGCGTGAAGGCCGTGGCTGTCGCGGTGACGCGCTCGCGGGCGTAGCCGTCGACCCCATCACCCGGCACGGTGGCGAACCCCTCGACCAGCGGCGCCCCCTCGGCCCAGGTCGGGAAGAACGTGCTGACCACCCGGTCGCCCACGGCGAATTCGGCCATGCCGGAGCCCACCGCCTCGACCTCGCCGGCGCCGTCGGACATCGGGATCCGGGGCTCGCTCGGCCCCCACATCCCGCTGACCACCGCATAGTCGTGGTAGTTGAGGGAACTCGCCCGCAGGCGCACGGTGATCTCGCCGGGCCCGGGCTTCGGCACCGCCCGCTCGCCGAAAGTCACCCTGTCGAAGCCGCCGCCCGGCTGGACGATCACGGCCCGGGCTGTCGATCCGGTCATGAGGCACCTGTCGCTCCGCGGCCCTGGCCGCCGGGAGCCGGAAGCTGGCAGGCCGCGTGGCCGAAGTCGAGGGGGCCGGGCCGCCTCGGTCCGCCGGGGGTGGGGAGGGCGGCCCGCCAGGGGGGCTCCGGCCCTGATCGGCGCGTCCGTGCCCTTGCCGCTGCGCAACGCCGGCGGCAAGGTCATCGGTCCCATCACGCCCGTGGAAGGATGAGAGACCGTGTCGACCGAGCGCGTCGTTCTGACCGAAAGCATAGCGCCGACGGCGTCCAGGATCTTCACGCAGGCCGGGATCGGCGACATCCGGCAACTTCCTCGCGCCGTCAGCCCTGACGACGGCGGTGATCTTGCCGGCGCCACCGTGCTCGGCATCCGCTCGCGCACGCACGTCACCGCCGCGCTTCTCGACGCCCTGCCCGATCTGGCCGCGATCGGCTGCTTCAGCGTCGGGACCAACCAGGTCGACCTCGACGCGGCGCGTGCCCGGGGGCTGCCCGTGTTCAACGCGCCGTTCTCGAACACGCGCAGCGTCGCCGAACTGACGATCGGCGAGATCGTGATGCTGCTCCGGCGCATCGTGCCGCGCTCGATCGCCGCGCATGAAGGCGGATGGGACAAGTCGGCCACCGGCGCCTTCGAGGTGCGCGGCAAGACGCTCGGGATCGTCGGCTACGGCAATATCGGCGCGCAGCTCTCGAATCTCGCCGAGGCGATGGGCATGCGCGTCATCTTCTACGACCTGACCGACAAGCTGCGCCACGGCAACACCGAGCCGGCCGAGAGCTTCGCGGCGCTGCTCGCCGTCAGCGACGTGGTCAGCCTGCACGTCCCGGAGACGCCGCTGACCCACGGGCTGATGAGTGCGGAGCGCATCCGCGCGATGAAGCCGGGCGCCTGCCTGATCAACAACAGCCGGGGCACGGTGGTGGATCTGGACGCCCTGGCGGCGGCCCTGCGCGACGGGCACCTCGGCGGGGCCGCGATCGACGTCTTCCCGGTCGAGCCCCAGTCCAACGCGGAGCGCTTCGTCTCGCCGCTGCAGGGCCTGCCGAACGTCATCCTCACCCCCCATGTCGGCGGCTCGACGGAGGAGGCCCAGGACCGCATCGGCGCGGAGGTGGCCCGCAAGCTGGTCGAGTATGTCCAGACCGGTTCGACGCTGGGCGCGGTGAATTTCCCGCAGGTTCAGCTGCCGCCGCGCCTGTCCGGCGCGCGCTTCCTCCACGTGCACCGGAACGTGCCGGGCGTGCTCGGGCAGATCAACGCGATCTTCTCGAGCCGGTCGCTCAACATCGATGCCCAGCACCTGCAGACGGATGGCGAGTTCGGCTACGTCGTGGTGGACGCCTCGGTGGGACCGGGGGAGGCGGAGGCGGTGCTCCGCGCGCTGCGGGCGATCGACGGCACCGTGCGGACCCGGCATCTCCGGCCGGCGGGGGTGTGATTGTCCGCCGGCCGGCGGCTGTCGTGCGCTCCTCTCACGGCAAATGAGCGCGAGCAGCTCCGCGGCCCTCCCTCCCCCCTCTGCGGGGGAGGGGGATCCGCGCGCCCTTCGTTTCAGTGCCGCGGCAGCGTGTGCAGCGCCCTCAGGAAGGCATCGACCTCCGCGCGGGTGTTGTAGAAGGCGAGCGAGGCCCGCACCGACTGGTCGACTCCGAACCGGCGCAGGGCCGGCAGGGCGCAGTGGTGACCCGAGCGCACCGCGATGCCGTGCGCATCGAGGTGGTGGGCCACCGCCTCGTTCTCCTGCCCCTCGATCACGAAGGACATCACGCTCGCCTTCTCCCGGGCGGTGCCGATCAGGCGCAGGCCCTTCACGTCGGCGAGGCCTCCCTGCGCGTATTCCAGGAGGTCGTGCTCGTAGGCGGCGATCGCCGGCAGGCCGATCCGCTCCAGGTAGTCGAGCGCCGCCCCGAGGCCCATCGCCCCGGCGATGTCGGGCGTGCCCGCCTCGAACTTCTCCGGTGCGCCCTTGTAGACGGTCCTGGCGAAGGTGACGTCCTCGATCATGTGGCCGCCGCCCTGCCAGGGTGGCATCGCCTCCAGCAGGTGCGTCTTGCCGTAGAGCGCGCCGATGCCGGTCGGCCCGAACACCTTGTGGCCGGAGAAGACCAGGAAGTCGGCGTCGAGGGACTGCACGTCGAGCGGTATGTGCGGCGAGGATTGCGCCGCGTCGACCAGCACCGGCACCCCGTAGGCGTGGGCGAGCTGGATGATCTCCCGCACCGGGTTCACGGTGCCGAGCGCGTTGGCCACATGCGTCACCGAGACGATCTTGGTGCGGCCCGACAGCAGCGCCGCGTATTGCTCGAAGATGATCTCGCCGCGGTCGTTGACCGGGATCACCCGGAGCGTCGCCCCGGTCTGCTGCGCCAGCAGCTGCCAGGGCACGATGTTGGCGTGATGCTCGATGGTCGAGACGATGATCTCGTCGCCCGGGCCGATATTGGCCCGGCCGTAGGAATTGGCGACGAGGTTGATCGCCTCCGTGGTGCCGCGCAGGAAGACGATATCGTCCTTCGAAGGTGCGTTGAGGAAGCGGCGCACCGCCTCGCGGCCGCCCTCGAACAGGTCCGTCGAGCGCGCCGCCAGGGTGTGGGCCGCCCGGTGGATGTTCGAGTTGTGCCGGGCGTAGAATTCCGAGGTCGCGTCGATCACGGCCTGCGGCTTGTGGGTGGTGGCGGCGTTGTCGAGCCAGACCAGCGGGTGGCCGTTGACGCTCTGATGCAGGGCCAGGAAGTCCCGGCGGACGTGCTCGACGTCGAAGGGCGCCCCCACCGGGCTCGACCCGAGGGCCGTCAGCCGCGGCGCCGGCCCGGGATAGCGGGCCGGCTCCACCCGCGGACTCGCCGGCGCCTTCCGGGCCGGAAGGCTGATATCCAGGAAGTAGTAGTCGGAGACCGGCGCCCCGGCACCGGCCTTCGCCGGAGCGTCCGGCAAGAGTTGCGGGGCGAGCGCGTGCGCGAATGCGTTGGCGCGCGGGTGGTCCGCGGCGATCTGCCGGTGCAGCTCCGGACCGCCGGGGACGGCGGCCGCCAGCGCCGGAGCACCGGGGAAGGAGAAGTCCGGCAGGACGGGGCGCAGGCTCGCCGGATGAACCGGCGGGATCGCCGCCACGTCTGCGAAGGCCGGGCTCGCGGGCGCCAGGTTCGGTGCGGTCGGGCCGGAGAGGCCCGGCAGGCCGACCGGCGGCGCCCCGAAGGCGCGCGCCGCCAGCGCCGACGCGTCCGGCTGAAAGCCGGCGGGCTGGCCGCCCGTCGGCACCGAGGGGACGCCGAGGGGCGCGCTCGGCAGCGGCGCGCCGCCGGGGCCCTGGGGCAGGGCCTCGAGAGCCTGCGGGAGCTGGGGGCCGGCGGGGATCGCCGGGGCGAAGGGCTGGCTCGCGGCCTGACCCTGCCCGTAGATCTCCCGGGCGAGACGCCCGACGAGATCCGCGTGCAGGAGGTCAGCCTGAACCGGATCGCCCGGGCTCGCCCCGGGCAGCCCGAGGGCGAAGGCCTCAGGCGTAGTCATGGTAGTTGCCCAGCAGCACGTTATCGAGGCGGGCGATCGCGTCCTCGACCAGCACGGCCGCCGAGAAGTAGCGGGTCACGAGGTGCGAGGCGATCGAGTGGTCGTTGGTGCCCATGTAGCGCACCGACAGGCCGGGCTCGATCTCGCCGGTCACGCCGGATTTCTGCAGGCCGACCACGCCCTGCTCGCCCTCGCCGACCCGCAGCAGCAGGATCGAGGTGGTCTCGGCGCCCGTCACCGGGTCGATGTCGACCGGCAGCTTGTCGCTCGGCACCAGCGGCACGCCGCGCCACGTGATGAACGGGGCGCCGAACAGGTGCACCACCACCGGCGGCACGCCCCGGCGGGTCGCCTCCCGGCCGAAGGCCGCGATGGCGCGGGGATGGGCCACGAAGAAGGCCGGCTTCTTCCAGACCAGCGTCAGCAGCTCGTCGAGGTCGTCCGGGGTGGGCGGGCCGCCGCGGGTGGGGATGCGCTGGCGCGGGCCGACCTCGCCCAGAAGGCCGAACTGCGCGTTGTTGAGAAGCTCCCACTCCTCGCGCTCCTTCACGGCGTCGACCGTGAGGCGGATCTGCTCGCGGAGCTGGTCGATCTCGTTGGAGTAGAGGTCGGTGACGCGGGTGTGAGTGTTGAGGATCGTCTGGATGGTCGAGAGGTGGTACTCGCGCGGATCGACCTCGTAATCCACGAAGGTCGTGGGCAGGCGCGGCTCGCCGGTATGGACCGCCAGCAGCTCGATGCCCTGCTCGCCGTACGAGTTGGTGTGGCCCTTCAGTCGGTCGCGCTCCTCGCGGTACTGGGCGATCTTGGCGCGGATCTCGTCGTTCTCGACCGCGGCGGCGTCGAGGGTCAGGAGGGTCACCGCCGACAGGGCCTTCACGGCCGGGGCCGGGGCGCTCTCGCCGGCGAGGCCGGCATCGCCGAAATAGTCGCCCTTCGTGGCCAGGCCCTGGCGCAGGCGGCCCCTGTAGGGGCCCGACAGGGTCAGCTCGACCGTGCCGTCGGCCACCACCACGAGGCTGCGGCCGGAGGAGCCCTCCTCGTGGATCACCTCGCCGGCCTTGTGCCGGCTCTCGGTGAACTTGGCCGCCAGCGCCGCCAGCTCGGCATCGCCCAGCCGGCTGAACAGCGGCACGGAGCGAAGGGAGGCGGGGCGGATCACCCGGCCCTTGCTGTCCTCGGCGGCGAGGTCGATCCGGCCGGGGCGCGCCAGCACGACGGCCCGGCGGTTGACCCGGTAGACCCCGCCCGCGACGTCCACGAAGGGCAGGAGCCGCAGGAGCCAGCGCGGCGTGTTGGCCGCGTTCTGGACCGAGGTGACGGTCGCCGTCGCTAGATTGCGTGCCGCCGTGGCGCTGACACTCAGACCCGGTCCCGTCATCGTTCGTCCTCACTCGTCAGGGTTGCAGGCGCGCCGCATCGGCCCGCGCGACGGCGGCCCGCCCCGCGGGGATGCGGGGTGCGCGCGATCTGTAAGACTTAAGTCATGATGACGATGTCGATCCGATATCTCGCATCGCCATCAGTCAAAAATTGATTTCTTGGGCTGATTTGCAATCATCACCCGCCGAAAATCCGGACCCAGAACGTCCGTGTTCCGGTGAGGATGAGATAAAGTCCGATTCGCCCCGGCGTCAACGAAACAATGTTCTCAATTTACACGCCATCTTGGACGTTGATTCCTTGGTACGTCCGACACATAGAACATCGTCTCGATAATGACGGCTTCGTCGAGAAGATAATTTCTCACGGTCGCGACAGGGCGCGGCGGGTCGGCGACTTTGTTTTGCGGGAAGGATTTTCCGCGCGTCAGATTCCGTCGCCGTAACCGAAGGACTGGTCCATGCTGAGCGCCGGCTCCTCATCCACCGGCAGGCGCGAGACGACCCGGGCGGGCACGCCCGCCACGGTCGTGTGGGGCGGGACGTCCTGCAGCACCACGGCGGCGGCCGCGACCTTGGCGCCCGCGCCGACCCGGATGTTGCCCAAGACCTTGGCGCCGACGCTGAGCAGCACCCCGCGCTCGATCTTGGGATGCCGGTCGCCGCTCTCCTTGCCGTTGCCGCCGAGCGTGACCGACTGGAGGATCGACACGTCGTCGGCGATCACCGTGGTCTCGCCGATCACCACCCCTGTGGCGTGGTCGATGAACACCCCCGAGCCGATCCGGGCCGCCGGGTGGATGTCGCAGCCGAACACCTCGGAGATGCGGCTCTGGACGTGGAGCGCCAGGGTGGCCCGGCCCTGGTGCCAGAGCCAGTGGCCGACCCGGTAGGCCTCCAGCGCCGCCAGCCCCTTGTAGAACAGGAACGGATCGAGGTAGCGGCGGCAGGTGGGGTCGCGCTCGCGGATCGCCACGAGGTCGCGCACCGCACGGGCGCCAGCCTGCGGATCCGCCTCGAATGCGGAGAGGCACAGGTCGCGCATCGACAGCCGGGCCAGGTCGCCGTCCCCGAGGCGGTGGGCGAGGCGGTAGGCGAAGGCCTGGGCCAGGGAGCGCTGGTCGAGGATCGTCGCCTGGATGATCCCGGCATAGAGCGGCTCCTCGATCAGGGCCGCCTCGGCCTCGGCGCGCAGGGCCGCCCAGACCTCGGATTCCCCGGTGCCGCGGCTCGTGATGCGCAGGGGCGGCTGCGCCGCGACCAGGCCGGCCGGCGGGCGGCCGAGGGGCTGACGGTCGAACGCGTACGGGCTCACCGGGCGGCTCCTCAATGCACACGCCGGAACAGGTCGGGCAGGTAGCGCTCCAGGGTGTCGTGGCCCTGGAACTGCACATCCACCGTGGCGCCGCCCTCCTGGCCGCCCTCCTGGCCGCCATCCCGACGGTGGACACCCACCACCCGGCCGCGGGCGTGGCGCCAGATCCCCAGGATCTCGGCGAGGTCGAGCCGCTCGAACACGACCTCGTCGCCCTGCCGCATCGACGCTGACGGGCCGGCGTCGGCCTCGCCGGGCCGGCCGGTTCCGGCCGTCCGATTCGGCGGCGGTGCGGACCGGGTCGGCCCCCGAACCCGGCCGCGGGAAGGCTCTTCCGGGCGCCCCCGGAGAAGGGAGAAGGTTTCGGTCGCGTGCCGTCCCATCCGGAGCATGATTTCCGCTAAGTGCCTGCAATAGAACGATTTTCAAGGATGCGGCACCGTTTTGCAAGCCCGTGCGGCGGCCTTCGTGACCTGCGGGGGCAAGCAGAGGGCCGCGGCGCCGGCGGCCCCGGACTCCACCTTGTGCTCCAAGATGCGCCTTTCACGAACAACCTGCACCTCAAGTCGTCACCACTTTGGCAGCACATTCTCGGGCCGGCTCCTTAGATTGAGGCCGTCGACGAACCAGTCGATCCTTAGACGATGGAGGGTACGGTGACCGCCACCCTAGATCAGATCGCTCCGACGACTTCGCACTGTCTGCCGTGTTGCCGCGTCCGAGACGAGGAAAGCGCACGACACCAGACATGGAAGGCGACCAGCGATGCTGACCTATGAGACCACCCACACGCCACACCGAGACCGGATCGCCACCGCGGCGGTCCACGGACCCCGCATCCCGTTCCGCCTGAGACACCCCTCGCTGTCGGCCCACGAGCAGGCCGCCCTGGCGAACGCCGTCGATGACGGCCTGATGCCCGACGAGGTGGCGCAGATCCTCGCCGGCCGGCGGGTGGCCGAGGCCTTCCCGGTCCGTCGGGGCGAGAGCCCCGCGGCCTACGCCTCCCGGGCCGTGTCCGAGATGTTCGTCGCCTACCTCCAGTAGGCGCCCCGGCCGCTCCGATCCTCCACGATGGACATTGCCATGCCGGTCTTCACCCACGGGTGGGGGCGCCGGACGGGGATTGCTGCCTGCGTCCTCGCCCTAGTGCTCGGGGCTGCCGCCGGCCCGGCCGCCGCCGGGCCGCCGACGAAGGGCCGGGCCGGAACCTCCGTCGACGGGCCGGAGCGCCCGGCCCGGGTCACGCTGGGGCCGGATGGCCGGGACCTGCGCCTCGCGGGCGACCTCACCGAGGGTGTCGCCGCCCGGGCGGCCGCGCTCCTGGCGGCCCATCCGGAGGTGGAGCGCATCCACCTCACCAGCGACGGCGGCCTCGTGGCGGAGGGCGCGGCGATCGGAGCCCTCGTGGCCGCGCGGGGCCTGTCCACCTACGTGCCCGATGTCTGCGTGTCGGCCTGCACGCTGATCTTCGTCCGCGGGCGGGCCCGCTTCCTCGCGGCCGGGGGCCGGCTCGGCTTCCACGCCCCCTACACGGTGGGAGCACACGGCCGGATACGCCGGGTGGATCCGGCGCCTGAACGGGCGGCCTACCGGTCCGCCGGCCTGCCCCGCGCCTTCGTGGCGCGCGCCCTGTCAGTCCCGCCGGCCGGGATCTGGATCCCCGACGGCGCGGTCCTGCGCGCGGCCGGCATCGTCACCGAGATCGTCGGGCCGGAACGCTTCCCGGATTCCACCCTCGACGCCGATCCGAGCGCGGATGGGGCCCGCGCGGCGATCCTGCGCGCCCTGCCGATCCTGCGGCAGGCGGGGTCGGCGGACCTCGATCCCATCGCCCGCTGGTACCGCGACGGCTACGCCGCGGGCCGGCCGGAAGCGGAGGCGGCCGCGGGGGTGAAGCGGATGGCCGGCGCCTACCTGCGGCGGCGCTTCCGGGCCGGCGACGACGCCGTCGTCCGGGCGGTGGGGCGCCAACTCCTGGCCATGATGCGGGCCAGCGCGCCGCGCGACGCTGCCGCCTGCAGGATCCTCGCGGCCGGCGACCTCGTTGCGCTCGATGCCCGTCTCCGGGCCCAGCAGCCCTCCGCTCCCGGACTCGCGCGGCTCCTCGCCCGGACGCGGCCGGTGCCGCCGAGCCTTTCCGCCGCCGCGGAGCCACTCCAAGCCCGGTCGACGGCTTGCGCCGCCGGGATCGCCGGCGCGGCGCGGGCCCTCGACCTGCCGGCCCCGGATTCCGCCGCGGTCCTGCGGTCGCTGTTCCTCGGCGATCCCCAGCCGGTGCTGGCCGCAGGCGCTGCGCCGTAGTGCCCCCTCGACAAGCCGCCGCGCTGCCTATCTTCGCACCCGGTCGGGCCGCCGCCGATGCCGGCGGCGGGCGCGGGCCGATCGGGAAGGGAGAGGATGGATGCCGGAGTATCGCCTGCGCGGGGCGGTTCGTGGCGCCGATGGGGAAATCGGCACGCCGCTGGTCGACGAGCGGCTCGCCGCCGCCGACGCGAAGGAGGCCGTGCGTCTGGCCAACATCCGCTCGCTGACGATCGAAGACTACGCGGTGAACGCCCTCTGGCTGGTGGACGCGCGCGGAACCCTGCTGTGGTCGCTGCGCCGCGCCGATCGGGAAGCCTGACGGAGCGGCCTGCGGGGCGCTCGGCGCGGCCGCGAGGTCGGATTTCGACGTCGTCCCGCACCCGCAGGGCCACAGGCTGTACGCTCTGGAAACCGCACGCCCCCGCTCGGGCAGCCGTGTGACATGCCCGCATCGTCGGTCCGGGGCGGCGCAGGCGAGCCTTGACCCGGGAGGCAGGCCGCACCCGATCTCCGGTCCCGCAGAGTGTGGGCTTGGCGCAGGACGAGACGAACGTCCTGCTCCGCCGGCAGGATCAGGCCCCCGGCCCGTCGGGGCCGACGCGCAGCCGTGACGCGAGGCCCCTGGAGGGCGCATCGCGGACGCGACGTCGCGGTCGCCCCGTCAGGGGAGGCAGAGGCCGCTCATCGACCGGAGCGGACCGGTGTGCATGCCCCTGTGGCACGAGCCGCGCCCGACCCCGGCCACGACGCTCTCCGCCACGCCCGGCGCCGGAGGAGCAGGAACGCCTCCCCGGCAAGCCCGGGGACCGGCGCGACAGGGACCGACATCGGCATCCCGTCTAACCAATGATAGGAAAAATAAGCTTCGCAGCATGATAAACTAATCTGCATAAGTATTCATAGGCACGACTAAATGTAGGCTGGCCTGACCCCACGCCGTCGTGGAGAAACAGTCGTGCCAAACCCGCTTGTCCACAAGCTAGAATGCTACGTTCGTCTCTCGGACGCGGACCGGATGTGCTTGGCCGATGCCGTCAGCCCGGGCCGCCTGGTCGCGGCGCGCACCGACATCATCCATGAGGGCGACGATCCGCGCGCGGTCAACGTCATCCTCGACGGCTGGGCCTGCCGCTACCGGCAATTCGCCAACGGGCGCCGCCAGATCGTCGCGCTCCTGCTGCCGGGGGACCTCTGCGACCCGCACGTCTTCCTCCTCGACGCGATGGACCACACGATCGGCGCGATCACGCCCGTCCTGCTCGGCCAGATCACCGGCGCCAGGATGCAGGCGATGACGGCCCGCAGCCCGGACCTCGACCTCGCCCTGCACCGCGAGGCGCTGGCCACCGCGGCGATGCAGCGCGAGTGGACGGTCAGCCTCGGCAGCCGCACCGGCATCGAGCGACTGGCCCACCTGTTCTGCGAGCTGCACGCCCGGCTGGCGGCGATCGGCCTCACCGACGGGAACACCTGCCCGATGCCGATCACGCAGAACGACCTCGGCGACGCGATGGGCCAGACCAGCGTCCACATCAACCGGACCCTGCAGGAGCTGCGCGGCCTGGGGCTGATCACCCTGCGCAGCCGCCGCCTGACCATCCACGATCCTGTCGCGCTCGCCCGGCTCGCGCATTTCGATGCCGCCTATCTCCACCTGACGGCGGGCTCCGGCGCGACCCTCGCGCAGCGCGCCTGAACCGCGCCCATCCCGACAGGATTGAGGCCCGTGAGACGACATCCGGAAGAGGCCCGGCATGACTGACCCTCGCGCTTCCGCGGAACGCCTCCTGGCCCTTGAGGCCGACAACGCGCGCCTGCGCCGCCTGCTCGACGAGGCGGGCATGCCCGACAGCCTGCGACACGGGATGCGCAACACGATGGCGATGATGCGCACCATCATGCACCGCTCCGCCGAGAGCGTCACCGACGTCGAGAGCTACGTGGCGCATCTCGACGGCCGGTTCGGAGCCGTCATGCGGGTCCAGGCCGCCACGGACGCGTTCGGCGACGCGAACCTGCACACCCTGATCTCCGACGAGCTGATGTTCCACCTCGTGCGCGAGGGGGAGCAGGCCACGATCGCCGGGCCGCGGGTGCGGCTCCGGCCCCGGGCCGCGCTGGTCATGGCGCTGGCGCTGCACGAGCTGACGAGCAACGCGGTGGAGCACGGCTCCCTGGCGCTCCCGCAGGGCCGGGTCAGCGCCACCTGGGCGGTGGGCGACGCGGAGACGGGGCCGCCGATCCTGACCCTCGGCTGGGCCGAGACCGGCGGCAGCGGCATCCGGGAGCCGGCCCGGCGCGGCTTCGGGACGGACGTGCTGGAGGACATGCTCGCCTACGATCTCGGCGCGCAGGTCCGCCTGGCCTACGCACCGGACGGGCTGCGCTGCACGATCCGCCTGCCGCTCACCGACCGCATCGGGCGTCGTCTGTCTGAGGACCCGGAGGTCGCCTGGGACGACGAGGTCCGGTGAGGCCTCCACTCGGTGCCCCGTCGGGCGCGCCCGCGGCCCGACCCCGCGTCAGCCGGCCTCGGCGGCGCCGTAGATGGCGCCCGCCAGGTCCTCCAGCTTCGCGCGGTCGATGACCGTGATGCCGCCCCCGCTGCGCGCGGATCATGCCGGCCCCCTCGAGGATGTGGGTCGCCGTCGTCACAGTGGGCCGACGGACGCCGAGCATCTTCGAGAGCACCTCGTGCGTCAGGGGCAGCTCATCCTGATCCAGCCGGTCGTGGGTCATGAGGATCCACCGGGCGAGACGCGCCTCGACCGTCAGGTCGGCATTGGCGTAGACGGTCTGCCCCACCTGCACGATCAGGCTCTGCACGTAGCCGCCCAGCATCCGCCGCAGGCCGGCGCTCGCGTCGAGGGCCTCCCGCAGCGTGCCGGCGGCGATGCAGAGCGCCTCGCCGCCGGCCTGCACGATGGCGGTGTGGGGCGTGGACTCGGCACCGAGCGCGAGCGGAACGCCGACGAAGCCCTCGCGTCCGGTGAGGCCGACCTCGATGCGCCCCTCGCGGGTATCCGCCACCAGGGAGACGAGCCCCTCCTCGACGAAATGCGCCCGCCGGATCGGCTGGTGCGGGGCGATCAAGACCTGATGGAGCGGCAGCGATACCGGCTCCAGGGCCGGAGCAAGGCGGTCGAACTCCTCCGGCGCGAGGGCGGCCAGAAGGTGATTGCGGACGGCGGATTGCTGCGGCAGCGCCATGGGCCCCTCCAGATCCGGGCAGGAGCACAGGCCAACTCCCAGTCATCCGCGCCCAAAAACTCCGGCGGATAATCGCCACTCTCTCACACCGAACTCCGTCGCAGTATGGAGTAGATTAGTTTTTGCGCATCAATACATACAGATACGCGTATTTGGACTGTGCCTAAAGGCTCCGGGCGGGTACAGCCGGCCGATTCCGGGGTTCGGGACGGCCCCGGCGCCCCGTCTGCCTAAATATGTGGCACGCAATTTGCGATCCCCCGTCCGTGTCGAGGAAAACGACCAAGGGGACCGCCGTGAAAGCATTTGGAACCTGGGGCCCGGCCGCCGCTCTGGCCGCCGGGCTCGCGATGAGCAGCCTGGGGATGGGGGCCGCGCGGGCACAGGAGACGATCAAGGTCGGCATCCTGCACTCGCTCTCGGGGACGATGGCGATCTCCGAGACCACCCTCAAGGACGCGATGCTGATGCTCATCGCCGAGCAGAACGCCAAGGGTGGCGTGCTCGGCAAGAAGCTGGAGCCGGTGGTGGTCGATCCGGCCTCGAACTGGCCGCTCTTCGCCGAGAAGGCCCGCGAGCTGATCAGCAAGGACAAGGTCGCGGCCGTGTTCGGCTGCTGGACCAGCGTCTCGCGCAAATCCGTGCTGCCGGTCTTCAAGGAACTCGACAACATCCTGTTCTACCCCGTCCAGTACGAGGGCGAGGAGAGCGAGCGGAACGTGTTCTACACCGGCGCCGCCCCGAACCAGCAGGCGATCCCGGCGGTGGATTACCTGATGTCGGAGGACGGCGGCGGCGCCAAGCGCTGGGTGCTGGAAGGGACCGACTACGTCTACCCGCGCACCACCAACAAGATCCTCGAAGCCTACCTCAAGTCCAAGGGCGTCAAGGACGAGGACATCCTGATCAACTACACGCCGTTCGGCTTCTCGGACTGGCAGACGGAGGTGTCGAAGATCAAGGCGTTCGGCTCGGCCGGCAAGAAGACCGCCGTGGTCTCGACCATCAACGGCGACGCCAACGTGCCGTTCTACAAGGAGCTCGGCAACCAGGGCATCAAGGCCACCGACATCCCGGTGGTCGCCTTCTCGGTGGGCGAGGAGGAGCTCGCCGGCATCGACGCCAAGCCGCTGGTCGGCCACCTCGCCGCCTGGAACTACTTCGAGTCGATCAAGACGCCGGAGAACGAGGACTTCATCAAGAAGTGGCAGGCCTTCCGGAAGAACCCCAAGGCGGTCACCAACGACCCGATGGAGGCTCACTATATCGGCTTCAACATGTGGGTGAAGGCGGTCGAGAAGGCCGGGACCACCGACCCCGACAAGGTGATCGACGCGCTGCCGGGCATCGAGCAGAAGAACCTCACCGGCGGCACCGCCACGATGCTGCCGAACCACCACATCACCAAGCCGGTCTTCATCGGCGAGATCGAGTCGAACGGCCAGTTCGACGTGGTGTGGAAGACCGACAAGCTGATTCCCGGCGAGGCGTGGTCGAAGCAGCTCGAGGGCTCGAAGGACCTCGAGGCCGACTGGGTCAAGCTCAAGTGCGGCAACTACAACACCAAGACCAAGAGCTGCGGCGGCGCGTAAGCCGCCTTCTCCCCTCCCCAGGCGATCCCGGGCCTGCCCGGGATGCGCTCAAGCTTGCGGGGAGGGGTAGGGGTGGGGGTGGTGCAGGAGGCACCGCCACGCTCGATCCTGAACCACACCCGCCTCCGGCTCCTCCCCGCAAGGGGGAGGAGAGTTCCGCTGCGCCAGAAGTGCCATGCTCCGTCTCCTCACCCTCCTCGTCCTGCTGCTGGCCGCCCCGGCGCGCGCCCAGGCGCCCGACCCCTACGGCCAGCTCGCCGGCGACGGCTACGCCGAGATCGAGGCCGGCGTCTCCGGCCTCGCCGCCTCTGGCGACCCGCGCGCCGACGCGATCCTCTCCGCCCTGTCGGACGGACGGCTGCTGGTGGGCCCGGACAAGACCCTGCTCATCCGGCAGGGAAACGCCGTCGCGGACGCGAAGACCGGCGCCCCGGCCGCCGACAGCCCCGACCTCAAGCCCGTGCGGGCCAACAACCGGGTCCGCCGGGCGATCGAGGCCGCCCGCGGGCAGCTCGACCTCGCGAGCCCCGACCCGGCCAAGCGCCGCGCCGCCGCCGACGCGGTGTTCAAGGCCCGGGACGCGGCGGCGCTCCCGGCCCTCGACGCGGCCCTGGCGCGCGAGACGCAGGCCGGGATCCGCCAGGCGCTGACGGAGGCGCGCGCCGCCGTTCTGCTCGCCAAGCCCGGTACGGCGGAGACCGACCGGATTGCCGCAATTCCCGCCATCCAGGCCCGGGGCGATGGCGACGCGATGGGCATCCTGCGCGGTCTCGCGGCGGATCCGGGCGAAGCGGTGCGCGCCGCCGCCGCCCGCGGCATCGCGGCGATCGAGACGCGGCTCGCGATTCTCGGCGCCCTGCAGAACGTCTGGTACGGCATCTCGCTCGGCTCGGTGCTTCTGCTCGCCGCCATCGGGCTCGCCATCACCTTCGGGGTGATGGGCGTGATCAACATGGCCCACGGCGAGATGGTGATGCTCGGCGCCTACACGACCTACGGCGTGCAGGAGCTGATCCGCACCCAGGCGCCGTCCCTGTTCGGCTGGTCGCTCGCGATCAGCATCCCCTGCGCGTTCCTGGTCGCCGGCCTCGTCGGCGTGCTGATCGAGCGGTTCATCATCCGCTTCCTGTACGGGCGCCCGCTGGAGACGCTGCTCGCCACCTTCGGGGTCAGCCTCGCCCTGCAGCAGGGGGTACGCTCGATCTTCGGCCCGACCAACCGCGAGGTCGGCGCCCCCGCCTTCATGAGCGGCGCCTTCGATTTCTACGGCCTGTCGATCACCTGGGGCCGGATGTGGATCATCGTGTTCGCGTTTGCCGTGTTCCTGGGCCTGTTGTTCGTGCTGCGAAAGACCTCGTTCGGCCTGAAGACCCGGGCGGTCACCCAGAACCGCCGCATGGCCGCCGCCATGGGCATCCGCACGCCCTACGTCGACGCGCTGACCTTCGGCCTCGGATCCGGGATCGCCGGCATCGCCGGGGTGGCGCTGTCGCAGATCGACAACGTCTCGCCCAATCTCGGCCAGGGCTACATCATCGACTCGTTCCTCGTGGTGGTGTTCGGCGGCGTCGGCAACCTCTGGGGGACGCTGGTGGCGGCGCTGACGCTCGGCGTCGTGAACAAGCTCGCCGAGCCGTATATCGGCGCGGTGCTCGCCAAGATCGGCCTCCTGATCTTCATCATCCTGTTCATCCAGAAGCGCCCGCGCGGCCTGTTCGCGCTCAAGGGCCGGGCGGTGGAATCGTGAGGGACCGGCGTCCTTCCCTCCCCCTTGCGGGGAGGGACCGAGGGTGGAGGTGGTGCAGAAGGCACCGCCGCGCTCGAGCCGGGACCACCCCCACCCCGACCCCTCCCCGCAAGGGGGAGGGGACACGCGTTGCGCCCTCGGGATCCGCCGCATGACCCCCCGCACCCCCCTCATCGATCTCAAGGGCTGGATCTTCCTCGCCGTCCTGGCCGCCTTCTGCCTCGCCGTGCCGGTGCTGAACCTCGCGGTGCCGGAAGGCTCCGGCCTGCACCTGCCGACCTACCTCGTCTCGCTCTTCGGAAAATACCTCGCCTACGCGCTGCTCGCGGTCAGCCTCGACCTCGTCTGGGGCTATTGCGGCATCCTCTCGCTCGGCCACGGGGCGTTCTTCGCGCTCGGCGGCTACGCGATGGGCATGTACCTGATGCGCCAGATCGGATCCCGGGGCGTCTACGGCAACCCGGTCCTGCCCGACTTCATGGTGTTCCTGAACTACAAGGCGCTGCCTTGGTACTGGTACGGCTTCGACCACTTCGCCTTCGCGGGCCTGATGGTCCTGCTGGTGCCGGGCCTGCTGGCCTTCGTGTTCGGCTGGCTCGCCTTCCGGTCGCGGGTGACGGGCGTCTACCTGTCGATCATCACCCAGGCGCTGACCTACGCGCTGATGCTCGCCTTCTTCCGCAACGACATGGGGCTCGGCGGCAACAACGGCCTCACCGACTTCAAGGATCTCTTGGGACTCTCCGTCCAGTCACAAAACTTCCGCGTCGGCATCTTCGTGGCCACCGGCGTGGCGCTGGCGCTCGGCTACCTGATCGCCCGGGTCATGACGGTCTCGGCCTACGGAAAGATCCTGATCGCCGTGCGCGATGCCGAGAGCCGGACGCGCTTCCTCGGCTACCGGCCGGAGCACTTCAAAACGCTGGCCTTCACGGTCTCGGCCATGATGGCCGGCGTCGCCGGCGCCCTCTACGTGCCGCAGGTCGGCATCATCAACCCGGGGGAGTTCGCCCCGACCAACTCCATCGAGACGGTGATCTGGGTGGCGGTGGGCGGCCGCGGCACCCTGGTCGGCGCGGCGCTCGGCGCCGTGCTGGTCAACTACGCCAAGACCGTGCTCACCGGCGTCATGCCCGACGCGTGGCTGTTCGCGCTCGGCGGCCTGTTCGTGGTCGTGACGCTGTTCCTGCCGCGCGGCCTCGTCGGCACCGTGATCGAGCGGTTCGGCTCCCGGCGCGCGGCGGCCAGGCTGCCGCCGGAGCCCGAGATCGCCCCGAAACTCGCGGAAGAAGGGCAGGGCTCGTGAGCACCGACCTCCTCGAACGCCCGGACGCCCGCGGCCCCGCCAATCGGAAGCGCGAGACGGACGCGCTCCTCTACCTCGACGACCTGCGGGTGACCTTCGACGGCTACAAGGCCCTGCGCGGCCTGTCGCTGACGCTGGCCCGCGGCGAGCTGCGGGCGATCATCGGCCCGAACGGCGCCGGCAAGACCACCATGATGGACTGCATCACCGGCAAGACCCGGCCGGACAGCGGCATCGCCCTGTTCGACGGCACCCACGACCTCCTGAAGAGCGACGAGCCGGCGATCGCCGACCTCGGCATCGGCCGCAAGTTCCAGAAGCCCACCGTGTTCGAGAGCCACACGGTGGCCGACAACATCCTGTTGGCGCTGAAGGGGCCGCGGGCCGCCTTCGCGTCCCTGTTCGGCTGGCGCAACCGCGTCGAGGCCGCGCGGATCGACGCCCTGCTGGAGACCGTCGGCCTGCTGGCCCATCGCGGCCGACCGGCGGCCGACCTGAGCCACGGCCAGAAGCAGTGGCTGGAGATCGGCATGCTGCTCGCGCAGGATCCCAAGCTCCTGCTGGTCGACGAGCCGGTGGCCGGCATGACCGACGCCGAGACCGCCGAGACCGCCCGCCTGCTGCGGCGCATCGCCGGCGAGCACGCCGTCCTCGTGGTCGAGCACGACATGCACTTCGTCCGCGACCTCGGCTGCCGGGTCACCTGCCTGCACGAGGGCGCGGTGCTGGCCGAGGGCTCGATCGACGCCGTCTCGGCCGACCCGCGGGTGGTCGAAGTCTATCTCGGGCGATGATGGATCTGGGACGATGACCATGCTCTCCGTCGACGGCATCGACCTGTACTACGGCGCCGCGCAGGCGCTTCGCGGCGTCTCGCTGACGGCCGAGGCCGGGCAGGTGACGACGGTTCTCGGCCGCAACGGCGTCGGCAAGACCTCGCTGCTGCGGGCCATCGTCGGCCAGCAGCCGGTGCGCTCCGGCGCGATCCGCCTCGGCGGCCGCCCGATCCAGGGCCTCGCGCCCTACGACCGGGCACGGGCCGGGATTGCCTTCGTGCCCCAGGGCCGCGAGATCTTCCCGCTGCTCACCGTGAAGGAGAACCTGGAGACCGGCTTCGCGCCGCTGAAGCGCCGCGACCGCCACATCCCGGGGGAGATCTACGACCTGTTCCCGGTGCTCAAGGACATGCTGCACCGGCGCGGCGGCGACCTCTCGGGCGGCCAGCAGCAGCAGCTCGCCATCGGCCGGGCGCTGGTGACGCGGCCGAAGCTCCTCGTGCTCGACGAGCCGACCGAGGGCATCCAGCCCTCGATCATCAAGGATATCGGCCGGGCGATCACCTACCTGCGGGGCAAGGGCGAGATGGGAATCGTGCTGGTCGAGCAGTATTTCGAGTGGGCGCGCGACCTGTGCGATTCCTACGCCGTGATGGATCGCGGTCAGGTGGTGCTGGCCGGCCCCCGGGCCGGGATGGTCGAGGCCGACGTGCTCCGATGGATGTCGGTCTAGGGATCTGCGCGCGCTCGGCAGACCGCGCCGGTGCCGGGCCTGCGGCGGCCGCCGGGTCGAGTTGTCGGCGCCGAGGAGAAGAATATTCGCGCTACCGGTTCCGCAATCACGGGCCAATTTCCGGAACATGATCAGCGAAAACTGTTTACAGGCCACCGATCGGCCAAGGTTAAACCATAATTCGGGCCTGGCATGGGGAGGCAGCCCGGGAGCGCCCATGACGATTCTCGATCCGACGACCGGCGAGTTGGTCACCATCTCCGTGCCGCGGCCCCGTCCGCGCTGAGGGTTCGGGACTTCGATGCACGGTGCGCGCGGCGCCGGCCATCAACCTGTGAGGCGTCATGGCGGAACCGACCGATCGCAGGCCCCGTCGCCCGCGCGGGCGACGACGGGACCCGAGCCGGACGTCACCCCCCATCCTGCTGCTGGTCGGCGGAGGCGGGGAGCCGGGCCAGAACGGCGAGGCGACGGCCGCCGCGCTGATCGCCCTGGCGCGGGCAGCCCGCCGTGAGGCCAGCGGGGGTGCCGAGTCGAGCTGAGGCAGCGCCGGTCGCGGGATCCCGGCCCCCGCGCGGGCGTCGGATCCGGCGCCCGGTCCAGCCGGCCCGGTGCCGCAGACGACAGGGTGGGCCAATCAGGTGAACGGGGACGCTGAAGTCGTGACGTCCGTGGTCTCGCCCTACGGCGACGGGACGCTTCCGGCGGGCATCCGGTCGCGCCTCCTGCCGGGGATCAACGGCCTCACCGTTCACCTGCTGGAGGCCGGCCACGCGCCGGCCGGCCGGCCGCTGGTCATGCTGCTGCACGGTTTCCCGGAACTCGCCTACAGCTGGCGCAAGGTCATGCTGCCCCTGGCGGAGGCCGGGTTTCACGTCGTCGCCGCCGACCAGCGGGGCTACGGCCGGACGACCGGCTGGGATCCGGCCTACGACGCGAGCACGCATCCCTTCGGCTTCGTCAATGTCGTGACCGACACCCTAGCGCTCGCCGCCGCCCTGGGACATCGGCAGGTCGCCTGTGTGGTCGGCCACGATGCCGGCTCGCCCGCTGCGGCTTGGTGCGCGCTCATCAGGCCGGACGTCTTCCGCTCGGTCGTGATGATGAGCGCCCCGTTCGCGGGCCCGCCGGCGCTGCCCGGCGATGCCGGGAACGGGGCCGTGCCCTCGCCCGCGGAGAGGGACGACGCCTTGGACGCGACCCTGGCGGCCCTGCCGCGCCCGCGCAAGTTCTACCAGCGCTGGTACAGGACGCGGGAGGCGAACGACGACCTGCTGCGGGCGCCCCAGGGGCTTCGGAACGTCCTGCGCGCCTATTACCACGCGAAGAGCGCCGACTGGCCGGACAACGCGCCCCATCCGCTGAACTCCGGTTCAGCCGAGGACCTCGCGCGGCTTCCGACCTACTACATCATGGACCGCGACAGGGGCATGGCGGCGACGGTCGGCCCCGAGATGCCGTCCGCGGCGCAGATCGCCGCCTGCCGGTGGCTGACGGACGCCGAGCTGGACGTGTACGTGACGGAATACGCGCAAACCGGGTTCCAGGGGGGCTTGCAGGGCTACCGCCGCTACACGGACGCCGCCTGCGTCGACGATCTCCGCGTCTTCGCCGGCCGGACCGTCGACGTGCCGTCGTGCTTCATCGCGGGCCGGTGCGACTGGGGCGTCTACCAAAGTCCGGGCGCCGCCGAGGCGATGCGCCAGCACGCCTGCACGGCCATGACCGGCTTCCACCTCGTCGAGGGGGCCGGGCACTGGGTTCAGCAGGAGCAGCCCGAGGCGGTGGCCCGGCTCATCACGACCTTCATCCGCGACGCCGCCTGAGTTCAGGGCGGGACCCGCCCCTGGCGGCTCGCATGGGTTCCGTCGCATCCTGAGGACGTGACGGGCAAACGCACTTGAAGCGCGCTTCGCGGGAGCGGATACCGCATTCACAGACCGAGAGCGTGCGAAGACGCGCTCGGATCCCTTCCGCCGGCAGCGCCGTCGGGACGGGTCCGGAGGGAGGGCGCCATGCAGATCGATATCGCGGCCGTCGAGACGACGGCGGGGGTTGCACTGACGGGTCCGCCCCTGCGCGCTGGGGGCTGGCTGCGCCGGTTGGACGACGGGCTGGGATACCTCGTGGAGATCCCGGCGGCGCTGCTCGTTCTCGCCGAGATCGGCGTGCTGCTCGGCGGCGTGGTCAGCCGCTACGTGTTCCGCGCGCCTTTGGTCTGGTCGGACGAACTCGCCTCGATCCTGTTCCTGTGGCTCGCCATGCTGGGCGCCGTGGTCGCCTTCCGCCGCGCCGAGCACATGCGCATGACCGCCTTCGTGGCCATGAGCGGCCCGCGCCTGCGCGCCTTCCTGGAGACCATCGCCCTGGTGGCCGGCCTGATCTTCGTCGCCCTGATGCTGGAGCCGGCCTTCGAATTCGCCAGCGAGGAGACCTTCGTCCAGACGCCCGCGCTGGAACTGAACAACGCGTGGCGCGCCGCCGCCCTGCCGATCGGGCTGGGCCTCATGCTGATCGTTGCGGTGATCCGCCTGCTGGAGACCGCCGACTGGCGCCTCACCGCGGGCGCGCTCGTGCTGGGCGCCGGGCTCGCGGCCGGCCTCGTGGCGCTCCAGCCCTGGCTGCGGGACCTCGGCAACCTCAACCTGCTCTTGTTCTTCGTCCTGGGCGTGGGGGGCCTGGTGTTCTCCGGCGTGCCGATCGCCTTCGCCTTCGGCCTCTCGACCTTCGCCTACATCGCGCTGACCACCGACGCCCCGTCGATGGTGGTGGTCGGCCGCATGGACGAGGGCATGAGCCACCGGCGGGATGCGGGGTGGTGCCGGCGGCGCGGAAGGCGGTGGCGCGACGCGCGGGCCCGGCGGCGCCGAGGGCGGTGCGCGCGGAGCCGAGCCGGGCGGACCTGCCGGTCGCGGCGCCGAGGGACCCGGCCGGCCCGGCGGAGCCGCCGAGCGCAACGGTCCCTCCGAGCGCGCTGGTCCGGGCGCCAACCCCGGCGCCGGCGACCGCGGCGATCGTGGTGATCGCGGCAACCGCGAGGAACGCGGAGACCGTGGCGGGCGCGAGCCCGGCGCTGCGGGACAGCGCGGCGGCCGGGACGGTGCCGGACCGAACCAGGGCGGCCGCGGCGCGGCCGGTGAGCGGGGTGGTCGTGGGGGCGTCCGCGAGGGCGGTTCCGCTCGCGGCGCGGTCGGCCGTCTCGACACGCGGCAGCGCACCGAGTTCCGCAGCTCGATCACCCGCCTGGGCGTTTCGCCCCTCCGGGACGTGGCGTTCGGGCTGGCGGTTGGGACGGCGATTCCGCGCTCGGTCACGCTGCACCGGCTGCCGCCCGCGATCGTCACCCTGGTGCCGGAATACGAGGGCTACGAGTTCATCCTGGTGCGCGACGATATCGTGATCATCGATCCCGATACGTATGAGATCGTGGACGTGATCCCGGCCTGACGCATACGATCCCCGGGGCCGGGCGGGCGATGCGCCCGTTCGGCTCCTGCTACCGTCCGCCATCCAACAATTTCGACACCACCCGCGCCGTATAGTCGACCATCGGCACGATCCGGGCGTAGTTCAGTCGCGTCGGGCCGATCACCCCGACCACGCCCACGATCTTCTGCGATCCGTCGCGGAACGGCGCCGCGATCAGCGACGACCCGGACAGCGAGAACAGCTTGTTTTCCGAACCGATGAAGATCCGCACGCCCTCGCCACCCTCGGCACGGGCCAGGAGGTCGATGACGTCCTTCTGGGTCTCGAGGTCGTTGAACAGCAGCCGGATGCGCTCGAGATCCTCGACCGCGCGCAGGTCATCGAGCAGGTTCGCCTGTCCGCGCACGATCAGCTGGCGCGCCTCTGACGGGCCGACCGGCGTGGCGAGCCCGGCATCCACGAGGCGCTCGGTGATCGCGTCGAGCTCGCGTTTCATGGCCTTGCGTCCGGCCTCGATCTCGGCGCGCAGCGATCCCAGCGTGCGGCCCTGCAGCCGGGCATTGAGGAAGTTGGTTGCCTCCTGAAGCGCGCCTGCCGGCAGGCCCGGGGGCAGGTCCACGAGGCGGTTCTCCACGGAGCCGTCGTCCGAGACCAGGATCACCAGGGCGCGGGCGGGATCGAGGCGGACGAACTCGATGTGCTTGAGGTTCACGTTCGCCTTGGTGGTCAGGACCACGCCGGCGCCGCGCGACACCCCCGACAGCATCGTCGATGCCTCGGCGAGCGCCGAGTCGAAGGTGTGGCCGGACGCGGCCGCCCGCATCTGCGCCTCGATCCGGGCCTGCTCGTCCTGGCTGACGTCGCCCAGTTCGAGCATGGCGTCCACGAAGAACCGCAGACCCAGCTCTGTCGGCAGGCGGCCGGCCGACGTGTGGGGCGCGAAGATCAGACCGGAATGCTCCAGATCCGCCATCACGTTGCGGATCGAGGCCGGTGACAGAGTCATCGGAAGGATTCGCGCCAGATTGCGCGATCCCACTGGCTCCCCCGTCGTCAGATAACTCTCGACGATCTGGCGAAAGATCTCCCGGGCACGCTCGTTGAGCGCGGCAAGCGCCTGCATGGACTGGCCGTTCGTCACTCTGAAGGTCGGATCTGTCACGCAATCATCCTGTGGTCCGATCATGTCCGGACGGCCGTCAAGGATCAATCCGCCGGGATCGATCAGCCGGGCGCTGCTTGCCCGCGGTAACGGCTCGGCCTATGAGCCCGGCCCTCGATCTCCTCGACAGAAAGGGCCCGCAATGCGGCCTTCCAAGCGTGCCGCCGACGAGTTGCGGTCCGTCAGCCTGGAGCGCGCGGTCTCGCGCTACGCCGAGGGCTCCTGCCTAGTCAGCTTCGGCAACACCCGGGTGCTCTGCACCGCCTCCCTGGAAGAGCGGGGTCCGCCGTGGCTGCGCGGTTCCGGCAAGGGATGGGTCACGGCCGAGTACGCCATGCTGCCGCGTGCGACGCACGAACGCACCCGCCGCGAGGTCGGTTCCGGCAAGCCCTCGGGGCGGACCCAGGAGATCCAGCGGCTGATCGGCCGCTCGCTCCGCGCGGTCACCAACCTGCCGGCGATCGGCGAGCGCCAGATCACCATAGATTGCGACGTGATCCAGGCCGACGGCGGCACCCGCACAGCCGCCATCACCGGCGCCTGGGTGGCGCTCCACGATTGCTTCACCTGGATGCGGGCCCGCTCCATCATCTCGGTCGATCCGCTGCGCGACCACGTCGCGGCCGTGTCGTGCGGGCTGTACAAGGGCACGCCGGTCCTCGACCTCGACTACGCCGAGGATTCCGCGGCCGAGACCGACGCCAATTTCGTGCTGACAGGCCGGGGCGGCATCGTCGAGGTGCAGGGCACCGCCGAGATGGAGCCGTTCTCGGAGGACCAGCTCCTCGAGTTGCTGCGGCTCGCCCGCGCCGGGACCGACCGGCTGGTCGCCCTCCAGAAGGAGGCGATCGCGTGAGCCCCGCGCCCCGCCATGGCCGGAGGCTGACCGGCAAGGTGGTGATCGCCACCCACAACGCCGGCAAGCTCACCGAGATGAGCGAGCTTCTGGCGCCGTTCGGCGTCGAGGCGGTGTCGGCCGGAGAGCTGGGGCTGCCGGAGCCGGACGAGACCGGCACGATGTTCGCCGAGAACGCGTTCATCAAGGCCAAGGCCGCCGCGGACGCGACCGGCCTCCCGGCCTTCGCCGACGATTCCGGCCTCTGCGTGGACGCGCTCGACTGCGCACCCGGCATCTTCTCGGCGCGCTGGGCCGGGCCGACCAAGGACTTCGCCGGTGCCATGGCGCGGATCTTCGCGGAGTTGGATCAGCGCGGGGCGCAGTCCCGCCGCGCCCATTTCGTGTCGGCGCTGGTGCTCGCCTGGCCCGACGGACACACCGAACTTTTCGAAGGTCGGGTGTTCGGCGACCTCGTGGCGGCGAAAGGCTCGGCCGGCTTCGGCTACGACCCGATCTTCCGTCCCGAGGGACACGATCGCACGTTTGGGGAGATGAGCGCCGACGAGAAGCACGGCGTCGACTGGCAGAAGGGCGAGGGGCTGTCGCACCGGGCGCGGGCCTTCGTGGAGCTGAGCCGGGCCTGCCTCGCTCCAGCCTCCTGATTGCCAAACCGGCCGCCTGCCCTCACATCCAGGTCCATCATGACCTTGACCGGCCCGGACCATCCCACCCGCGATGCGGGTTTCGGGATCTACCTGCACTGGCCCTTCTGCGCCGCGAAGTGCCCGTACTGCGACTTCAACAGTCATGTCCGGCACGGCGGCGTCGACGAGTCGCGGTTCCTCGACGCCTTCCGGGCCGAGATCGCCAACGCCGCGGGCCGGACGCCCGGCCGGGCCGTCACCAGCGTCTTCCTCGGTGGCGGCACGCCCTCGCTGATGCAGCCCGCGACCGTCGCGGGCCTCCTCGATGCGGTGGCCGCGCACTGGACCGTGGCGTCGGACGCCGAGATCACCCTGGAGGCCAACCCGTCGAGCGTCGAGGCCGGGCGCTTCCGCGGCTACCGGGCCGCGGGAATCAACCGCGTCTCCCTCGGCGTCCAGGCGCTGGACGATACGGCCCTGAAGGCACTCGGCCGCCTTCACGACGTGGCGCAGGCGCTCGACGCCATCCGCGTCGCGCAGGCCGTCTTCGACCGCACGTCGTTCGACCTGATCTACGCCCGCTCCGGACAGACCCCCGAGCTGTGGCGCGCCGAACTCCGCGAAGCGCTGGACCGGGCCGCCGAGCATCTCTCTCTCTATCAGCTCACGATCGAGCCCGGCACGCCGTTCCACGGCCTCGCCGCCGCCGGCAAGCTGGTGATCCCCGACGACGACACCGGGCGGGCCCTCTACGACGTGACGCAGGAACTGTGCGCAGGGGCGGGGCTGCCCGCCTACGAGATCTCCAACCACGCCCGGCCCGGCGCGGAATCGCGCCACAACCTGCTGTACTGGCGCTACGGCGAGTATGCCGGGATCGGTCCGGGCGCCCATGGGCGACTCGTCACGGCCCATGGGCGGGTCGGCACCATCACGGAGCGATCGCCGGAGGCGTGGCTCGCCCGGGTCGAGCGCGACGGCCACGGCATCGTCGAGACCGAGATGCTTTCGGCCGCCGATCAGGCCGATGAGTTTCTGGTCATGGGACTGCGCCTCGCCGAGGGCATCGATCCGGCACGGTACGCGGCCCTGAAGGGCAGGCCGCTGAACGGCAACCGCGTCGGCATGCTGGTGGGCGACGGTCTGCTGGAGCGGCGGCCGGGCGGCCGCATCGCCGCGACCGCGCGGGGCGCGCCGGTCCTCAACGCCCTGGTCGCCGAATTGGCAGCCTGATCAGATCGCCGGCTTGGCCAGCAGCCGCGGTGCCGGGCTCACGATCGTCGTGGCGTTGTTGCGGATCTCGTAGACCGCCAAGCTCCGCTCGCTCTGCCCGTCCGGTCGGAACCGGAAGGTGCCGTCCACTCCGGCGAAGCCCGCTCCGCTCGTCAGAGTGGGTTCGGCGAAGCGCTGCGATCCGTATTGCCGCGACAGTGCCGCGGTCAGCATCACGGCGTCGTAGGCGAGGGAGGCGACGCGCGGCGGAACGGTGCCGAACTTGGCTTGGTAGCGTCCGCTGAAATTGGAGAACCCGCTCCGGTCCGCGGCCGCGAAGCGGCCGCCCTGAAGGGCCGGCAGGGTGAACAGGGCCGGCTCGTTCCAGAGAGCCGTGCCGATCGGGCGGACGCGGGCCGGCGAGAAGCCGGCCTTGGTCAGGGCCGCCGCGACGCCCGGCAGGCCCTCGGGGGTCTCCGGGATGAACAGGGCGTCGGCCGTCGCGCCGGGACCGGTGATGACGCGCGCCAGCCGCTCCACGGCGGGGCCGGGCGCACCCGCGGGGTATCGCTCGATGGCCGCGACCCGGGCGCCCTGGCGCGCCACGACCTCGCGGAATTCCGCCTCGACGGCGTTGCCATAGGCGGTCTCGGGGATCAACGCCGCGAAGGAACGCTTGCCTCCCGCCACGGAGTCCTCCACCGCCCGGTCCACCTCCGGCTGGGGCAGGAAGCTCAGGAGGTAGACGCCCCGGGCCGCCACGGTGGCGTCCGTGGAGAATCCGATCACCGGCTTGCCCGCGGCGCGCGCCACTGCGGCCGCGGCCTGTACGCTCCCGGCGAACAGGGGACCGAGGACGATCTCGGCGCCCTGCCGGAGGGCGTCCTGCGTCGCGTCCCGTGCTCCGTCGGGATTGCCCCGGTCATCCTCCACGAGGATCGTCAGGTCCGGCTGTTGTCCTTCGTCGAAGGCGAGCTGGGCGGCGTTGCGCATGGCCGCGCCCACCGCGGCGCCTTGTCCGCTGAGCGGCAGCACCAGGGCGACCTTCACGGCGCCTGAGCCGATGCGTTGCCCGCCCACCGCGGCGAGTGTCGGCGGGGCGTCTGCGGCGGGCGCCTGCGGCACCGCCGCGGGCGGTGACAGCTCGGCCTGAGCCGAGGGCCGGCGCCGCCCGCCGTCGGTGGCGAGGCAACCGCCGAGGAGCGGCAGCGCGGCGCAGAGCGCGGCGATCAGGGCGGCGGCGCGCGGAAGACCCTCCCGCACCCCTATCGGACGCGCCATCGCGCGGACTCCCTCAAGCAGGCGGGGATAGCCTGACGATCGGCTTTGGAAATGTAAACGCGCCGCAGCGGACTTGCCCCCTGGTGGTGGCCGCTGCCGCGACGAGAGCCGGCGGGTGTGGCAACATGGTCAACGATGACCCGCCGATTCGACGCCCCGGGGACCGCTCCTCACATGAGAGTCCCGTCCCACAAGCCCGGAGCGGATCGGCCGCGGACCCCGACCTTCACGGCCTTCGGGCTGGCGAGCGAGGCCGAAACCCTGGCGCCCGGCCTTCACATCGTGGCGACGCCCATCGGCAACCTCCGCGACATAACGATCCGCGCCCTGGCGACGCTCGCGGCGGCGGACGCGGTCCTCGCCGAGGACACGCGGGTCACCCGGACGCTGCTCGCCCATTACGGCATCACAACCCCGCTCCTCGCCTACCATGAGCATTCCAACGAGGCGGTGCGCGAACGCATGGTCGCCCGCCTGCGCGCCGGCGAGGCCCTGGCCCTGGTGTCGGATGCGGGTACGCCGCTGGTCTCCGACCCCGGTTACAAGCTCGTCCAAGCCGCCATCGAAGCCGGGATCGGGATCACGCCCGTCCCGGGTCCTTCGGCGGTGATGACCGCCCTGGTTGCCGCCGGCCTGCCGACGGACCGCTTCTTTTTCGAGGGCTTCCTTCCTCAGAAGGCCGGCGCCCGGCGCAACCGGCTGGAGGCGCTCGTCCCGGTCCCCGGGACTCTGGTCCTGTTCGAATCGCCGCACCGCCTCCCCGAAATGCTGGCGGACGCCGCCGCGGTGCTGGGTCCCGACCGGCCCGCCGCGGTGACCCGCGAACTCACCAAGCTCTATGAGACCGTCCGGCGCGACACGTTGGGCTCCCTCAGCGCGCGCTTCGGCGAGGATGGGCCGCCGAAAGGCGAGATCGTCGTCATCATCGGCGCCGCCACGGCGCCCGAGCGCACGGCCGACAGCGATGCCGCCCTCGACGCGCTGCTGCGTGCGGCGCTCGAGCGGCACTCGATCAAGGATGCCGCGAGCCTCGTCGCCGACGATACCGGGCAGCCGCGTCGTCTCGTCTACGCGCGGGCGCTGGTTTTGGCGCGGGGCGAACCTTGAACGGCGCGCTCCCCGACCGGGCGCAGCGGCATCGCGCCGCTTATCGGCGCGGCCACCGGGCCGAGTGGCTGGCGCTGGCGGTCCTGATGCTCAAGGGCTACTGGCCGGTCGGCCGGCGCGTGAGCGTTGCGGGGGGCGAGATCGACCTGATCGTCCAGCGCTGGAACACCGTCGCGTTCGTCGAGGTGAAGGCCCGGTCCCGGCGCGAGGACGCCCGCGAGGCGATCGATGCGGCCAAGCGCCGCCGCTTTTCCCGCGCGGTCCGGGCCTGGATCGGCCGCAATACCTGGAGCGCCGGCATGACCTTCCGGGCGGATGCGGTGTTCGTCGGCGCGCGGGAATGGCCGGCCCACGTGGCCGACGCCTTCACGATCGAAGGCTTGTAGGCGCCGCCGTCAGTCCCGGACGGCGCGGATCGCGCCGATCAGCGTCCGCTTCAGGTCCGCTTGGCTGAACGGCTTCTGCACTACGGGCCTGTCCCGGAAGGGCTCGCGGATACCCGCCCCGCCGTAACCCGTGGAGAACACCAGCGGCAGATCGCGCTTCGCGATGGCCTCGGCCACCGGGTAGATCGGCTCGCCCGCGACGTTCACGTCCAGGATCGCAACCTCGAAGGTCTCCTGCGACGCCATCTCGAGGGCCGACGACAGGCGCGCGGCCGGGCCGACGACCGAACAACCGAAATCGAGGAGCATGTCCTCGAGCAGCATCGAGATGGCAGCCTCGTCCTCGACGACGAGCACGCGGACGCCGTTGAGGACGTCATCGTTGGGGTCAGCAGTCACGCCGGGCCGTCTTCCCTTCGAACGCCCCCGCCACCGGGGATCTTGCCGTGCAGTAGGTCTCATCTCGCGAACCACGCGAGCAACGGTCCGTAATACGGCGCAGCTTCGGCGGGCAGGCCACGAGATGGCCTTTGGCGTCGCCCGTAATGCGCAACGTGTCAAGCGTTCCCGGGTCGTTCCGGCGCCAATAGCGCCTAGTATGTTAACCGGTGATACATTTTTGACCAGGGGCGACGCCGGATCGGTGCGGCGACCTAGTCGTCCTTGAAGCTGACCTTGGCGCCCCGGGTCACGTGGGCCGCGAGATCGCGCGCATTCCAGTTGGTCAGTCGGATGCAGCCGTGCGACTCGGTCTTTCCGACCTTCTCGGGCTCCGGCGTGCCGTGGATCCCGTAGCTCGGGATGGCAAGATCGATCCAGACAAGACCGACAGGGTTGTTGGGGCCGGCCTGGATGGTGAACTTGTGCTTCGCCTTCACACCTTTGAACGCATATTTCGGATTGTAGGTGTAGTCCGGATCGAACGCCACGCCCTTCACCTTGGTGTCGCCGCTCGGGGCCGGCTTCTCCGTGCTGCCGATCGAGGCGGGGTAGTAGGCGACCAGCTTTCCATCCTCACCGAAGGCGCGTACGTCGCGGCTGCTCTTGTCGACTTCTATACGGTCGACCTTCGGATCCTTCGGCAGATCCTTTCCCTTGGGTTTGTCGAGGGTCATCGGATCGACGGCCGCAACCGCGATGGCGGTCCCGGCCTTGTCGAGCGGCTTGCCCGGATTGAGTGCGCTGACGAGGTCCCGGCTCATGTGGAAGCGTTCGGCCAGCATCTCCCGCGGATTGGTGTAGCCGAGATCCTTCAGGTCGGCCTGCTCCTCCATCTTCGGCGGAATCTTGTCGACGTAGGGGCCCGACGCGTCCGCCTCGGTCAGCGTGTAATCCGTAACCGCCGGCTTGTCGCTCGTGCCCTGAAGCTTGTCCCAGACCTCCGGCGTCAGGTCCTGGGTGGCGGGCAGGCCCTGTGCCACCGCGAAGGCCGAGAGGGCATGCTGGTAATTCTCGCCCTTCCGCCCGTCGATGGCGCCCGGGTAGAAATGGGCTCGGTCGAGGAGAACCTGCGCCTTGACGATCAGCGGATCGGGCTTGTCGTCGGCCGCCCGCGACTTGCGCCTCTGCGCGGCGGACTTCTTCGCCTCGGGCTTTGACTCCCCCGCCGCGCCGCCCTGCGGCGACAGGGTCGCCGCGTTCACCGCATCCGCCGTCAGCGCGGGCGTCGTGTCCCCTTTGCCGGTCTCCTTCCTGGCGGATTCCCTCGGTCTGGCCTCCGCACCCTGCACGATGAGGCAACTCGCCAGGAGGGCCGCCCAGACCGGCCGCCGAGGGGTCGGGAACATCGACGTCGCAATCTCCGGGAACAGACGCGTTCCGGTGCCACAAGCGCCGAGCCGGCGGGAACGTTCCATGAGCCCTATTCGCAGAGGCGGTGGCCCGCGTTGCGCTCGCGCTCATCGAGATGGAAGTGGTTAGAATGGGCCGCGTTCGTCCCCGGCCCCAGGACCGTTCGGAAGAATTCGCAGGCCTTGCCGCGCACGGCCACCAGGAACCGCGCCTCCTCGGATCCCTCAGGCATCGCCTTGACCGGAATGCTCGGGCGCCCTGCGAAACTGAAGCCCATCACGTCGGCGGCATTGGCGAAGGCGTGCTCGCTGAGCTTTGCATCGAAATCGTGGTTCTGCCCCCGGCACACGTAGGATCCACCGAGTTCGAGCGTGGCGAGTGGGTGCTTGAGGGTCCGCTCGGCCTCGACCTGGACTTCCGTGACCCAGCGCGCCAGCGCCTCGGCCGACCGGCAGGTCAGCGTCGCGCCCTGCGGAAGCGTCACGCCGTCGGCGAACTTGGTGACCTTCAGCGGAAGCGGCGCCGTGCACTGGCCCTCGGCGATCGGCGGCAGCGGCTCGAACTCCACTCCGAGGCGCTTGAGACGCGTCCGACAGGCGGTGTCGTCCGGAGGCGAGACCTTCAGGGCGAGCGCCGCCTCGCCGGAGAGTTCCGGCGGCCGGCCGGGCGGCGTGGGCGGCGGCGACGGCATCTCGGGCTTGCCGGCCTCCGTGCCCGCCTCGACCGCGGGTTTGCCGCTTTCTTTGGGCGAGACCGTCGTGGGTGGTGTCAGTTCCGCCGGTCGGGCCGGCGGCGCCGGAAGGGCAGTCTCCGGGGCAGCCGGCGGCTTCAGTGCGTCCGGCCGCTCGGGCGGCTTCGGTGGGGGGACCGGCACGGTGGCAGCCGGGGCCTCGGCGGTCCGGCCCGACGCGGCCGGAAAGATGGCCAGACCGAGGACGAGGAGACTGCGCGCGAGCGGTGGCGCGGTGCGACGGATCGGCGGCAGACGTCCTGGCATGAGGCCTCGAAGCTTAGGCGTTGGCCGATGGTAACGGGCGAGACGTCGTTCGGATCGCCTGCGCGGTTGACGGATGCGGCGATCAGGTCACTGTCTTCCGCAGGACGCCCGTCGACCCCATGTCGCCGGACCGCACGGCGACGGCAATGGTCGCCGTAGGGATGACTTCGAGGACCGTATGCTGGACTCCGCTGATGCCGGGCTGCCGAGCCTGCCGCAGGACAATCCCTTCCAGGAGGCGCACTGGACGACGCCGTTCGGCCTGCCGCCCTTCGAACGGATCCATCCGAACCATTACCGGCCGGCCTTCGAGGCGGCGCTGGCGGCCCACGATGCCGAGATCCGGGCCATCGCGGCCGACACGGCTCCGGCGACCTTCGCCAATACGGTGGCGGCGATGGAGCGGGCCGGCCTCGCCCTCGATCGGGTCGCCGGCGTCTTCTACAATTTGACCGGCAGCCATACGAATCCGGATCTGCAGGCGATCGAGCGGGAGATCGGTCCGAAGCTCGCCCGGCACGGCAGCGCCATCTACCTCAACCCGCAGCTCTGGGCCCGCATCTCGGCCGTCGGTGCCGAGAGGCTCGACCCGGAGGAGCGCCGCGTCCTCGACCGCTACCGCATCCGCTTCCGGCGCTCGGGCGCGGAGCTCGGTCCAGACGACAAGGCGCGCATCGCCGAGATCGCCGCGCGCATGTCGGAGCTCGGGACGCGGTTCAGCCAGAATCTGCTGGCCGACGAGAGCAGCTTCACGCTGGCCCTGGAATCGGAGGACGACCTCGCCGGCCTGCCGCCGTTCCTGCGCGCTGCAGCCGCCAGCGCGGCGAAGGAGCGCGGGCACGACGGCCACGTCATCACCCTGTCGCGCTCCCTCATTGAGCCATTCCTGGTCTTCTCCACCCGCCGTGATCTGCGCGAGCGCGCTTACGCCGCCTGGACTCGGCGCGGGGAGAACGGCGGCGAGACCGATAACCGGGCGGTGAGCGCCGAGATCGTCAGTCTCCGGGCCGAGCGGGCGCGGCTCCTCGGCTTCGAGAGCTTCGCGCATTTCGCCCTCGACGACACGATGGCGGCAAGTCCGGAGGCCGCCACGGGCCTGCTGCGCGACGTCTGGACGCCGGCCCGGGCCCGGGCCGCCGAGGAGCGCGACCGCCTCCAGGCGGCGGTCCAGGATGAGGGCCACAACTTCACCCTCCAGGCCCACGATTGGCGCCATTACGCCGAGAAGGTGCGCCGCGCCGAGCACGATCTCGATGAGAGCGAGATCAAGGCCTACCTGCCCCTCGACCGCATGATCCAGGCGGCCTTCGACACGGCCGCGCGGTTGTTCGGGCTGACCTTCGAGGAGCTGTCCGACGTTCCCCGCTACCACCCCGACGTGCGGGTCTGGCGAGTGGGCAATCCGGACGGCTCCGAGGTCGGGCTGTTCCTCGGCGATTATTTTGCCCGCGCCTCGAAGCGGTCGGGTGCCTGGATGAGCGCGTTCCGCTCCCAGGAGCGCCTGAACGGGCCGATCACCCCGATCATCGTCAACGTGATGAATTTCGCCAAGGCACCCGCCGGCGAGAGCACGCTGCTGTCGTTCGACGATGCCCGGACCCTGTTCCACGAGTTCGGCCACGCCCTGCACGGCCTCCTTTCCGATGTGACCTACCCGATCCTGTCCGGCACGGCCGTCTCGCGCGACTTCGTCGAACTCCCGTCGCAGCTCTACGAGCACTGGCTTGAGCAGCCGGAGGTGCTCCGGACGCACGCGCGCCACCACCAGACCGGGGAGCCGATGCCCGACGCGCTCCTGCGGAAGCTGCTGGCGGCGCGCACCTTCAACCAGGGTTTCGCCACGGTGGAGTACACCGCCTCGGCCATCGTCGACATGACGCTGCACCTCTCAGCCGAGGGCGAGGCCGGCCTCGACGTGCCCGCCTTCGAAGCGGAGGCCCTGCGGCGGATCAGCATGCCGGCCGAGATCACCATGCGGCATCGCACGCCGCACTTCGCCCACATCTTCTCGGGCGACGGCTACGCGGCCGGCTACTACAGCTATCTCTGGTCAGAGGTGCTCGACGCGGACGCTTTCGATGCCTTCCGCGAGGCAGGCGATATCTTCGACCCGGAGACGGCCAAGCGCCTGCGCACCTTCGTGTACGGCGCCGGGAATCTGCGCGACGCCCGCGAGGCCTACACGGCTTTCCGCGGCCGGATGCCCAGTATCGCGCCGCTCCTCAAGAAGCGGGGGCTGGCGGCCTGATCCGCGCGCCCGCGGTAAGGGTTTCGTAAACAAACGTCCTTAACGAACGCTTGCAGCGACATCCTGCGAGCGGAGTTCGGGGCGATGACGAAGAGCGAAGCCAAGCAGGCGGTATCCCCGGTCGACCTGCTTAAGGCTGCGGTGGGCGGAACGACGGATCCGAAGCCCGAGACGAAGGTCGAGGTCAAGGAAGTCTCGGCCCCCAAGCGCTTCGCGCTGCCGCCGCTGCCGCCGATCGACCTGCACCGCCTCGCCGTACCGGGCGCGGCGCTGGCCGTGGGTGCCCTCCTGGGCGGCGGCGTCATAGCGATGACTCGGTCGGCGCCGTCCAACGATGCCGTGATGGCACTCAGCACCACGCTCGATGCGGGCCGGACCGAGACGGCCCGGCTCGGCAGCGACATCGCGCAGCTTCATCAAGTGCTCGCCGATCTGAGGGCATCCACCGACACGGCGCGCAAGGAGGCCGGGAGCCGTAGCAGCACCCTCGGCGACCGCCTCGCGCAGCTCGACAAGACCTTGAATGCCAAGACGGCGGCCCTGAGCGAGCGCTTCGAGCAGGTGGAGCGCGAGCAGAACGCGCGGATTGCCGCCCTCGCGACTCAGCTCGAGCGGCGCGCCACGGCCGCCGTGATGCCCGCTGCACGCACGGAGCCAACCCAGACCGGCAGCCTCGCCGAGGCACCGCGGAGCGTTGAGACGAAGAGTGTCGAAGCCAAAGTTCCGGAGCCAAGAAGCTCGGAGCCCAGAAGCTCGGAGCCCAGGGCCCCCGAGACGAAGCTGGCCGATGCCAAGGCGATAGACCTGAAGCCGAAGGCCGCCACGCCGGAGAAGCCGCCGGTCATCGACGGATGGGCCCTGCGAGACATCTTCGAGGGCGCGGCGATCCTTGAGAACCGGCGTCACCGGCTTGTGGAGGTGGGCCCAGGCGACATCGTGCCGGGCGTTGGCCGGGTCGAGGCCGTCGAGCGCCGGGGTCGGGACTGGGTGGTGGTGACGCGCCAGGGCCTCGTCACGCCGCAGGCTTGGTGACCGCCCTCAGCGACTCGTGCAGGCTGTCGGAACGAGCACGTCGTTGGTGAGGGGGAAGCGCGGCTCGATCGTCATCGGGTCCGCCAGGGCGGCCGCGCGTTCCGCGCGGCGCCGCCCGTGTCGCAAAGCCCGGGTCTGAGCGGCACGCGTCGGGTGAAGTATCGACGCGAGGAGCGCCTGGCCCTCGAACTCGCTATCCAGGTTTTTCGATTCGAAGACGGGCATGGCCGGCCTGCTTGCTTGCGGTCGAAACTGCCGCCCGAAGCAGCGTTTCGTACCACACCCGGAACAACGGGCATCGCGTGGACAGGTTCCGCCAAGCTTTCGCTGCGCAACCTCTTTTTTACGATTGTCCAGACGACGCCCGAATGCGGTGCGCCGGCGCACACCGCCGGGATCCTCAGACGAACTGGTTGAGGCCGGGGATCGAGCCGATGATCGGGCCCATCGCGTCCTCGCCGACCTTCTCGCGGCCGAAGGCGAAAAGCTCCTGACCCAGGGGCTGCATCTCGCCCATGGGCACGCCGGCCGACATGAGCTTCTGGCCGAGCGCCATCACGCCGCCGCCACCCATCATGCCGCCGAGCATGCCCATCAGGCCGCCCCCACCGGCGTCACCGGCATTCGCTTCGGCGATCAGCGTCTCGGAGCCCGGCAGAGCCGCCAGCAACTGACCGACCTCCGTCGCAGGCCCTTCCTTCTGCAGGAAGGCGAGGATGTGCCCGATGGCGGTCTGTGCGGTCGCGGCGTCGAGCCCGGTGCGGGCGGTGACGCGGGCGAGCAATTCTTCCATGGTGATGATCTCTTCGGAATGCTTCCAGACGTCCTTCGACTCTGAGGCGCCGGAAATCAAGCCGGTGGCCCGCTCGCTGGAAAAGTCCGGGCGCCCCGTCCATAACGGTACCCAGATGCGCCGGGGGGCAACGACGATGGGCGACGGTACGATCCTGGTCGGCAAGAGCGTCCAGGCCTCGGGGCCGGGCAAGCCGGAGGTGCTGGCCCTGCGGCTCGCCAACCGGCACGGGCTCGTCGCCGGCGCGACGGGCACCGGCAAGACCGTGACCCTCCAGGTGCTGGCCGAGGGTTTCTCCAATGCCGGGGTGCCGGTCTTCGCGGCCGACATCAAGGGCGACCTGTCGGGCATCGCCGCTGCCGGGGAAGCCAAGCCTGCCTTCGTGAAGCGCGCCGAGGAACTCGGCCTCACCTACGAGCCCGACCGTTTCCCCACGGTGTTCTGGGACCTGTTCGGCGAGCAGGGCCATCCGATCCGCTGCACCGTCACCGAGATGGGTCCGCTGCTGCTCGGCCGCTTGCTGGAGCTCAACGACACGCAGGAGGGCGTGCTCAACATCGCGTTCCGGGTCGCGGACGAGAACCAGTGGCCGGTGATCGACCTGAAGGACCTGCGCGCCCTGCTGGCCTTCTGCTCCGAGAACCTGAAGGACATCTCGGGCCGGTACGGCAACGTCTCGTCGGCGTCGGTCGGCGCGATCCAGCGGCAACTGCTGGTCCTCGAGAACCAGGGCGCCGACAAATTTTTCGGCGAGCCCGCGCTCGACCTCACGGACTTCATGCGCACGGACCGGGACGGGCGCGGTTTCGTCAACATCCTCGCGGCCGACAAGCTGATGCAGCGGCCGAAGCTCTACGCCTCGTTCCTGCTCTGGATGCTCTCCGAGCTGTTCGAGCAGTTGCCGGAAGTCGGCGATCTCGACAAACCGAAGCTCGTATTCTTCTTCGACGAGGCGCATCTGCTCTTCAACGACGCGCCGAAATCGCTGCTCGACGCGGTCGAGCAGGTCGTGCGCCTGATCCGCTCGAAGGGGGGCGGCGTCTACTTCGTGACGCAGAATCCCCTCGACGTGCCCGAGACCGTGCTGGGCCAGCTCGGAAACCGCGTCCAGCACGCGTTGCGGGCCTTCACGCCACGGGACCAGCGGGCCGTCCGGGCGGCAGCCGAGACCTTCCGGCAGAACCCGGCCTTCGACGTGGCGACGGTCATCACCGAACTCGGCGTCGGCGAGGCGCTGATGAGTTTCCTGGAGCCGAAGGGCACACCGTCCCTGGTGGAGCGGGCGCTGGTCGCGCCGCCGCAGGGGCGCGTCGGGCCCCTGACCCAGCAGGAGCGGGCGGCGCTGATCGCGCAGAGCCCGCTGCGGGGCAAGTACGACGCCAGCGTCGACAACGAGAGCGCCTACGAGATGCTCGCCAAGCGCAAGAACCTCGACGCGGCGCCCGAGGAGGGCGCCTCCGAGGGCGGGCTCGGGGGGATGCTGGGCGGCGTCTTCGGCAGCGTCTTCGGGACACCTGCCAAGGGCAAGGCCGGCCGCCGGCCGCCGCAGAGCCTCGCCGAGCAGGTGATCGGCAACGCCGCGCGGTCGATGGCCCGCAGCGTCGGGCGGGAGGTGGGCAACGCCATCCTGCGCAACGTGCTCGGCGGGCTGACCAAGCGCTGAGCCGGCAGGTTCGGCCGACAGTCCGGGATCGTGACTTCCGGGCGGCGGGTTCCACTTGTCGGCAGGAAGCCGAACGCGGAGCCCGACCATGCGCATCACCAACGTGGCCGACGTCGTCGCCGAGACCCTGCAGGAGGCCGGCGTTTCCCGCGTCTACGGCGTCGTCGGCGACAGCTTGAACGGCATAACCGAGGCGCTGCGGGCCCGCGGACGCATCGACTGGATCCACACCCGCCACGAGGAATCCGCGGCCTTCGCGGCGGCAGGGGAGGCGCAGGTCACCGGTCGCCTCGCCGTCTGCGCGGGATCGTGCGGGCCGGGCAACCTGCACCTGATCAACGGCCTCTACGACGCCCATCGCAGCCGGAGCCCGGTCCTGGCGATCGCGGCCCATATCCCCTCGGCGGAGATCGGCTCCGGCTATTTCCAGGAGACGAATCCCACCGCGCTGTTCCGCGACTGCAGCCATTACTGCGAGATGGTTTCCGATCCGGCGCAGATGCCGTTCGTCCTCGAGAACGCGATCCGCGCCGCGGTGGGGGAGGGGGGCGTCGCGGTCATCGTCATTCCGGGCGACGTCGCCCTGCGCGACGCGCCCAAGCGGCCCCTGGCGCCCCGCGCGGGCCTCGTCCCTGCCAAGCCGGTGGTGCGCCCGGCGGACGCGGAGCTCGACGCCCTCGCCGCCATGCTCAACGCCGGCAAGCGGGTGACGCTGCTCTGCGGGCGCGGCTGCGCGGGCGCCCATAGCGAGCTTCTCCAGCTCGCCGACGCGCTGAAGAGCCCGATCGTCCACGCGCTGGGCGGCAAGGAGTTCGTCGAGTTCGACAACCCCTACGACGTCGGCATGACGGGTCTGATCGGCTTCTCGTCGGGCTACGCGGCCATGATGGCCTGCGACACGCTCCTGATGCTCGGCACCGGCTTCCCCTACAAGCAGTTCTACCCGCAGGATGCCAAGGTGGCGCAGGTCGATCTGCGCCCGTCCGAACTCGGGCGCCGCTGCCGGATCGAGCTCGGTCTCGTGGGCGATGTCGGCGCGACGCTCCGGACGCTGCTGCCGCGGCTCAAGGCCAAGACCGACCGGTCGTTCCTCGACGCCAGCCTCAAGCATTACGCCAAGGCGCGCGCGGACCTCGACGAACTCGCCACCGGCAAGCCCAGCGGTCCCCTGCACCCGCAATACCTCGCCCGCACGATCAGCGAGGCGGCGGCGGACGACGCCGTCTTCACCGCCGATGTCGGCACGCCGACCATCTGGGCGGCGCGCTACCTCGCCATGAACGGGCGGCGCAGGCTCCTCGGCTCCTGGGTGCACGGCTCCATGGCCAACGCCCTGTCGCAGGGCATCGGCGCGCAGGCCTGCCAGCGGGACCGGCAGGTGATCGCCCTCTGCGGCGACGGTGGCTTCGCCATGCTGATGGGCGACTTCCTCACCCTGCGGCAGCACCGCCTGCCGCTGAAGGTCGTCGTGTTCAACAACGGCACCCTCGGCTTCGTCGAATTGGAGATGAAGGCCGCGGGCTACCTCGAGACCGGGGTCGCCCTCGACAACCCGGACTTTGCCGCGATGTCGCGGGCGGCCGGCATCTTCGCCATCCGGGTCGAGGATCCGGCGGAGTTGCCGAACGCGATGCGCGAATTCCTGGCTTTCGACGGTCCGTCACTCCTCGACGTGCGCACCGCGCGGAACGAGCTTTCGATGCCGCCGAAGATCGACGGGCAGCAGGTGAAGGGCTTCAGCCTCTATGTCCTGCGCGCCGTCATGGACGGACGCGGTGACGCGGTCCTCGACCTCGCCAAGACCAACCTCATCCGGTAGACCCTCTGGATCAGTCTCGAACCGTTCCAGACCAGTGGAATGGCGATCCAGGGAGGTGCCGGACCATGCGGGTCGGCCTGTTCGTGCCGTGCTACGTCGACGCCTTCGAACCGGAGGTCGGGATTGCCACGCTGGAGCTGCTGGAGCGGCTCGGTTGCACGGTCGAATACCCGTTCGACCAGACCTGTTGCGGACAGCCCATGACCAACACCGGCTGCCATGCCGAGGCGGCCGCCACCGAAGCGCTGTTCGTGAAGAACTTCTCCGGCTTCGACTACGTCGTGGCGCCCTCCGGATCCTGTGTCCATCAGGTCCGCGAGCACCTGACCGCGATCCCGCAGACCGACGAAGTCCGCCACGTTCGTGCCAGCACCTACGAGCTGGTGGAGTTCCTGCACGACGTCCTCGAGGTGGAGTCGCTCCCCTGGGCGCGCTTTCCCCACAAGGTCGCCTACCACACCAACTGCAACGCCCTGCGCGGCATCCATCACGCGCGGCCGTCCGAACTGGTGAAGCCCTATTATTCGAAGCCCCTGGACCTTCTGCGCCTCGTCGACGGTGTCGAACTGGTCGACCTCGCCCGGCCCGACGAATGCTGCGGCTTCGGCGGCACCTTCTCGGTGTTCGAGCCCGCGGTCTCGGCCAAGATGGGCTACGACAAGGTCGCCGATCAGAACCGGGCCGGCGCCCAGTACGTCGTGTCGGCGGATTCCTCGTGCCTGATGCACCAGAAGGGCTGCGCCGAGCGCCTGGGTCTGCCGCTCAAGTACATTCACATCGCGCAGGTGCTGAACGGAGCCGCCGCATGAGCGCCGAGGATCTCAACCCGCGCGAGCGCGAGGGCGTCATCCATCCTGAGGTGCGCGCCCGCCACGACGAGAGCGAGCGCTCCCAGGACGGAGCCCGGCTCCAGCACGCCGAGGCCGCCTCGAAGCCGATCCGCGCCCCGAAGGTCCGCGAGCCGCAGCCCCGCGGCGCCAAGATCCGCGGCGATCGCCCGATCAACCAGGCCGAGGCCGCCGAGCGCTTCCTCGCCGCGCCCCTGCACCAGGCCGCCCACGACGAGCGCCTGTGGGATCTGCGCAAGAAGCGCGACGCCTCCGCGCACGGCATCCCCGAGTGGGAGGAGCTGCGCGAGCTCGCCTCGCAGATCAAGACCCACACGCTCAGCCACCTCGACCGCTACCTCGAGCAGTTCGAGGCGGCCGCGAAGGCCAACGGCGTCCACGTCCACTGGGCGAAGGACGGCGCCGATCACAACCGGATCGTCCTGGAGATCCTGCGCAGCCACGGCGCCCGGACGCTGGTCAAGTCGAAGTCGATGCTCACCGAGGAGTGCGGCTTCCGCCACCACATGGCGGCCAACGGGATCGAGGTGATCGAGACGGATCTCGGCGAGCGGATCCAGCAGCTCGACAACGAGGAGCCCAGCCACGTCGTGGCTCCGGCGGTCCACAAGACCCGGATGGACGTGGCAGAGGTCTTCGCCAAGACGCTCGGCACCGACCCCGACAACGATGACGCCCACTATCTCGCCGAGAGTCAGCGGGAGACGACCCGGCCCTACATCCTGAAGGCCGATGCCGGCATGACCGGGTGCAACTTCGCCATCGCGGAGACCGGCTCGGTGGTCACCTGCACGAACGAGGGCAATGCCGACCTGTCCGGCAACGTGCCGCCGCTGCAGATCCACTCGATCGGCATCGAGAAGATCATCCCGAAGGTCGAGCACCTCGGTGTCTTCATCCGCCTGCTGTCGCGCTCGGCGCTCGGCTCGCCCATCACCCAGTACACCTCGCATTTCCGCGCGCCGCGGGCGGGCACCGAGATGCACATGGTGCTGGTCGATAACGGCCGCTCCGAGAGGCTCGGCATGGAGGAATTCTGGACTTCCTTGAAATGCATCCGCTGCGGCGCCTGCATGAACACCTGCCCGGTCTACCGCCGCTCGGGCGGTCTGTCGTACGGGGCGACGTATTCGGGGCCGATCGGCCTGATCATCGATCCGACCTTCAACAAGCGGAAGTACTCGACGCTGCCGTTCTCCTCGACGATGAACGGGTCCTGCACCAACGTCTGCCCGGTGAAGATCAACATCCACGAGCAGATCTTCGCGTGGCGCAAGGTCTTGGTCGAGGAGCACCAGATCCCGGCGCTCAAGCAAGGCATGATGAAGGCTGCAGGCGCGGTGCTGTCGCGCCCGGCGGCCTACCGGGCGGCGATCGGCGCGGCGGATTCCGCCCTCAAGGTGCTGCCGCGCTTCGCCGTCTACAACCCGCTCAACACCTGGGGGAAGAAGCGCGAGATGCCCGACGCCCCGCGCCAGACCTTCCACGCGTGGTACAAGCAGAACCGCATGAAGGACACGGGTCGATGAGCGCCCGCGACGCCATCCTGGCCGACATCCGCAGGAACCGGCCGGCGGGCGATTTCCCGCTGCCCGAGGTTCCGATCTTCGCGCCGCTGATCGGTGACGATCGCTTGACGGAGTTCGGTGAGCGGCTGAAGCGCATGGGCGGCCGGATGGCCGAGCCCGGCGCCGACGACGTCTTCGCGGCCGTGCGCGAGCGGCTCGACGCCGCCAAGGTCGTCGCCTCGGCGGTGCCGGAACTCGCCGGAAACCGCGACCTGCGCGGCATTCGTGCCCCGCAGGAGGTCGAGGACGTCGACATCGCGGTGGTCCGCGCGGTCTTCGGAATCGCCGAAACCGGCTCGGTCCTGTTCACCCAGGACCAGCTCATCGTGAACGCGGTGGCCTACCTCGCCCAGCACCTCGTCGTGCTGCTCGATCCCGCCGACATCCTGCCGAACGTCCAGGCGGCCTATCGCCGACCCGAATTCGGCAATTCGGCCTACGCGGTGCTGCACACCGGCCCCTCCGCGACCGCCGACATCGAGGGCGTGCTGATCCACGGCGCGCAGGGCGTGCGGTCGCTGACGGTTCTGTTGCTGCCGAGAGGCGCCTGAGAACACGTCTGATCCGGTGTCCCACCCCACGCCCTCATCCTGGGGTGCCGGAGCGCAGCGCAGGCCTCGAAGGAGCTTTCCAGCCCGCCATGCGATCCCTGGAGGCTCCTTCGAGGCCCGCAGACGTGGGCACCTCAGGATGAGAGCGCGGCCTGGATTTCGAATCGCGCGCGGATCGGCTCCGAAAGAGGATCCGCGCGCCGGAACTTCGCTTCAGGCGCGTCCCTTGCTTGGACGATGGAGAGGCCGTCGTCCGGCAAGGAGATCCGATGCGCTACACGCTTGGTTGCAGCCTGTCCTACAACATCCTCTCGGACACCACCTTCATCTTCAACCTGGAGGTGGCCAAGCTGAAGAGCGTCGAGATCCTGAGCGAGAGCTTGGTCCTGACGCCGAATCTGAAGCGCGATCTCTACGTCACGCCCGACCTGCAGAACCGCTATCTCGGCGTCAACGTGCCGACCGGCCAGTTCGCGCTGGAGTACAATGCCGAGGTCGACCTCACGGTGCACCGGGCTGATCCGGCGACCATCAACGAGACGCCGATCGGGCAATTGCCTCTCGATATCCTGCCGTTCCTGCTGCCGAGTCGCTTCGTCTCCTCCGACCGGCTGACCCCGTTCGCGCAGGCCGAGTTCGGCGCCCTGCCGAAGGGGCATGCCCGGGTCAACCAGATCTGCAACTGGATCCACGACCACATCACCTATCAGCCCGGCACCAGCGACGGTGAGACCACCGCGGACGAATCGCTGCTGAAGCGGGCCGGCGTCTGCCGGGACTTCGCGCATATCGGCACGGCCTTCTGCCGGGCACTGGGCATCCCGGCGCGCTTCGTGAGCTGCTACGCCCACGGCCTCGTCCCCAGCGACTTCCACGCGGTGTTCGAGGCCTATCTCGACGGCCGCTGGTGGCTGTTCGACGCCACCCGCCAGGCCGATCTCGACGGTCTGGTCCGCATCGGCGTCGGGCGGGATGCCGCCGAGATCGCCTTCTCCACGCCCTTCGGCAACATGCAGCCGGTCAACCAGCAGGTCCGCATCCAGCGCACGGACGGGCAGGGCAGCCCGATGCCCCGGACGGTGGATGCGATTTCGACCGAGATCCCGGCGCCCCATGCCGGCGCGGCCTGAGCGGACATCGGCCCCGGATCGCCCTATCCTGTGATCCGGTGATCCTGCCCGGGAGCGAACCGCATGGCCTATCGTCACGTCGTCGGCCCCCGCACCCACGCCTTCGCGGACCTCGCGGCGCTCATGGCCAAGGCGACCCCGGTCCGATCCGGTGATCGCCTCGCCGGAATCGCGGCCGAGTCCGCGGAGGAGAACGCCGCCGCACGCTGGTGCCTCGCGGAGGTTCCGGTCGCCGACATCCTGGCGCGGCCGCTGATCCCCTACGAGAGCGACGACGTCACCCGGCTCATCCTGGACGGGCACGACGCCGCGTCGTTCCAGGAGATCGCACACCTCACCGTGGGTGACTTCCGGGAATTCCTGCTCACCGCTTCGACGGAGACGTTGACCCGGATCGCCCCGGGGATCACCCCCGAGATCGCCGCCGCGGTCTCCAAGATCATGCGCAATCAGGATCTGATCTCGGTGGCGCGGAAATGCCGGGTGGTGACCCGCTTCCGCAACACGATCGGTCTGCCCGGCACCCTGGCGGTACGCCTGCAGCCGAACCACCCGACAGACGATCCGAAGGGGATCACGGCCGCGGTCCTCGACGGTCTGGCGCTCGGCTGCGGCGATGCCGTGATCGGCATCAACCCGGCCTCCGATTCCGTGCAGGCAATCGGTGATCTGCTCCAGCTTCTGGATACGCTGATCTGCCGGCACGCGATCCCGACCCAATCCTGCGTGTTGACGCACGTCACCACGACGCTCGCCGCCATGGAGCAGGGCCTGCCGGTCGACCTCGTCTTCCAGTCGATCGCCGGAACCGAGAAGGCCAATGCCAGCTTCGGCGTCACGCTGCCCATCCTGAAGGAGGCGCACGAGGCCGCGCTCGCCCTCAGACGGGGGCGCTCGGCGACAACTGCATGTACTTCGAGACCGGCCAGGGCTCGGCGCTCTCGGCAGACGCCCATCACGGCATCGACCAGCAGACGCTGGAGGCGCGGGCCTACGCGGTGGCACGGGCGTTCCGGCCGCTTCTGGTCAACACCGTCGTGGGCTTCATCGGCCCGGAATACCTCTACGACGGCAAGGAAATCATTCGGGCGGGCCTGGAGGATCACTTCTGCGGCAAGCTCATGGGCGTGCCCCTCGGTGTCGACGTCTGCTACACGAACCACGCCGAGGCCGATCAGGACGACATGGACACGCTGCTGACGCTCCTCGGGGCGGCCGGCTGCACCTACATCATGGGCGTGCCGGGGGCCGACGACGTGATGCTGAACTACCAATCCACATCGTTCCACGACTCCCTCTACCTGCGCGAGGTGCTCGGCCTGAAGCGCGCGCCCGAATTCGAGGCTTGGCTGCACGCGCTCGGCCTCACGGACGGGACCGGTGCCTTGGTCCCGGGTGCCGAAGCGCCGCTCCTGACATCCGCGCCGGACCTCGCGGCATGAGCGACCCGGCCGCGATCTGGAGTCGGCTCGCCGGCCTGACGCCCGCCCGGATCGGCCTCGGCCGCGCCGGCAGCGGCCTGCCGACCCGGGAGGTGCTGCGCTTCGGACTCGACCACGCGCAGGCCCGCGACGCGGTCCATGCGCCTCTCGACGAGCCGGCGCTCACCCGCGCCCTCACGGATCTCGGTCTCGCTCCGCTGACGGTCGGTTCGCAGGCGCCCGATCGGGCGACCTATCTGCGCCGGCCTGATCTCGGCCGCAGGCTCGCCACCGAGGATCGCGCCGTGCTCGAGGCCCGGGCTGCCAAGGCCGACCTCGCCATCGTGGTCGCGGACGGCCTCTCGGCTCGGGCGGTGCATGAGAACGCCGCGCCGCTGGTTTCGGCGTTCAAGCCGCTCGTCGACAAGGCCGGATGGACGCTGGCACCGGTCGTCATCGCCCGGCAGGCGCGGGTCGCTCTCGGCGACGAGATCGGCCACGCCCTTGGCGCCCGCGCAGTCGCCGTGCTGATCGGCGAGCGCCCGGGCCTCTCGTCCCCCGACAGCCTCGGCATCTATCTCACCTTCGGTCCCCGGGCGGGCCGCTCGGATGCCGAGCGCAACTGCATCTCGAACGTGCGGCCAGCCGGGCTGACGCACGATCGCGCGGCGTTCAAGCTTCACTGGCTGCTCGATCGCGCGCTGGCTGTCTGCCTCACCGGGGTGACGCTCAAGGACGAGAGCGACCGCGCCCTGATTGACGCGACCGCCGCCTCGGTTCTGCCCGGTCCGGCGCACCCATCGGCATAGATGTCGTCGCGAACTCCGTGCCGGTCCGACGGCGCGGTGGAAGCTTCGGCACAAATCAGGTCCGGCCGCCCGGACGCCTCAAGTAGTCACGTCCCAGCATCGCCGGGGAGCGACTGCGTCGCGTCCGCCGCGCTTTGCGGCTGGGAAGCGCGCGGCATCGTCAGAGAAGTCTTGGTATCTCGACGCCATCGGCGATCGCGGCGGAATTATCCTTAATCTTCTCCAACGCGGCGAAAACACCGTAAGCGTGGCTGTGGCGGGGTCGCAACACCGTAAAACGATCCCGGCTCCGCCCTCAGACCTGCCCGTAAACGCCGCGATCCCGCCATAGTCGGGGCCCACCTCAACAACCGCGGTAAACGACAATTTCGACAACGATTTACCGATCGGAAACGGGGACTTCCCGAGACGCGGACGGCTTTTCCGGCACATCGCGAACGGCGGTGTGCCGCGGTCTCTCGCACCCTCGGGATTGGCTGCGCGAAGGCTTTGTCTGAGGTCATGGTGACGCGTTTGAACGACAAGTCGAAGCTGCCGAGCCGCCACGTCACGGAGGGGCCGGACCGCGCCCCGCACCGTTCCTATCTCTACGCCATGGGTCTGACCCGCGAGCAGATCCACCAGCCGCTGGTCGGCGTCGCCTCCTGCTGGAACGAGGCTGCGCCCTGCAACATCTCGCTGATGCGCCAAGCGCAGGCGGTGAAGAAGGGCGTCGCTGCGGCCAACGGCACGCCGCGCGAGTTCTGCACCATCACGGTCACCGACGGCATTGCCATGGGCCATGGCGGGATGCGCGCCTCCCTGCCGTCCCGGGAAGTCATCGCCGACTCGGTCGAGCTGACCATGCGCGGGCACGCCTACGACGCCCTCGTCGGCCTCGCCGGCTGCGACAAGTCGCTGCCCGGCATGATGATGGCGATGGTGCGCCTCAACGTCCCGTCGATCTTCATCTACGGCGGCTCGATCCTGCCCGGCTCGTTCCGCGGCAAGCCGGTGACCGTGCAGGACCTGTTCGAGGCGGTCGGCAAGGTCGCGGTCGGCGACATGAGCCTGGAGGATCTCGACGAGCTGGAGCAGGTCGCCTGCCCCTCGGCCGGCGCCTGCGGCGCGCAGTTCACCGCCAACACCATGGCGACCGTGTCCGAGGCGATCGGCCTGGCGCTGCCCTACTCGGCCGGCGCCCCGGCCCCCTACGAGATCCGCGACAAGTTCTGCGCCACCGCCGGCGAGAAGGTGATGGAGCTGCTCGCCAAGCAGATCCGCCCGCGCGACATCGTCACCCGCAAGGCCCTGGAGAACGCCGCCACGGTGGTTGCCGCCTCGGGCGGCTCGACCAACGCGGCCCTGCACCTGCCGGCCATCGCCCACGAGTGCGGCATCGCGTTCACGCTGTTCGACGTGGCCGAGATCTTCCGGCGCACCCCTTACATCGCCGATCTGAAGCCCGGCGGGCGCTACGTCGCCAAGGACATGTTCGAGGTCGGCGGCATCCCGCTGCTGATGAAGACACTCCTCGACCACGGCTTCATGCACGGCGACTGCCTGACGGTCACCGGCCGCACCATCGCGGAGAACATGGACCGGGTGACCTGGAACCCGGACCAGGACGTCGTCTACCCGGCCAACAAGCCGATCACCCCGACCGGCGGCGTCGTCGGCCTGAAGGGCAACCTTGCCCCCGAGGGCGCGATCGTGAAGGTCGCCGGCATCCCGGCCGAGAAGCAGGTCTTCACCGGCCCGGCCCGCGTGTTCGACGGCGAGGAAGCCTGCTTCGAGGCCGTGCAGACACGCGCCTACAAGGAAGGCGACGTGCTCGTCATCCGCTACGAGGGGCCCCGCGGCGGCCCCGGCATGCGCGAGATGCTGTCCACCACCGCGGCCCTCTACGGGCAGGGGATGGGCGACAAGGTCGCCCTCATCACCGACGGGCGCTTCTCCGGCGCCACGCGCGGCTTCTGCGTCGGCCATGTCGGGCCCGAGGCGGCCGTGGGCGGACCGATCGGCCTGATCCGCGACGGCGACGTGATCACCCTCGACGCCATCCAGGGCACGCTCAGCGTCGCCCTGTCGGATGACGAGCTCGCCGAACGGCGCAAGGCTTGGACGCCGCGGACCAACACCGCGACCTCGGGCTATCTCTGGAAATACGCGCAGGGCGTCGGGCCCGCCCTGTACGGCGCCGTCACCCATCCGGGAGGTGCCAAGGAGACGCAGACCTATGCGGACGTCTAGGACTGACCTCAGCCGGCGCAGGGCGCCGGCCGGGGCCGATCCCGGTCGGTTCCGGTCTGCCAGGATGATCGCCGTCGCCGCCTGGGCATTCATCGCGATCGCGCTGCCGGCCGGTGCGCCCCACGCCCTCGACGCAAACGTGCGCACGCCCGTCCAGGTGCCCGTCGCGGACAAGAGCTACCGCTCGGCCAAGGACGCGCTCCGGGCCGGGATGCGCGAGTACAATGCCGGCGACAAGCAGGGCGCCGCCCGGGCGCTCGAATACGCGGCCGGCCAGGGCCATGCCTTGGCCCTGTGGAAGCTCGGCCGGATGTACGCGGACGGCGACGGCGTGCCGCATGACGACCTGAAGGCGTTCGAGTTCTTCTCCCGGATCGCCGATGCCAGCACCGATGACGGGCCCGATCCGCAAAACTCCGCGGTTCTGGGCAGCGCCTTCACGGCGCTGGGCACCTACTTCCTGGAGGGGATCAAAGGCAGTTACGTGCGCCCGAACCCCGAGCGCGCCTACGACATGTTCAACTACGCGGCGTCCTACTACGGCGACCCCAACGCGCAGTACAACCTCGCCCGGCTCTATCTCGACGGCACCGGCGTCGAGGCCGATCCGCGGCAGGCCGCGCGCTGGTTCAACCTCGCCGCCGAGAAGGGCCATCACCCCGCGCAGGCGCTGCTCGGCGACATGCTGGTCAACGGCCTCGGCGGTATCCCCGTCCAGCGCGTGAAAGGGCTGATGTGGCTGTCCCTCGCCCGGGAGGGCGCGGAAGGCCGCAAGGACGACTGGATCGTGGCCCTCTACGAGAAGAACTGGGCGGCCGCCAACGAGGACGACCGCGCCGAGGCCCAGACGCAGCTCCAGACGGTGGGCTCGATCAAGCGGCGGCGCTGACCGCCGCTCAAGCCTTCGCCGCCGCGATCGCTGCGACGAAGGACGGCCGCTCCAGGGTCGCCGAGACCCATGCGGCGAGCTTCGGCCAGCGCGCGTCGTCGACCGTGACCTTCGCCAGGCGGAGGTTGTGGAACGGTGCCGCCACGGCGATGTCGGCGATGCTGAACGTGCTGGCGACGAGGCAGGGCCCCTCGATCTGCGACTCCAGGTAGTCGAACAGCGGCGGCAGCGCCGTGTCGACGGTCCGCTGCGCCAGCGCCTCGTCGCCCTCTGTCTTGAACAGGCGAGGCTTGAGGAAGCGCTCGACGAACGGGATCAGCACCTGCCGGGTCAGCTCGCATTCCCCGAACTTCTCGAACCAGCGGGCGCGGGCGAGGCTCTGCGCGTCCGTCGGGATGAGCGCCGGTTGCGGATGCCGGCATTCGACATAATCGATGATCGCGCTCGAATCGGCCAAGCGGAAGCCGTCTTCCTCGAGGGCCGGGATCTTGCCGAGGGGGCTCGCCGCCCTGAAGCCCGGATCGCTTGAGTGGAAGCCGACCGGCCGATGCTCGAACGGGATGCCCTTCTCGATCAATGCGACGAGAACCTTGCGCACGTAAGGCGAAACGCTGCTGCCGTAGACGATCATCGTGTGGTCCCCCGGGATCCGGCGTCTCAGCCCGCCGATAGCTCAACCGTGACTGGAACATGATCCGACGGCTTGTCGAGGCCGCGCAGGTGCTTCTGCACGGAGGCCGCGACCAGACGATCCGCCGCCTGGGGCGACAGGAGAAGGTGGTCGATGCGGATGCCGGCATTCCGCTGCCAGCAACCGGCCTGATAGTCCCAGAACGTGTAGAGCCCATCCCGCGGATCGCAGGCGCGCAGGCCGTCGGTGTAACCTTCGGCCAGCAGGGCCCGGAACGCCGCGCGGCTCTGCGGCAGGAACAGGGCGTCCGAGCGCCACGCCTCGGGGTCGGCCGCGTCCGCCGGCTCGGGGATGACGTTGTAGTCGCCGGCCAGCACCACCGCGGTCTCGTCGTCCAGCAGCCCGCGCGCATGCAGCCGCAGCCGCTCCAGAAAAGCCAGCTTGTAGGGGTACTTCGGACTCGCCACCGGATTGCCGTTCGGCAGATAGATCGACGCCACCCGCACCGGCTGCGTCTCGGGTCCGGAGACGAGAGCCTCGATGTAGCGGGCCTGCTCGTCCTCGGAATCGCCCGGCAGACCGCGCCGGACCTCGGCCACGGCCAACGGCTTGCGCACCAGCAGCGCCACGCCGTTATAGGCCTTCTGTCCCAGCGTCTCCACCGCGTAGCCCGCCGCCTCGACCTCGGCGCGCGGGAAGGCCTCATCCTGGCATTTCAGTTCCTGCAGGCAGACGATGTCGGGCCGCGCCTCGTCCAGGAAGGGGAGCAGATGCGGAAGCCGCTGCTTGATCGAATTGACGTTCCAGGTGGTGATCCGCATCGCCTCGCTTCCGCTCGCCGCAGGGTCGTCATCCGCGCTTCGCGCCGCGCTGACAAGGCCATCCCGGCGCCATCCCGGCGCAAGGTCACGGATCTAGGGAGACCGGATGGATTGGTACGAGCCGATCGGGGCCTATTGCGAACGGGGCAGCGCCGGATTCTGGGCCGAGCCCGCGAACGCGTTGTCCAACGGGGCCTTCCTGCTGGCCGCCGCGGCGGCGGCGTGGCGCGCGTTCAAGGCCGAACCGCCGGACCGGATCTGCCTCGGCCTCGCCGGGCTGATCGCGGTGGTCGGTGTCGGCTCGTTCCTGTTCCATACGCTGGCGGTTTACTGGTCGATGCTCGCCGACGTGATCCCGATCGCGCTGTTCATCTACGCCTACTTGGCGCTCGCCCTGCGCCGCTTCCTGAGGTTGGCCCCGCTACGGGTCGCCGTCGCAATCGCCGGATTTGCCCTGTTCGGCTTCGCGCTGGCACCGACACTCGACGGGCTGACCGGAACCGACGTCTCCCGTTTGACCAACGGCTCGATCGACTACCTCCCGGCGCTGCTGGCCCTGTTCGGCACGGCCTGGGCCGCGACAGGCCGGCCGGAGGAGCGCCTGTTGCGCACCGGCCGTCGGCTTGCCGGCATTGGTGTGCTCTTCCTGATCTCGCTCGCTGCCCGCACCGCCGATCAGGCCGCCTGCGTCGTGGTCGCTACGGGCACGCATCCCCTCTGGCACGTCCTGAACGCCGTCGTACTCTACGCCCTCGTGGCGACGGCGATCCGGCATCGGGAGATTGCCGGATGAGCGGGTCATCGGCGGCGGGCGGTTTCCTTGCGGGCGGCCCGGATTTCTTGCAGAAGTGCGCCGCATCGGGCGCCCGTCCCATCGCGGTCGCCCGGGCATGGAAGGGGTCATGACAGTGAGCTTTCGCCTCGGGATCGCCGGGCTCGGCACCGTCGGTGCGTCGGTGGTCCGGATGGTCGAGCGCCGCCGCGCGGCCCTCGCTGCGGCCGGCCTCGACATCCGCGTCGCCGCGGTCTCCTCGCGCGACCGCAGCCGCGACCGGGGCCTCGACCTCTCGGGCGTCGCGTGGTTCGACGATCCGGTGGCCCTGGCGCGCTCGGGCGACGTCGACTGTGTCGTCGAGCTGATCGGCGGGGCCGAGGGCGCCGCGAAGGCCGTGGTCGAGGCGGCCCTCGATGCCGGCAAGCCGGTTGTCACGGCCAACAAGGCGCTCCTCGCGCGCCACGGTGCGGCGCTGGCGGCCCGTGCCGAGGAGACGGGCGTCGCACTCGCCTTCGAGGCGGCGGTGGCCGGCGGGATCCCGGTGATCAAGACCCTACGCGAAGGGCTTCCCGGCAACACGATTTCGCGCGTCTACGGGATCCTCAACGGCACCTGCAACTACATCCTCAGCCGCATGGAGCGCGAAGGCCTGACGTTCGAGGCCTGCCTCAAGGACGCGCAGGCGCTGGGCTACGCCGAGGCGGATCCGACCTTCGACGTCGAGGGATTCGATACGGCCCACAAGCTTGCGCTTCTCACGAGCCTCGCCTTCGGCACCGCGGTCGACGCCGAGGGGGTCTCGGTGGAGGGCATCTCCCGGGTGCAGCCCCTCGACCTGCGCATGGCGGACGAACTCGGCTACCGGATCAAGCTGCTGGGCGTCGCGCAGGCCGCCGAGGCCGGGATCGAGCAGCGGGTCCACCCGACCATGGTGCCGAAATCCTCGGCCATCGCCCAGGTGATGGGCGTGACCAACGCCGTGACCATCGACGCCGACGCCGTCGGCGAGCTGACCCTGATCGGGCCCGGTGCCGGCGGTGAGGCGACGGCCTCGGCTGTGGTGGCCGACATTGCCGACGTCGCACGCGGCATCGTGCGGGCGACCTTCGGCATACCGGCCGCCGCGATGCGCGCCAGCGAGCGCGTCGAGATGCAGCGTCATGAGGGCGGCTACTACATCCGCCTCACGGTTCATGACCGTCCCGGGGTCGCGGCGGGCGTCGCCCAGCGCATGGCCGAGCGCGAGATCTCGCTGGAGAGCATCCTGCAGCGCCGCACGGAGGGGGCTGAGACCGATCCCCGCGGCCGCTCCGGCCGACCGGTGCCCCTTGTGCTGATCACCTATGCGGCGACGGAGGGCAGCATCCGTGCGGCCCTGGACGCCATCGGTGCTGACGGCCTGCTCGCCGAGCCCCCGCAGGTCATCCGGATCGAGCGGGAGTAACGATCGGGGATTCGCCCACCTGTGGGCGCCGTCCCGGACTTAATGCATGATATTGGGCCCCGGTAAGCGGGGCTTAGGCTGAACGTCCGCCGCTCGACGGCGTTCAAAACGGGACCCGACTTCAAGATCGGGCCCGGACAAAGGCAGGAAACGATGGCTGACGCCCCCAGGTCCGCGCAACGCGGCGTTCCACGCACGCTCGCCCTCGAACTCGCGCGCGTGACGGAGCGCGCCGCGATCGCGGCCGCCCGACTGCGCGGCAAGGGCGACGAGAAGGCCGCCGACCAAGCCGCGGTCGACGCGATGCGCGACGAACTCAACACTCTCCCCATCCAGGGAACCGTGGTGATCGGAGAGGGCGAGCGCGACCAGGCGCCGATGCTGTTCATCGGGGAGAAGCTCGGACGCGGCGATGGGCCCGAGGTCGACATCGCGGTCGATCCGCTGGAAGGCACGACGCTCTGCGCGAAGGACATGCCCGGGGCCATCGCGGTGATGGCGATGGCCGAGCGCGGCTCGCTGCTCGCCGCGCCGGACGTGTACATGCAGAAGATCGCCGTCGGCCCGGGCTATCGGCCGGGTATCGTCGACCTCGACGCCAGCCCCACGGAGAACATCGCGGCGCTGGCCCGCGCCAAGGGCGTCGATCCGCAGCAGATCACCGCGCTGATCCTCGACCGGCCCCGGCACGCGGCGCTGGTCGCGGAGGTCCGGGCCGCCGGCGCCGCCGTGCGCCTGATCTCGGACGGCGATATCGCTGGCATCATCTTCACTGCCAGTCCCGAGGAGACCGGGATCGACCTGTATCTCGGGACCGGCGCGGCGCCCGAGGGCGTCCTCGCGGCCGCCGCCATGCGGTGCATCGGCGGCCAGATGCAGGGCCGGCTGATCCTCGACACGCCGGACCGGCGCCGTCGGGCCAGCGAGATGGGGATCGCGGATCTCGACCGGAAATACGACCTCACCGACCTTGCCAGCGGCGACGTCATCGTTGCCGCGACCGGCGTAACGGACGGCGCGCTCCTGCGCGGCGTGCGGTTCAAGACAGACCGGATCCAGACGGAGACGCTGGTCTATCGCTCCGAGGCGGGCACCGTCCGCCGTATCCTCGGCGAGCACCGGCGCGGGCTGAGTTAGACGCAGCCCGCCCCGGTTCGCCTGGGCTCAGTTCAGGACGACCACCTTGGTGCCGACGTTGACGCGGCTGAACAGGTCGATCGCGTCCTGATTGATCATCCGGATGCAGCCCGAGGACACGCTCTTCCCGATGGAGAACGGCTCCAGCGTGCCGTGGATGCGGAACAGCGTGTCCTTGTTGCCCTGCCAGAGGTACATGGCCCGGGCGCCGAGCGGATTGCGCAGGCCGCCCGCCACGCCGAGCCCGCTCTGCAGCTTGTCGACCTCGCTCGCGAGCTTCGGGCTGCGGGCGATCATCTCCTTGGGCGGATACCAATCCGGCCATGCCTGCTTGGAGTTGACCGTGGCGGTGCCGGACCACGAGAAGCCCTGCTTGCCCACGCCCACTCCATAGCGCCGTGCCCGGCCGTTCTGTTCCACCAGCGTCAGCTGGTGCGCCCGGGGATCGACGATGATCGTCCCGGGCTCGTAGGGCCCGTGATAGGCGATCTCCTGCCGCAGGAACGCGGGGTTCATCTTCTTGTAATTGAAGGCCTGGATCGGGAAGACGTCGTCGGCGACCGGTCCGTAGGCCTTCGCGTAGTCGATCGGCTCGTTGTCGGGCGCCCGGAGCACGGCCTTGGCCTTCGCGGCCTCGATCGGCGACAGGCCTTCGGCGGCCGGTGCGGTGCCCGGGCGGGCCGGCACGGCCGGCGGCGCGTCGAAGTCGGCCGCGGCCGGCGGAGGAGCGGCCGGCGCCCGCGGGCCGGGGCGGACGAAGTCGGTGCGACCCGTATAAGGCAGGTAGCGGTCGCCCCGCCGCACGTAATACGCGCCGTTCTGGTCCTGGTAGAGCTGCCCGTCGTCGCCGAAGCCGTCGATCCCGGACTCCGCGACCGGGCCGCGGCCCTGGGCCTCAGCAGTCGAAGCCAGCGCGAGAAGTGTGAAGCCGGCCAGCAGAAGGCCGCGGATTGGGGCGGACATGGTACGAATTTCCCTGGATGGCGTCACCGGGCTGTGCGACGGTGCGCGATCGAGCCGGCCGGCACGAAGTCGTTGGGCAGCTCAATCCGCGGCTTAGCAAATATCGCGCATCGCCGCCAAGTTGCCGCAAGCGTTGTCGGGCCGCCTTGAGGGTCTGGCGACCACTTTCTCCCAACGGGTGTTGCGGCTGTGCCTCAACGGTGCGCCGCCCCGGCCGGCGAGCCGACGCCCGTTTGCTCGGCACGACCTGCCTTGAACCGAGGCACCCGAAGGACGTGATCCGGGCCGGCTTCGGCAAGAGGCCATACCGCCATCGCTCAATCGCGCGAGGTCCGAAGCTTGGCACGCTCGCTGCATTGCCGCACTGGCCGCGCCTGCTGCGGCGGCGGAGCAACGGCGCTCCAAACAGCGGACGGTGTGAGTCCGGATCCCCGGCATGAGCGACCGCGTGACGGTTCGCCCTTTCAAGACGAGCACCTCTATGGCCAGCTTCAAGACCGTGATGAAGTCGGGTCACCCCCCGACGCTGTTCGCCGCCTTCCTGTATTTCGATTTCTGCTTCGCGATCTGGGTCCTGAACGGCGCCATGGGCCCGTTCATCACCGAGACTTACAAGCTGACCCCGGCCCAGACCGGTTTCATGATCTCCCTACCGATCCTCGCGGGCGCGCTCATGCGCTTCCCGCTCGGGGTTCTGGCCCAATATATCGGCCGCAAGAACGCCGCGATCACCGAGATGACCGTGATCATGCTGGCGATGGCCTACGGATACCTGTTCGTCTCCTCGTACAACCACGTGCTCGCCATGGGAGTCCTGCTCGGCATCGCGGGCGCCTCGTTCGGCGTGGCGCTGTCGCTGGGCTCGGGCTGGTTCCCGCCGGAGCACAAGGGCCTGGCCATGGGGATCGCGGGTGCCGGCAATTCCGGAACCGTGCTGGCGGTTTTGTTCGCGCCGCCGCTGGCGCAGGCCTACGGCTGGCAGACCACCTACGCCTTCGCCGGCGTGGTCATGCTGCTGCCGCTCGCCGTCATGATCGTGCTGGCCAAGGAACCGCCGGATTGCGAGCACCAGTCCTTCAAGGAGCACGTCTCCTGCCTGTTCACGAAGGACGGCTGGGCCTTCTCGCTGATCTACGTGATCACCTTCGGCGGCTTCGTCGGCCTGTCGAACTTCCTGCCCACCTTCTTCTACGAGCAGTTCGCCGTCACGAAGGTCGAGGCCGGGCGGCTGACCATGCTGGCGGCCTTCATGGGTTCGGGCATCCGGATCGTCGGCGGCTACTTTGCCGACCGGATGGGTGGGATCGCCGTCCTGTCGGTGGTGCTGCTCGCGGCGATCGCCACGTTCCTGTCGCTGACCGCGACCCCGTCGCTCGCCCTCACCACGATCCTGTTCATGCTGTGCTTCGCGGCGCTCGGCGCCGGCAACGGCGCGCTGTTCCAGCTCGTGCCCCTGCGCTGGCCCACCAACACCGCGGTGGCCGGCTCGATGATCGGCGAAGTCGGCGCCCTCGGCGGCGCGATCCTGCCGAACGTGATGGGCCTGTCCAAGCAGTATACCGGCTCGTTCTCGATGGGCTTCATCGGCTACGCCGCCTTCACCGCCCTGGTGCTCGGTTGCCTCGCCCTATGGCAGCGCAAATGGGTCGGGAGCTGGGTCGGGCCGCGCGGCAAAGCTCTCGGGACCGCCGCGGAGGCGGAACAGGGTCAGCTCCGGCCCGCCACCGCCTGACCACATCCTCCAGGCCGCAGCAGCGCGGCATTCGACGCGGGGACCCCGGCGGTCCCCGCTCTCGCTTGCTGGCAATCCGCACGTTTCACCTGAAGGATGCAGTTCAGCGGTTGCCTTCCGGCTCCGGAACCGTTTGAATAATGCATTACGAGAGAGCGCCCGACCCTGCGGTCGAGGCGCCCGACGACCGCGCGCGGCGGCGTCCACAGGTGGAGGAACGGTCGATGTCGAAGCGCATCAGCGCCACGAATGGCGTGCTCGGCCTGCTCTGCGTGATGTATTTCATCACCTATCTGGACCGGGTGAACATCGCCACGGCCGGCGCAGAGATCATGCGCGACTTTGGCATGTCCAAGACCGATTTCGGCTTGATCCTGTCGGCTTTCGCCTATCCCTACGCGATCTTCCAGGTGATCGGCGGCTCGGTGGGCGACAAGTTCGGCGCACGGCGCACGCTGCTCGCCTGCGGCGTGATCTGGGCCGCGGCCACGATCCTCACCGGCATGGTCGGTGGGCTGGTGAGCTTGTTCCTGGCGCGGGTGCTCCTCGGCTTCGGCGAGGGCGCGACCTTCCCGACCGCGACGCGTGCCATGCAGAATTGGACCGCGCCCGGCCGGCGCGGCTTCGCGCAGGGCATCACCCACGCCTTCGCCCGCCTCGGCAACGCCGTGGCCCCGCCGATCGTCGCGTTCCTGATCTACCATTTCGGGTGGCGGACCAGCTTCGTGATCCTCGGCGCCGTGAGCTTCATCTGGGTCGCGATCTGGTGGCTCTACTTCCGCGACGATCCGTCCGAGCACCCGGCGATCACCCGCGCGGAGCTGGAGACGCTGCCCCCACCCCGCAAGGTCGGCGCGAAGCAGAGCGTTCCGTGGGGCGCCCTGACCCGGCGGATGCTTCCTGTAACCGTCACGTATTTCTGCTACGGCTGGACGCTGTGGCTGTTTCTCGGCTGGCTTCCGAGCTTCTTCAAGGAGAATTACGGCCTCGACCTGAAGAACTCGGCGCTGTTCGCCTCCGGCGTGTTCTTCGCCGGCGTGGTCGGCGACACGGTGGGCGGGATGCTGAGCGACTCCATCCTGCATCGGACCGGCAAGGTGAAGCTCGCGCGTCTCTCGGTCATCGTGGTTGGGTTCCTCGGCGCGGCCGCGAGCCTCGCCGGCGTGTTCATGACGCGCGATCTGACGCTGGTGGCGCTCCTCCTGTCGTCCGGCTTCTTCTTCGCCGAGCTCGTGATCGGGCCGATCTGGTCGGTGCCGATGGACATCGCGCCGAAATATGCCGGGACGGCGAGCGGCCTGATGAACACCGGCTCGGCCATCGCGGCGATCGTCTCGCCGATCGTCTTCGGCGTCATCGTGGACATGACGGGAAGCTGGACCCTGCCGTTCGTCGGCTCGATCGGCCTCTGCTTGCTCGGCGCCGGCCTCGCCTTCACGATGCATCCCGAGCGGGAGTTCGTGGAGCCCGCGACGGGACCCGTCGCCCCGGCCGCGACCGTGACGGCAGGAGAGTAGCGGAGGATGGCAGCATCCAGTGGACGGTCCGGTCCCCTCGCCGGGATGCGGGTGATCGAACTCGCGCACATCATGGCCGGCCCAGTCTGCGGGCTGATGCTCGCCGACATGGGCGCGGAGGTGATCAAGGTCGAGAAGATGGACGGCGACGACACCCGCCGCACGGTGCCGCCGGCTCTGGAGGGCGAGAGCGCCGCCTACATGATGATGAACCGCGGCAAGCGCGGCATCAGCCTCGACCTGAAGGATCCGGACGGGGTGGGCGTCCTGCGCCGCCTGCTCAAGGGCGCCGACGCGCTGATCGAGAACTACCGCGGCGGCACGATGGAGCGCCTGGGGATCGGCTACGAGACCCTGCGGCAGGAATTCCCGGAACTGGTCTACTGCTCGCTCTCGGGCTTCGGCCGCACCGGGCCCTACGCCGACCGCGCCGGGTTCGACCTCGTGGCGCAGGGCATGAGCGGGCTCATGTCGGTGACGGGCGAGGGGGCCGGCCGTCCGCCGATGAAATGTGGGCCGCCGGTGACCGACATCACCGCCGGCATCCTGGCCGCCATGGGCGTGCTGGCGGCCTATTCCAACCGCCTCCGGACCGGAAAGGGGCAGGCGGTCGACACGTCCCTTTTCGAGGCGGGGATCACCCACACCTACTGGCAGTCGGCCATCGCCATGGCGACCGGCACCGCCCCCGGCCCGATGGGCTCGGCCCATCCGCTGAACGCACCCTACGAGGCATTCGAGACCGCCGATGGCTGGATCACCATCGGGGCCGCCAACCAGACCAACTGGCTGCGGCTTCTGAAGGCGATCGGGGCGGACGCGCTCGCCGAGGATGAGCGCTTCGCCCATAATCGGGACCGGATGGCGAACCGGCACGAGCTCGCCGCGACCCTGGCGCCGGTGTTCCGGGAGCACGGCTCGGCGGAATGGCTCGCGCGCCTGGAGGCGGGGGGCGTCCCGGCCGGCCCGGTGCTGGACGTGAACGCCATGCATCGGGACCCGCAGACGCTGGCCCGGGAGATGGTTGTGGAGGTCAATCACCCGCGCGTCGGGCCGATGAAGACCCTCGGCCTGCCGGTGAAGTTCTCCGACACGCCCGGGCGCGTGCACGGGCCGGCCCCGTTGCTCGGCGAGCATTCCCGGGCGATCCTGGCGGAGGCTGGCTATTCGGCCGCCGAGATCGACGGCCTGATCGCGCGGGGAGTGGTCCGCGAGACCGCGGCCTGACCCCGCCGAACGGAGACCGTGCCATGAAAGCCGCGCCCGCGACCGACGAGCTGCTGTTCACCACGGACGAGGGCGGCATCGCCCGCATCGTCCTCAACCGGCCGCAGGCCCGCAACGCGATGACCTTCGCGATGTACCAGGGCCTCATCACCTGCTGCGACGCGATCACCGACGACCCGAATGTCAAGGCGCTGATCATCACCGGGGCCGGCGACAAGGCCTTCGCGGCCGGCACCGACATCGGCCAGTTCCGCAGCTTCAGCACCGCCGAGGACGCGCTGGGCTACGAGCGGTTCATGGATCGTGTGCTGGGCACGCTGGAGCGGCTGCGCGTGCCGACCATCGCGGCGATCGCCGGCGCCTGCACGGGCGGCGGCGCGGCGATCGCGGCGGCCTGCGACCTGCGCATCGCCACCCGTGATGCGCGCTTCGGCTTCCCGATCGCGCGGACGCTGGGCAACTGTCTGAGCCAGGGCAACCTCAAACGGCTCTCCGGTCTCATCGGCGCGGCGCGGGTCAAGGACATCATCTTCACGGCACGCCTCGTCGGCGCCGAGGAGGCGCTGGCCATCGGGCTCGTGGGCGAGGTCGTCGATGACCGCGACGCGCTCACCGAGCGGGTCGATACCCTGGCGCAGCTGCTGGCCGGACACGCACCGCTCACCATGCAGGCGACCAAGGAAGGGCTGCGGCGCCTCGCCGAGGAGGAGGCGCCCGCCGACGGCGCGCCGCATCCGGGTGATGACCTGATCCTCATGTGCTACATGAGCCAGGATTTCCGCGAGGGCATGGAGGCCTTCCTGGGCAAGCGGCCTCCGAACTGGACCGGCCGCTAGGCGCCGCCTTCAGCCGGTTTCCTGGCAGACATCGACCCAGGTGGCGGCGGTGAGCGCGGCCATCCGCTCCGGCGCGATCCGGACCGCGCTGTGCGTGCTGCCGGCGGCCGGCACGACCTCGTCGAACGCCTTGAGCGAGACGTCGCAATAGACTGGCAGCGGCGCGACGAGCCCGAACGGGCACACGCCGCCGACGGGGTGGCCGGTGATGGCCTCGACCTCTGCCAGATCGAGCATCCGCACCTTGCCGCCGAGGACTGCCTTGGCTTTCTTGTTGTCGAGCCGCGCGTCACCGCGGGTCACCACCAGGACGACCTGATCGCCGACCCTTAGCGAGAGGGTCTTGGCGATCTGCGCCGGGGCGACGCCGTGGGCTGCGGCGGCCTCCGCCACGGTTGCGGTGCGGGTTTCGAGTTCAAGGACCGCGATATCGGGCGCCTTCTCGGCGAAGAATGCCCGGACTGAGGCGAGACTCATGGCGGATCCTGGGACGCCGAACGGTGTGGGCGTTCACCTAAGCTGGGGCCGTTCGAGTCGCGACCGAAGTCTGGCTTCGCTTCGCGCATGGCGGGGCAGCAGAGTTGCACGCCCTCTTGCTAAGCGGAGTGCAACCCGCGCCGCCTCTCTCCCTCTCCCGCGAAGGGGGGGAGGGGGTGCGCGGCGGTCTCCGCCTTCAGACGGCCACCGCGCAAAATGCCTACCGCGTCGACGTCAGCAGCAGATCCGGCAGCCACATGGCGATCCCCGGCACGAGACAGAGGATCAGAATCGCCACCGCCATCAGCAGCACGAACGGCAGCGTGCCCCAGATGATGTCGGACAGCGGGATGTCCGGCGCGATGTTCTTGATGACGAAGATGTTGAGGCCCACCGGCGGGTGGATCAGCCCCATCTCCATCGTGATGGTCATCACCACGCCGAACCACACGAGATCGAAGCCCGCGGCCTTGAGCGGCGGCAGGATGATCGGCGCCGTCATCAGGATGATCGACACCGGCGGCAGGAAGAAGCCCAGCACGATCACCAGCGACAGGATCGTGACCAGCAGCACCCACGGCGAGAGCTGCATCGCCACGATCGCCTGCGCGGCCGATTGCGAGATGTGCAGGTAGCTCATCACGTAGGCGTAGAGCAGCGACATGCCGATGATCAGCATCAGCATCGTCGATTCCCGCAGCGTGGCGGTCAGGATCGGGCTGACGTCTCGGAACCGCCAGACGCCGTAGATCGCGGCGATCAGCGCCAGCGCCATGAGGCCGCCGAGGCCCGCCGTCTCGGACGGCGTGGCGTAGCCGCCGTACAGCGCCACCATCACGCCGGTCAGCAGGACCACGAAGGGCAGCACCCTCGGCAGCGTCGAGAAGCGCTGCGCCATGCTGTACTGCTCGTCCGCCAGGATCGGCGAGGCCGGGCCGCCGCGCTCCAGGGCCGCCTTCGCGGTCGCGTATTCCGAGCGGAAGCGGATCATCGACCACGTTGCGAACAGCCCGACCAGCAGCAGCCCCGGGCCGATCCCCGCGAGGAACAGCCGGCCCAGCGACTGCTCGGCCGCAACCGCGTAGAGGATCATGGTGATCGAGGGCGGCAGCAGGATACCCAAAGTGCCGCCGGCCGCGATGATCCCGGCCGCGAAGCCCGGCGAGTAGCCGCGCTTGCGCATCTCGGGGATGCCGGCCGAGCCGATGGCCGAGCAGGTCGCAGGGCTCGATCCCGCCATGGCGGCGAACAGCGCGCAGGCGAAGACGTTGGCGATGCCGAGGCCACCGGGGATGCGGTGCATCCAGGCATGCATGGCTGAGTAGAGATCCTGGCCCGCCCGGGACCGCCCGATCGCCGCGCCCTTCAGGATGAAGAGCGGGATCGACAGCAGGGTGATCGAGGCCATCTCCTCGTAGACGTTCTGCGCCACCGTATCGAGGGATGCGCCCGGCATGAACGCCACCATGAAGGCCAAGGCCACGAAGCCCAGCGCGAACGCGATGGGGATGCCCGACAGCATCGCGCCGAGCGTGGCGCCCGCGTACAGGAAGCCGATCGCGGCCGTGCTCATCGTTTACCCTTCGCGGTGACCGTTTGGCCCATCGGATCCGGACCTTCCGGAGCCAGGGTCTGGTTCAGATCGGCGCCGAGCCCGATCTTCGGCTTGGCCCAACCGGCCGCGCGGGGACCGTAGGCCAGCGCCTCCGCGATCTGGAGGGCGAATTGCAGACAGAGCAGGCTCATGCCGACCGACATGAGCGTGTAGGGGATCCACAGCGGCGGTCCCCAGGTCGATTGCGACACTTGGCCGTCGACCCAGGCCTCATGGTCGAGTGACCAGCTCTTCCAGGCGAAGAACAAGCAGAAGGCGAGGCTGACGCAATCGGCCAGCAGCAGCCGCACCCGGTTGGCGGCCGGGGGCAGCAAACCCGTCAACGCCTCGATCGCCACGTGGCCGCGCTTGGCCTGGACGCCGGCCGCGGACAGGAAGGTCGCGCCGATGATCAGGAACACCGCCATCTCGTCCTGCCACTCGGTCGGCTCCTTCAGCAGGTAGCGGACGACCACGCTGTGGGTCAGGACGAGGCAGGCCGCCACGAGGCACAGGCCGCCGAGCCCCAGGATCACCCGGTTCAGGAGCCGCATCGTCCGGTCCAGGACGCCAAGCAGCCCCGGCAGCCGGGGCTCGTCCGCGGCCCGGGCGTCCGGAGCCGCGGTCGCCGCGTCGAAGCCGTGGCTCACGCGACCTGCTCCGCGAGCTTGAGCAGCTCCGCGCAGTTCGCGTTCTTGCCGGCGTAGTCCTTCCAGGCGGTGCTCCGCGCGAGGTCGCGCCACTGACCGAGCGACTTCTCGTCGAGTTGCGAGACCTTGGCGCCCGCCTTGGTGAAGATCTCCTCGACGCGCGTGTCGTCCTCCTTGGCGCCGGCCTGCCCGAAGGCTTCGAGCTCGGTGCCGACCGCCATGATCAGGTCCTGCTGATCTTTCGGCAGGCCGGAGAACACGGTCTTGGACATCATGATCGGCTCGAGCATGAACCAGTAGGACCGCTCCCGGCCGGAGGTGAGCGCCTTGGCCAACTCTTCCAGGCGGAAGGAGATCAGGCTGGTGGACGAGGTGATGACCGCGTCGCAGGCGCCCGTCTGCATCGCCGCGTAGGATTCGTTCGACGGGATCGAGAGGGTGGCGGCGCCCGCCTCCTTCATCATCATGTCCATCTCGCGGGAGCCGCCGCGGACCTTCATGCCCTTGGCGTCGGCCGGAGCGACGAGCGGACGCTCGCGGCTGGCGACGCCGCCGGCCTGCCAGACCCAGGAGACGAGGATGATGCCCTTGGAATCGAGGATCTCGGCGAGCTTGCGGCCCACCGGGGCGCCCTTCCACGCCACGGCCTGGGCGTAGGAGGTCACTAGGGCCGGCATCAGGCCGATGTTGAGCTCCGGCACCTCGCCGCCCGCATAGGGGCTCGGATAGAGCGACATGTCCAGCGCGCCCTTGCGCATGGCGCCGAACTGCGCGTTCGTCTTCATCAGCGAGGAGCCGGGATAGACCTGGACCTCAAGCGCGCCCTTCGAGCGCTCGCTCACGGCCTTGGCGAACTTCCGGCACATGCGGTCCCGGAAATCGCCTTCGTCGATCGTCCCGCCGGGGAACTGGTGGGACAGCTTCAGCGTCGTGGCCGCACGCGCCGATCCGAGGCCGAATTTCAGGACCATCGGTGCCGCGAGGGCGGTCCCGACGAACGCGCGACGAGTTGGCGTCATGATACTCTCCCGCGCCGCAAACAAAGCGGCCGAATATTGTGCGATGCAATATTGCGCCGCTTCGTTGTATGCATGAAAGAGCGTCTTGTATATTTTGTCAACGCGCCTGCATAATGTCGCCGCGTGTCAGCCGTCTGACAGCGGGGCGGCGCGAGGAGGTGCGCGGCCCCGGACCCTGGGAAAGGTCATCGCAGAATGAGCCACGCCCAGCGTTTGAGACAACGGATCGAAGACGAGATCGTCTCCGGCGAGCTTGCGCTCGGTTCGCGCCTCGACGAGAACCAGCTCGCGGCGCGGTTCGGGGTTTCCCGTACGCCGATCCGGGAAGCGCTGCTGCAACTGGCCGTTACCGGCCTCGTGCAGACCAAGCCCCGGCGGGGTGCGATCGTCAGCGCGCCCGAGCCTCATCTTCTGCTCGCCATGTTCGAGACCATGGCGGAGATCGAGGCGGCCTGCGGCCGGCTCGCGGCGCGACGCTTCGGGACCGACGACGCCGCGGCACTGCGTTCGGCCCTCGATGGCTGCCGGAGCGCCCTCGCGACGTCCGACACCGAGGCCTACTACGCCGAGAACTACGTGTTCCACCGGGTGGTGTACCGGGCGAGCCACAACGCGTTCCTGGCGGAACAGGCCCTCTCGCTGCATCGCCGGCTGGCGCCCTACCGCCGCCTGCAGCTGCGCGTCCGGCAGCGCCTCCCCCAGTCGCTGGCCGAGCACGAGGCGATCGTCGACGCCATCCTCGCCGGGGACGAGACCCGGGCCGCCGACGCGCTGCGCAGCCACGTGGTCGTGCAGGGCGACCGCTTCACCGACCTCGTGGCCGGCCTGCGCGCACCGAGCGCGGCCTGAGCGTCACGCCGTCCGATCCGGGCAGGCTTGGGAGATCCTGCAGTCTGGCAGACGGGAAGCGCGAGCCGCGTCTCAGGCGTTCTCCGCGTCTCCGTAATTCGCCGCGATCACCGATTTCTTCCCGCGGATGTGCTCGCGCATCAGCACGGCCAGGGCCGCGCCGTCGCGGGCGCGCAGCAGTTCGATCATCCGCTCGTGCTCGGCGACCGCGCGGGCCCATTGTTCCGGCGTCTGGTGGGCGGAGTAGCGCGAGCGTTGGATGCGGCCCGACAGGCTCTCGTAGATGTTCGCCAGGATCGTGTTGCGGCTCGCCGCCATGATGCCTTCGTGGATCCGGCGGTTGTGGCTGAAGTAGCCGGCCTCGTCGCCCGCCTTCCAGGCGCGCACCATCGCCTCGTGATCGACGAGGAGTGCGTCGATCTCGGCGTCGCTGATGGTCCGGCAGGCGAGATCTCCGGCGGTTGCCTCGAGACCGGCAATCACCTCCATCATCTCCTCAAGCTCGGTGTCCGAGATGCTGGCGACGCGCGCGCCCCGGTTCGGGAGCAGTTCGAGCAGGCCCTCCGTGGCGAGGATCTTGATCGCCTCGCGCAGCGGCGTGCGCGAGATGCCGAACCGCTCCGTCAGCTCACTCTCGTTGATCCGGGCCTTCGGTTCCATCTCGCCGGACCGGATCAGGTCACGCATCCGCTCCGCCACCTCGTCGTGCAGGTAGCGGCGGCTGATACCGATCCCGGGCTCGATCTTGTTCATGGTCCCCCGACACACGGCAGGTCGAATTGACCTGTGTCCCTTGTGTAGGTGTCCGGCAATTCAGTGTCGAGGCACGAGAGCTTGATCCAGAACGCGAGCCACATGTTCTGCGCGGAGGCCGAGCCCGTCATGAATCTGATGACGGCAGCTTGTCCCGTCGGCCACCACGAGATCGTCCGGGCCAGCGGCCCGAAGCGCCGGGAACAGAGACAGCTCCGCCATGGCGAAGGAGGTGTCGATCGATTCCGGCCGATACCCGAAGGCGCCCGCCATCCCGCAGCAACTCGATTCGATCACGCGGAGGTCGAGGCCCGGGACCGCCCGCAGCACGGTCTCCACCGATCCCATCAGGCCGAAGGATTTCTGGTGGCAATGGCCGTGCAGGTGGGCGACGCGTCCTTCCTGGTGTGCCAGGGGAAGCTCGATGCGCCCTGCGGAGAGATCGGTGGCCAAGAGTTCCTCGAACAGGACCGATTGCCGGGCGAGCAGGGCGGCGTCCTCACCCGGGAGCAGGGCGGAGAACTCGTCGCGGAAGGTGAGCAGGCAGGACGGCTCCAGGCCGACCACCCGCGCCCCGGCACGGACGAACGGCAGCAGCGTGTCGAGGGTGCGCTGCGCCTCCCGGCGCGCCCGGTCGGTCTGCCCGGAGGCGAGCCATGTCCGGCCGCAGCAGAGCGGCCGGCGACCGCGGGGCGGATCAACCCGGTGCAGGCGGTAGCCGGCGGCCCGCAACACGCGCTCGGCCGCCTCCAGGTTCTCGCGCTCGAAGGCGCGGTTGAAGGTGTCGCCGAACAGGATGACGTCGCGGAAATCCCCCGCGACATCGCCGGGATGGGCGGCCTCGCCCTGCTCCCGCCAAGGGCGCCGCCAGCGCGGCAGGGAGCGCCGCGCGGAGAGCCCGGCCATCCGCTCCGACAGGGCGGCGAGGGCAGGATACCGGTCGCGCAGGTTGAGGAGCGGCGCGAGCTTCGCGGCTGCGCCGGCATAGAGCGGCATCAGCGCGATCAGCCGCTCCCGCAGCGGCAGGCCGTGCCGGGCGTGATAATGGTGCAGAAACTCGATCTTCATCTTGGCCATGTCGACGCCCGTCGGGCACTCGCGGCGGCAGGCCTTGCAGGACACGCAGAGGTCGAGGGTCCGCTTCATCTCCGGGCTGGTGAAGGCGTCGGCACCGAGCTGACCCGAGATGGCGAGCCGCAGGGAGTTGGCCCGGCCTCGGGTGAGGTGCTGCTCCTCGCGGGTGGCGCGATAGGACGGGCACATCGCCCCGCCCGCGAGCTTCCGGCAGGTGCCGTTGTTGTTGCACATCTCCACGGCCGCGCCGAAGCCACCCCAATCCGACCAGTCGAGGGCGGTTTTCAGCGGCTGCGACGCGGCGTAGTCCGGCTTGAACCGGAACAGCTCGCGGTCGTCCATCCGGAGCGGGCGGACGATCTTGTTGGGATTGAGCCGGTTCTCGGGATCGAACTCGTCCTTCACCGTCTCGAAGGCGCGGGTCAGGATCGGGCCGAACAGAGGTTCGATGTATTCCGAGCGGGAGATCCCGTCGCCGTGCTCGCCGGAATAGGAGCCCTCGTAGCGGCGGACCAGCTCGGAGGTCTCCTCCGCGATCGCGCGCATGCGGCGGACGTCGTCGCCCACCTTCATGTTCAGGATCGGCCGGACATGGAGGCAGCCGACCGACGCGTGGGCGTACCACGTGCCGCGGGTGCCGTGCTTGGTGAAGACCTCGGTGACCGCGTCGGTGTAGTCGGCGAGGTGCTCCAGCGGCACCGCGCAATCCTCGATGAACGAGACGGGTTTCGCGTCGCCCTTCATCGACATCATGATGTTGAGGCAGGCCTCGCGCACCTCCCAGACCGACTTCTGCCGGGGTGGCTCCACCACCTCGACGACGGCATTCGGGTAGCCGTGGTCGGCCATGCAGGCGTCGAGGCGCTTCAGGTCGCGCTTCAGGGCTTCGAGGTCGTCGCCGGCGAATTCCGTCAGCAGCAGGCAGGTCGGCTTGCCGCGGGTGATGTCCGCCAGGGTCGTGCGGAACAGCGGGATATCGGCTCCGAGAACCAGCACGTTGTTGTCCACCAGTTCGACCGCCACCGGGTCCAGCGCGACGATGTGCTGCGTCGTCTCCATGGCGGCCCGGAAGGACGGGAAATGGCAGACGCCCATCACCCGGTGCTTCGGCAGCCGCGACAGCTTCAGGGTGACCGAGGTCGTTGCGGCGAGCGTCCCCTCGGAGCCGACCAGCAGATGGGCGAGGTTCGGCCGATCCTCGATCAGCGCGTCGAGATTGTAGCCGCCCACCCGCCGCTGCACCTTCGGATAGCGCGCCGCGATCTCGTCGCGATGGGTGTGGGCGAGGGCGCGCATGCGCTCCGCCAGGGCCTCGGCGCGGCTGGAGCCCGTGACGCCTGACGCGTCCCTGCCGACGAAGCCGAACGCGAAGGCCTCGCCGTCGGGCAGGAGCGCCTCCATCGCCACGACGTTGTCGCTCATCTTGCCGTAGCGCAGGGAGCGGGCGCCGCAGGAATTGTTGCCCGCCATGCCGCCGATGGTGCAGCGCGTCGCCGTCGAGGGCTCGACGGGGAAGAACCAGCCGTCCGCCTTCACCCGGGCGTTCAGCCGCTCCAGCACCATGCCGGGCTCGACCGTGATCGTACCGGCCTCCGAATCGTAGGCGAGCACACCGTTGAAGTGGCGCGAGCAGTCGACCACGAGGCCGGAGCCGATCGGCTGGCCGTTCTGCGAGGTGCCGCCGCCGCGCAGGATCACCGGCGCGCCGTGCTCGGCGGCGATCCGGAGGGTCGCGGCGATGTCGGCGGCCGAGCGCGGCAGAACCACGCCGGCCGGCATGATCTGGTAGATCGACGCATCAGTGCTGTAGCGTCCACGCGTGAAAGCGTCGAAGCGCGCTTCCCCCTGTAGCTGCTCCGCCAGCCGGCGTGCCAAGCCGGCGTCCAGACGCGCCGCTGCGCGCGGCGCCGGTGCGATCTGCGCCCTCGTTCCGTTCACGTCCGCATCCTCCCCCGGTGATCCGAGACCACCGGATGGGGATTGTATTCAAAATTCATTGAAACGGAAATCGCCCTCGGCGATCTGTGCGCTTGAGGCGCGGGACCGAGCGCGCTCAGTGGTTGTCCCGCGGCACGCCCGAGGTTTGCGCGACCTTCTGGAACTTGACCGCGCCCTTGAGCACCATTCCCTGATCAAGCTGATCCACCTGATCGCGGTAGATCTCCTGCCAGGGCGTCTGTGTGGCCGGGTAGGGGAAGCCGCCCCGTCCGGCCAGATCCGCCCGCCGCCGCTCCAGCTCCTCGGGCGGCAGCAGGATGTCGGCGCTGCGCCGATTCAGGTCGATGCGGATCCGGTCGCCGGTCTGCAGCAGCGCCAAGCCGCCGCCCGCCGCCGCCTCCGGCGAGGCGTTGAGGATGGCGGGCGTGCCGGAGGTGCCGGATTGCCGGCCGTCGCCGACGCAGGGCAGCGAGGTCACGCCGCGCCGGATCAGCGCGCCGGGCGGCTGCATGTTCACCACCTCGGCGGCGCCCGGATAGCCGATCGGCCCGGCGCCCCGCATGATCAGGATGGTGGTCTCGTCGATGTCGAGGGCCGGATCGTCGATGCGGGTGTGGTAGTCTTCCGGCCCGTCGAACACGACCACGCGGCCCTCGAACGCCATCGGGTCGGCGGGATTGCGCAGGTAGCGGGCGGCGAACTCCTCGGAGATCACGCAAGTCTTCATGATCGCCGAGTCGAACAGGCTGCCCTTGAGGTTGAGGAAGCCTGCGCGCTCCAGAAGCGGCTCCGCGTAGGCGCGGATCACGTCGCGGTTCCAGCTGTGCCGGCCGCTGTAGTTCTCGCCCACCGTGCGGCCGTTGCAGGTTAGCGCGCCGGTATGGACCTTTCCGGCCTCGATCAGCTCGGCGAACACGGCTGGGAGGCCGCCCGCGCGGAAATACTCCTCCCCGAGCCAGCGGCCGGCGGGCTGCATGTCGACGAGCAGCGGAATCTCGAACCCGACCTGCTCCCAGTCGTCGCAGTTGAGCGGCACACCGATATGCTTGGCGATGGCGTTGATGTGGATCGGCGCATTGGTCGAACCGCCGATGGCGGCGTTGGCCACGATGGCGTTTTCGAAGGCTTCGCGGGTGAGGATGTCGGACGGCTTCAGATCCTCCCAGACCATCTCGACGATCCGCTGGCCGGTGGCGTAGGCCGCCTGCCCCCGCTCGCGGTAAGGCGCGGGGATCGCGGCCGAGCCCGGCAGCGCGAGGCCCAGCGCCTCGGCCAGCGCGTTCATGGTGGAGGCCGTGCCCATCGTGTTGCAATGGCCGGTGGAGGGGGCCGACGAGCCGACGATGTCCATGAACTGCTGGAAGTCGATGTCGCCGGCGGCGTGGCGCTCGCGGGCCTTCCAGACGATCGTGCCCGAGCCGGTCAGCTCCTTGTGGAAGTAGCCGTTGAGCATCGGACCGACATTGAGCGAGATCGCCGGGATGTTCACGGTCGCGGCCGCCATCAGGCAGGCCGGCATGGTCTTGTCGCAACCGGTCAGGAGCACGACGCCGTCCAGCGGGTAGCCGTACAGCACCTCCACCAGCGACAGGTAGGCGAGGTTGCGGTCGAGGGATGCCGTCGGGCGCTTGCCGGTCTCCTGGATCGGATGGCACGGGAACTCGAAGGCGACCCCGCCGGCCGCCGTGATCCCCTCCCGGACCCGCTTGGCCAGCTCGATGTGATGGCGGTTGCAGGGCGAGAGGTCGGAGCCGGTCTGCGCGATGCCGATCAGCGGCTTACCCGAGCGCAGCTCCTCCGGCGTCAGCCCGTAGTTGAGGTAGCGCTCCAGGTAGAGCGCGGTCATGCCCGGATTGTGCGGGTTGTCGAACCACGCCTTCGAGCGCAGGTCGGCAGGCGAGACGCGGCGTTTGTCGCTCATGGTCGCTTCCTCACATCCTCGGGCCGTTGCTCTGGCCCTCGAGGCCCGCGCGCCAGCCGGTCACGCTGGGCGCAGCACCTTCTTGCTCTGCCTGATACCTACCCTGCCGCGATCTACTCCGCAGCATGATCCACGCGCGGTTGCGTTCAGGACAGCATCCGGGTGTCACCGTCGATGGAGATGGCCTGCCCCGAGATGGTCCGGCCACGGGGCGAGCAGAGCAGCAGGATCTGGTCGGCGAGCTGCCGGGCGGTTACGTATTCCTTGACCGACACGAACGAGAAGGCGCGCGCCTCCATCTCGGCGAAGCTGGTGCCCTGCTGCTGCGCCTTGGATTCGAGCACCCGCCGCTGGCGGTCGCCGGCGACGAGCCCTGGCAGGATGGCGTTCACCCGGATGCCGGCCCCGCCGAGCTCGATCGCCAGGGATTTGGTGAAGCCGATCACCCCCCACTTGGCCGCCGCGTAGGGGCTGCGCAGGGCGAAGCCGAACTTGCCGGCGGCCGACGACAGGTTGACGATCGAGGCGTTTGCGCTCTGGCGCAGGTGCGGCACGGCCAGCCGCGCGCAGTTGAACTGGCTCGTCAGGCAGACGGTCAGGCATCGATCCCACTCTTCGGGGGCGATCTCCTCGACCCGGCCGGTCGGCCCGGCGATGCCGGCGTTGTTGACCAGCACGTCGAGGCCGCCGAGGGCGTCGACCGCCTGAGTCATCATCGCCGTCACCGCGTCACGATCGGCCACGTCGGTGCGGCTGCGCCCCACGGCGGGCGGCAGCCCGGCCAGCGCCTCCGCGTCGATGTCGCAGGCGAAGACCTGCGCGCCTTCCTCAAGGAACGCGTCGACGATGCTGCGCCCGATGCCCGCGGCCCCCGCCGTCACCAGCACCCGCAGGCCGGCAATCCCGAGATCCATGCTCACTCCTCCCCAATTGTGTCGTGCAGGTCGCCGCGGGACACGATGAAGTCCGCAGCCTCGCGGATGTCGGCTGCGATGGCGGCCGCGGCCGCCGGACTGTCGCGGGCCTCGATGGCCGCCAGGGCCTCGGCGTGCCGACGCAGGGCGAAGCCCTGGCGTAGCCGCTCCGGGCAGGCGCGCAGGTCCAGGTTGATCACCGGGCCCGCCTTCAGCCACAGCCGGGCGATGATCTCCAGGAGGGGCGCGAGCCCGCAGGCGCCGTAGATCGCGAAGTGCAGATCGCGGTTGAGCTGAACTGCGCGGGCCAGGTCGGGCTGGACGGTCCCGGCCTCCGTCCGGAAAGCCGCTTCGGCCCTCCGGATCGCCCCCAGATCTTCGGCGGTCCTGCGTTCCGCTGCGCGGGCAGCGGCGATTCCCTCGACTGCGATGCGCGTCTCGGCGAGCGCCCGGAAGGCCGCGGCGGACATGATCGGCACGCGGATGATCCGCGCCGGGGCGACTTCCAGCACGCCCTCGGCCACGAGCCGGCTCACGGCCTCGCGGACCGGCATAACGGACACGCCGAACGCCGCCGCGCTCCGCCGCAGCGACAGCCGGTCGCCCGGCGCCAGCCGCCCGGAGGCAAGAAGATCCGCGAGCGCCGCGTAGGCGGTCCCCGACAGAGTGTGCCTCTCCAGTTGCGGAAGGTCGGCGAGGGCCGGCACGACGGTCATGCGCCAGACTAGACGCAACCGGGTCCCAGACGCTAGTGATCTGTGATCACAGCTGGCGAGACCGGCCGCCGATGCGAGGCGGACCGGCCGGCGGAACCGTGGGAGGGCGATCTTGACCGAGAGCGTCGCGGTCATTGGCGCCGGTCTGATCGGCCGGGCCTGGGCGATGATCTTCGCCCGCGCGGGCTGGACCGTCCGGCTGTTCGATGCCGCCGCGGGTGTCGCCGAGGCCGCGATCCCGCTCTGCGACGCGGGGCTGCGGACCCTGGCGGAGCATGGTCTCTGTCCTGATCCGGAGAGCGCCGCGGGCCGGATCGTGGCCGTGGGGAGCCTCGGCACATGCCTCGACGGCGTCACCTTCGTCCAGGAGAACGGACCGGAGCGACTCGACATCAAGCGGGCGCTCTTCGCCCAGCTCGATGCCCATGCCCCGCGGAATGCCGTGATCGCCTCGTCCTCGTCGGCGATCCGCTGCTCCCTGTTCACGGAAGATCTGCCGGGCCGCAGCCGCTGCCTGATCGGCCATCCGGTGAATCCGCCGCACCTGATCCCGCTGGTGGAGATTTCCGGTGCGCCCTGGACCACGCCGGAGGCTCTCGCCCGGGCGCGGGCGGTCTACGAGCAGATCGGCCAAGTGCCGATCACGGTGCTGAAGGAGGTCGAGGGCTTCATCCTCAACCGGCTGCAGGGGGCGCTGCTGGCGGAGGCGTTCCGCCTGGCGTCCGAGGGCTACGTGACCCCGCAGGATCTCGACAGGACCGTCTCCGACGGCCTCGGCCTGCGCTGGAGCTTCATGGGGCCGTTCGAGACCATCGCGCTGAACGCGCCGGGGGGCATCGCCGATTACTGCGCGCGCTACACCGCCTTTTACAAGCGCCTCGCGGCCGATCCCCCATCCCCTGCGGTCTACGAGGCGCCGGCCGTCGAGACCATCCTGGCGCAATGGCCGGCGCCCGACGACCTGCCCGCCCGCATGAACCGCCGCGACGCGCGGCTCGCCGCGCTGCGGGCCCACAAGGCTTCACACAAGGATTGAGCATGGCCTCCCAGCGGAAAGTCATCATCACCTGCGCGGTCACCGGCGCGATCCACACGCCGAGCATGTCACCGCATCTGCCCGTGACGCCGGAAGAGATCGCCGATGCCGCCATCGGCGCGGCGGAGGCGGGCGCGGCCATCGTGCACCTGCACGCCCGCAACCCCGAGACCGGCCAGCCGGACCAATCGCCGGAGGCGTTCGCGAAATTCCTGCCGGTGATCAAGCAGCGCTCGTCCTGCGTGGTGAACCTCACCACCGGCGGCGCCCCGACCATGTCGATCGAGGAGCGGGTCCGCCCGGCCGCGACCTTCCAGCCGGAGGTGGCCTCGCTGAACCTCGGCTCGATGAATTTCGGCCTGTTCGGCATGCTCGACCGCTTCAAGGACCTGAAGCACCAGTGGGAGCGCGACTACCTCGGCAACAAGGACATCATCTTCCGCAACACTTTCGGGCAGATCGAGCACATTCTGACCACCTGCGGGCCGAACGGCACGAGGTTCGAGTTCGAGTGCTATGACACTGCCCATCTCTACAACCTGAAATACTTTTTCGACCGCGGCCTCGTTCAGGCACCGCTGTTCATCCAGACGGTCTTCGGCCTGCAGGGCGGCATCGGCGCGCATCCCGACGACGTGATGCACATGAAGCGCACCGCCGACCGGCTGTTCGGCGACCAGTACCGCTGGTCCGTGCTGGGGGCGGGCCGAAACCAGATGAACATCGCCGCCATGGCGGCCGCGATGGGCGGCAACGTCCGGGTCGGGCTGGAGGACAGCCTGTGGGACGGGCCCGGCAAGTTGGCCGAGACCAACGCCGCGCAGGTGCGCCGCGTTCGGTCGATCATCGAGGGGCTGGGGCTGTCAGTCGCCTCGCCTGACGAAGCGCGCGAGATGCTGGCGTTGAAAGGTGGCGACAAGGTCGCGTTCTAAGCGAAGCCCGGCGTTCCGCGACATCGTGCGCCGAGGACTGACCCGCCCCGCACGCGTCGGCCGGGTCCGGCCGACGGATCGGTTGCGGCGGACCCTGGAAAGCGCGCCTCTGTGCGCGCGCAGCGAAGCAACCCAGGGCAGCGGGACATTCGTGAGCGTGGCGCTTCTGGAGTGCTTCGCGACGCTCGCAAGGACGGATGGGCCGTCCGGCATGCCCCTCACGGCTGGCCGAAGACCTGCTCCAGATCTGCCAGACCGAGCCCGTCGATCTCCAAGATCTTCAGCCGGCTCTGGTCCCCCGACACGATCCGGACCGACCCTCGGCTTACCTTCAACGCCTTGGCGATCAGCACCACGAGCGCCGCGTTTGCCGCCCCATCCATCGGCGCCGCGGAGACGCGGGCCTTCAGGAAGGGCTGGCCCTTCTCGTCCCGCGCCCAGCCCTCCACGGCGTCGCGGCCGCCGCGCGGCGTCAGGCGCACCGCCAGCCGGATCGCCACGGCGAGACCGTCAGAAGATCTTGCCGGGGTTCAGCCGGTTCTCCGGATCGAGCGCCCGCTTGACCAGCCGCATCGCGGCGATCTCCTCCGGCGAGCGCGACAGCTTCAGCTTGGCACGCTTCTCCAGGCCGATCCCGTGCTCGGCCGAGACCGAGCCGTTCAGCGCCGCCAGGGGCTCGTAGATCGCCGCATCGATCGCGGCATTGCCGGCCGCGTCGAGGCGGGTGGTGTTCCAGTGCAGGTTGTTATCGCCGATATGTCCGTACACGACGGCGCGGCAGCCGGGGATCGCGGCGAGCCGGTCCAGGGCCCCGCGGACATAGCCGTCCATGCGCGACAGCGGCACGCTGACGTCGAAGGCCCGCTCGATCCCGTCGGCGTTGAGGTGCTCGACCCGGTCGCGGATCCGCCACATGCCCCGACGCTGCTCCTCCGAGGAGGCCACGGCGGCGTCGAGGATCGTGCCGTCGCCCATCAGGCCCTCCAGCAGGCCGAGGAAGCGGTCCGACTCCTCGGTCACGCACTCGACCTCGATGATGGCGTAGAACGGGTAATCGGGGCCGAGCGGCCGGGTGGCGCGCCCCGGCGCCGTCATGAGCCGGTAGAAATCGGGCCACAGCCCTTCGAAGGAAGAGACGCGCCCCTGGAAGGCGCTCTGCGCCGCCCGCAGCACCCGCGCGCCGTCATCCACCCCCGGGCAGGCGATCAGCGCGGTGGCGTAACCCGCGGGCTCCGGGCGTAGGCGCAGAACCGCCCGCGTGACGATGCCCAGCGTGCCTTCGGTGCCGACGAAGAGCTGCTTCAGGTCGAGGCCGGTGTTGTTCTTGATCAGCGGGCGCATGGACGACACCACCGTGCCGTCGGCGAGTACCGCCTCCAGGCCCAGCACCATCTCGCGCATCATGCCGTAGCGGAGCACCCGAAGGCCGCCGGCGTTGGTGGAGATCGCGCCGCCGATCGTCGCGGAGCCGCGGGCGCCGAGGTCGAGGGGGAAGAACAGGCCGCTTGCGGCGGCCGCGTCCTGCACGCTCTCGAGGGTGGCGCCCGTGCCGACCACCACCGTCATGCCGAGCGGATCCACCGGCTCGATGCCGGTCATGCGCTCCGTGGACAGGGTGATCTCGTCCGGCGCGCAGAGCGTGCCGTCGACGAGGCCGGTGGCGCCGCCCCGCGGCACCACCGCGACGCCGGCCGCGTGGCAGGCCGTCATCACGGCGCTCGTTTCTGCGGTGCTGCGCGGGCGGACCAGTGCCAGGGCGGCGCAGGGCTCGGTCGGGCGGGTCCAGTTCGCCGACCGGCCGCGCAGCTCGTCGCCGGTGACGAGGCCGGTCGGTCCGACGATCGCGGTCAGGCGGTCGAGGAGGGCGGCAGAGGTCATCGGCATCATCTCGGAGGGATCAGGCATTGTCACGGTATACGACAGCATCTCCACCTTCGCGGAACAAGACGTGCTCACACCGTCGGCGGCAGTGTGCTGCTCCGCCCGTGCTCGCACCGTCATTCCAGGGCGCCGAAGGCGAACCCGGAATCTGGAGCCGCGGCCGGTGCAAGGCTTGGCGCATCGGCGGCTCTGGATCCAGGCTCCGCTGTGGCCCGGGATGACGGTGCGGGGGATGGAAGATCAGCGTGTCCTCTGCTGAGACGCAGGGCATCCCAACCGCGGCACCCGGATGTCATGGACCGTGGGTCTTCGAGTCGAGCAACTCTCGACCCGACGCTCTGTCACAGAAGTCCGCGCGCCGCGAGGTTGCGCATCAGTGCGCGCGCACCGAACGTCCAGGGCTCGCAGGCGTCGCACGGACGCATGCGGTTGACGAGGCTTCCGAGTTCCGGGCTCGCCACCACGACCCGGTCATTGTCGGCATGGGTGAAGCCGAGGCCCGGCCCGTGGCGGTCCTGGATCGGCGCGAACATCGTGCCGAGGAGAAGGAGAGCGCCGTCCGGATAATTGTGCGTGCGCCCCATCAGCGCGTCGGCAAGCTCCTCCGGGTCGCGGCTGATCTCGGCGAGCGGCGATGTGCCCTCGAGCCGGAAGCCGTCCGTCCCGGTCACCTCGAGGGTGACGGTCGTGCGACGGACATCGTCGAGGCCGAACGTGTCGTCGAACAGGCGCAGGAACGGCCCGAGGGCGCAGGAGGCGTTGTTGTCCTTGGCCTTGCCGAGCAGCAGCGCCGAGCGGCCCTCGAAATCCCGCAGGTTCACGTCGTTGGCGAGCGTCGCGCCGACGATGCGCTGGTCGGAGGCGACGGCGAGCGCCACCTCGGGCTCCGGGTTGTTCCAGTGCGAATCCGGATGGAGGCCCGCATCCGCCCCGCAGCCCACCGCGGAGAGCGGCTGCGCCTTGGTGAAGATCTCGGCATCCGGGCCAATGCCGACCTCCAGGTACTGGCTCCAGGCCCCCTGCGCGACCAGCACCTCCTTCAGGGCCATCGCCTCGGGCGAGCCGGGCTTCAGCCGGCGCAGGTCGCGGCCGACGAGGCGCTCGACCTCCGCGCGGATCGCCGCCGCGGCGGCGAGGTCGCCCCGGGCGCGCTCCTCGATCACGCGCTCCAGCATGGAGGTGGCGAAGGTGACGCCCGCCGCCTTGAGAGCCTGGAGGTCGACCGGCGCGAGGAGCCACGGGCGGCCTGCGTCACGTCCGTCGGGCGGCGTGTTGGCCAGGATCGCGTCGAGGCTTCCGAGATCCACGCCGTCCGCGCCGCGCAGGGCGGCTCCGGGATCGCGCGACTCGCAGAGGTCACTCACCGTGGGAAAGGTGGCGGTGACGTCGACGACCCGGGCCTCGCCTGCCGCATCGTCCCGGATCGCCACGACGCTCGGGCCGGACACGTCCGGCCGCCACAGTCTTCCGGCGAGAGCTCCCCGGCATCCATCGGCGGGCAGGATGTCCCGCGCGGTCAGGCCCGATGACGACATGCGCTCACTTCCCTCGAACATAAGCCCGCGAATCGTCCCTCCGGCCTCGCGACCGGAGCGCGGTCCCTTAGCATCGCGCGTCGTCCTTAGAGCGCCTAACAGAACCGTTTGATCTGCTTGAGGGTGATGAGGCTCGCGGCCAGGGTTGTGAAGGCCTCGTAGATGTCGCCGCGCCGCTCGTAGCGGATGGGCAGGCGGCGGAAGCGGTTGANGGACGCGGCCGGGGCGGCGGAAGAAGCGGGGCGATCTCAGTCCACAGATCGTTGGGAAGAAGGGGGCGAGCCATCCCAGCCAACGCCCGACCACACGATCCGTGCCCGTTCTGTTAGGCGCTCTTAATCCCACCAGCTTGTTTCACCGGAACGGCCTCGTCACCCGCCCGTCACGCATAGCCTGACAGATGGTAGATTATCTGCAGCTTTGCCGTGGCGGCCGCTTGCTTTCTACCACACGCTCCTTTGTACTCATCGTCTAGAGCCGCCGACAGAGCGGCCTTGTTCGGGAGGAAGCATGGCCTCGGTGGGAATCCGCGAGGTTCGCAAGGCTTTCGGATCGACGAACGTCCTGCACGGCGTGTCCGTGGACATACGGGACGGCGAGTTCGTGATCCTGGTCGGCCCATCGGGCTGCGGGAAGTCGACACTTTTGCGGATGATCGCCGGCCTGGAAAACATCTCCGGCGGCGAGATCCGCATTGGCGAGCGAGTCGTGAACGATGTGCCGCCGAAGGAGCGGGACATCGCGATGGTGTTCCAGAATTACGCGCTCTACCCGCACCTGACGGTCCGCGAGAACATGGCCTTCTCGATGCGAATCCGGAAGGCGCCGGCCTCTGAGATCGACCTGCGCGTCAACAAGGCCGCGCAAATCCTCGGCCTGACCCATCTCCTCGACCGCTACCCGCGCCAGCTCTCCGGCGGCCAGCGTCAGCGCGTCGCCATGGGCCGGGCGATCGTGCGCGATCCGCAGGTCTTCCTGTTCGACGAGCCGCTGTCGAACCTCGACGCCAAGCTGCGCGTGGCCATGCGCACCGAGATCAAGGAACTGCACCAGCGACTGAAGACCACGACGATCTACGTGACCCACGACCAGATCGAGGCCATGACCATGGCCGACCGGATCGTGGTGATGCACGATGGCATCGTCGAGCAGATCGGGCCGCCGCTCGAACTCTACGACCGGCCGGACAACCTGTTCGTCGCGGGCTTCATCGGCTCGCCGGCCATGAACTTCATACCCGGCAAGATCAGGGCGAACGGGCGCCTTGCCTTCGTCACCGAGACCGGCCTGACGATCCCGCTGGCCGAGGCGCCGGCCTCCGTCGAGGGGCGGCCCCTCATCCTGGGGGTCCGGCCCGAGCATTTCGACGTCGCGCCCGACGGGATCGCCGCCGAGGTCGTGGTCGTGGAGCCGACCGGATCCGAGACCATGCTGGCGGTGCGGGCGGTGGGCCAGGACCTCACCTGCGTGCTGCGCGAGCGCGTGCGCGAGCGGCCGGGCGAGACGATCTCGCTGCGGCCGAACCGCGTCCACTTCTTCGACGCCGAGTCCGGCCGTCGCCTGCCGAGCTGATCCGCATCCGCGCGGTACGCCCGCGCCCACGAACGAGAATCACCGAGGGAGTAGCCTACGATGTCCGTACTCGACCGCCGTTCCCTCCTGGCGGGTGCCGCCGCGACCGGCCTCGCGGCCGGCGGCGACCTCCTGGGCTTCGCCAAGGCTTGGGCGCAGAGCACCGAGTGGAAGCCCGAGCCGGGAGCGAGCCTGTCGCTGCTGCGCTGGAAGCGCTTCGTCCCGAGCGAGGACGACGCGTTCATGAAGATGGTCGAGGCCTTCACCAAGGCGACCGGTGTCAAGGTGACGGTGAGCAACGAGTCGTTCGACGACATCCAGCCCAAGGCCTCGGTGGCGGCCAATACGGGCCAGGGCCCCGACATGGTCTGGGGCCTGTTCTCGTTCCCGGCGCTGTTCCCCGACAAGTGCCTGCCGCTGGAGGACGTGGCGGAATCACTCGGCAAGAAGTACGGGCCGTGGTTCCCGTCCGCCGAGGCCTACGGCAAGGTCAAGGGCAAGTGGATCGCGATTCCGGTCGCCTTCAACGGCGGTTACCCCAACTACCGCATCTCGGCCATGAAGAAGGCGGGTTTCGACAAGTTCCCGACCGACACGGCGGGCTTCCTCGAACTCTGCCGGGGCCTGAAGAAGAACAACACGCCCGCCGGCTTCGCCCTCGGCCACGCCACGGGCGACGGCAACACGTGGTGCCACTGGGCGCTCTGGTCCCACGGCGGCAACCTCGTGGATGCCAACGAGAAGATCGTCATCAACTCGCCGGAGACGGCCAAGGCGCTCGAATACGTCAAGTCCCTCTACGAGACCTTCGTGCCCGGCACGGTCTCGTGGAACGACTCGTCGAACAACAAGGCCTTCCTGGCGGGCGACCTGTATCTCACCAACAACGGCATCTCGATCTACGCGGCGGCCAAGAAGGACAACCCGAAGCTCGCCGAGGACATGGATCACGCCGTCTGGCCGATCGGCCCGGCCGGCAAGCCCACCGAGTTCCAGCTCGCCTTCCCGATCCTGGCCTTCAAATACTCGAAGGCGCCCAACGCCTGTAAGGCGTTCATCGCCTTCATGATGGAGGCGGCCAACTACAATCCGTGGCTCGAGGCGGCGCAGGGCTACCTGTGCGAGCCGCTGTCGAACTATCCCAAGAACCCGATCTGGACGAGCGACCCGAAGAACGCGGTCTTCGCCGAAGCAGGCCGGCGCTCCCTCGCGGCCGGCGGGCTGGCGCCGGTCAGCGAGCGCATCGCCGCGGTGCTGGCCGACTTCGTGATCGTCGACATGTTCGCGAGCCACTGCACGGGGCGCGAGGACGTGAAGGGCGCGATCAAGAACGCCGAGCGCGCCGCCACGCGCATCTTCAGGAACACCTGAGCCGGAAGCGGAGCCGAGACCATGGCGCACACGGCCCTGACACAGCCCGCCCCGGTCGCGGTTCCGACCCGCTCGGCCTGGCAGCGCATGCGCGCGAGCCGCGGTTGGGCGGGCTTCTGGTTCATGCTGCCCACCGCGCTGATCCTCGGCCTGTTCCTGGCCTACCCGCTGCTGAAGGGCATCTGGCTGTCCTTCACCAACGCGCGGATCGGGCGCGAGGGCGTGTTCATCGGCCTGGAGAACTACGAGTGGCTGTGGGACGACGACGTCTTCTGGCTCTCGGTGTTCAACACCTGCCTGTACACGGTGGTCGCCTCCGTGGTGAAGTTCGGGGTCGGCCTCTACCTCGCGCTGTTGCTCAACAAGAACATGCCGTTCAAGTCGATCATCCGGTCGATCGTGCTGATTCCGTTCGTGGTGCCGACCGTGCTCTCGGCAATCGCCTTCTGGTGGATCTTCGACAGCCAGTTCTCGATCATCTCGTGGTCGTTGCGCCATCTCGGGATCATCGACGGCAACATCGACTTCTTGGGCGAACCGGCGATGGCCCGGGCCTGCGTGATCTTCGCCAATATCTGGCGCGGCGTGCCGTTCATCGCCATCACGCTGCTCGCCGGCCTCCAGACGGTCTCGCCCTCCCTCTACGAAGCGGCGACGCTCGATGGTGCCTCCAACTGGCAGATCTTCTCGCGGATCACCCTGCCGCTGCTGACGCCGATCATCGCCGTGGTGATGACCTTCTCGGTGCTGTTCACCTTCACGGATTTCCAGCTGATCTGGGCCATGACCCGGGGCGGCCCTGTGAACGCCACCCACTTGATGGCGACTCTCTCGTATCAGCGCGGCATCCTTTCCGGGACGCTGGGGGAGGGCGCCGCCATCGCCACCGCCATGGTGCCGTTCCTGCTCGCCGCCATCGGCATCTCGTGGTTTGGCCTGCAGCGCCGCGCCTGGCAGGCCGGGGAGTCCGACCGATGAGCGCCCCCGCACCGCCCGCCCACGCCGATCCCTTGCGCACGCCGGTCATGGCGGCGCAGCCGGCAGGGATCACCGACAATTCCGAGGGCATGGCCTATCTCGAGCGCCTGCCGCGGCGGCTTGTGACCACCTACCTGCCGCTGCTCGTGATCCTCGCGGTCCTGCTGTTCCCGTTCTACTGGATGGCGCTCACCGCCATCAAACCGGACGAGCAACTGATCGACATGGAGCGGTTCAACCCGTTCTGGGTCGTGGATCCGACATTCAAGCACATCCACAAGCTGCTGTTCGAGACGCAGTATCCGCGCTGGCTCTGGAACACGATGTACGTGTCGGTGGCCGCGACCGTGCTGTCGCTGTTCGCCAGCGTGCTCGCCGCGTACGCCTGCGTGCGGGTGCGCTACCGTGGCGCCGGCTGGGTCGGTGCGGCGATCTTCCTGGCCTATCTTGTGCCCCCCTCGATCCTGTTCATCCCGCTTGCCACGATCGTGCAGGCCTACGGCCTGTTCGACTCGCCGATCGCGCTGATCCTCGCCTACCCGACCATCCTGATCCCGTTCTCGACCTGGCTCCTGATGGGCTACTTCAAGACTATTCCCTACGAGCTGGAGGAATGCGCGCTGATGGACGGCGCGAGCCGCTGGCAAATCCTCACCAAGATCATCCTGCCGCTCGCCTTCCCCGGCCTGATCTCGGCGGGGATTTTCTCGCTGACGCTGTGCTGGAACGAGTTCATCTACGCGCTGACCTTCCTGTCCTCGACGCAGAACAAGACGGTGCCGATCGCCGTGGTCAGCGAATTCGTGGACGGCGACGTCTACAAGTGGGGCTCGCTGATGGCGGGGGCGCTCCTCGGCTCGCTGCCGCTCGTGATCCTCTACTCGTTCTTCGTCGAGTACTACGTCTCCGCGCTGACCGGCGCCGTGAAGGAGTGACGGAGACGGGCTCGACCTTGGCGTAAATGCGGGCGCAGGGTTAGCGACCGCCTATGAACCGACATCGCAGGGCGGGGCACTGCGGCATCGGTTCGCTCGGGCGCACCATCGGCCGCCGTTGCCCGTGTGCTCCGAGTGTGCGGCAATGCCAGCGCCGCCGCCGACGGTGAATCGCGGACCGGCCCCACCGAAGGTCACGCCATGGCCCACTTCATCGACACCCGTGCCACCCTGGTCAACGACGCCGTCGACGGGCTGGTCGCGGCGAGCGGCGGCCGCCTCGCCCGGCTCGACGGGGACCCCGACATCCGCGTGGTGCTGCGCGCTTCACTCGACACGGGCAAGGTGGCGGTGGTGTCGGGCGGCGGCTCCGGCCATGAGCCGGCGCATGCGGGCTTCGTCGGGCCGGGCCTGCTGAGTGCCGCCGTCTGCGGCGACGTCTTCGCCTCGCCGAGCGTCGATGCGGTCCTCGCCGGCATCCTGGCCGTGACCGGGCCGGCCGGCTGCCTCCTCGTCATCAAGAACTACGCGGGCGATCGGCTGAATTTCGGCCTCGCCGCCGAGCGCGCCCGGGCGCTCGGCCGCCGGATCGAGACCGTCGTCGTCTCCGACGACATCGCCCTGCCGGACGCGAAGCAGCCGCGCGGCGTCGCCGGTACCCTGTTCGTCCACAAGGTCGCTGGCCATGCCGCCGAGATGGGGGCGCCCCTGGAGCGCGTGGCCGCCCTCGCGCGCCGCGCCGCTGGCGCCAAGTCCCTGGGCATCGCGGTCTCGACCTGCACGATCCCAGGCTCGCCGCGCAGCGAGCGCCTCGCCGAGGGGCAAGCCGAGCTCGGCCTCGGTATCCACGGCGAGCCTGGCATCGAGCGAATCGCGCTGCCCCCGGCTGGCGAACTCGCCCGCATGATGGCTGGCCGGCTCTCCGACGCCGTGGCCGCTGCCGGCCGGCTGGCCTTGCTGGTGAATAATCTGGGCGCCGCCTCGGCCCTGGAGATGCAGGTCCTAACGCGGGCTGTGCTTGCCACCGAACTCGGCCGGCGCGTTCGCCTGCTGATCGGCCCCGCTCCGCTGATGACGGCCCTCGACATGCACGGCGCTTCGCTGTCGGTCCTGCCGCTCGACGACGAGCTTGAGGCGGCACTCGCGGAGCCCGTGCCGGTGCCGGCCTGGCCCGGGGCCGTGCGGATCGTGCCGCCGGCGCTGCGCCCGGTGCCCGAGGGCTTGACCGGCGAGGCCTTCACCCCGTCGCACGATGCGGTGGCGGCAGCGCGGATCACCGCCGTCGCGCAGGCGCTCGTCGCAGCCGAGGACACGCTCAATGCCCTCGACGCCAAGGTCGGCGACGGCGATGCCGGCACGACCTTCGCGGGAGCGGCCCGCGCCGTCCTGGCCGGCCTCGACCGGCTGCCGCAGGCCGATCACGCGGCGCTGTGCCGTGCGCTCGCCGAGCGGATCGGCCGGGCCGTGGGCGGCTCCAGCGGCGTGCTCGGCTCGATCTTCTTCGCCGCGGCGGGGTCGTCCTTGATCGGCGGTGCCGGCTGGCCCGAGGCCCTGAGCCAGGGCGTGGCGCGAGTGCAGGATTATGGCGGTGCCCGCCCGGGTGAGCGGACGCTCCTCGACGCCCTGGTCCCGGCCGTGGACGCCCTGAAGGGCGGCGATCTCGCCGGCGCGGCGTCGGCGGCCCGCACGGGCGCCGAGGCCACGGCGGAGATGGAGCGCGCCGGCGCCGGCCGCTCCAGCTATCTGTCCGCCGGCGATCTCACAGGCGTGCAGGATCCGGGCGCCGCCGGGGTCGCCATAGCCTTCGCGGCGCTGGCCGAGGCGTAGGCTGCGTCCGACAGCGCGCATCCGGACGATCAGGACGTCATCCCGGGGCTGCGGAGCGGAGCCTGGGATTCAGAGCCGCCGGCGCGCACAATCCTGGCATCGCTGCGGTTCTGGGTTCCGGGCTCGCCTGCGGCGCCCGGGAACGACGGGACTGTCATGCGCAGCGTCGTGGAAAACGGAATCTTCGGGTCGCTGCATTGACGGTTGCGGCGCGGCAGCAACCCTCGATTGACGCTCCGCGGCGTGAAGCCTACCCCAATCACATGCAGACCTGCCTGATCCTCGACGACTACCAGAATGCGGCCCTCGCGCTCGCCGACTGGACCCGTCTCTCGGATCACGTCGCCGTCGCGGCCATCTCCGAGCACATCGCGGACGGTGAGTCCCTGATCGGCCGGATCGAGCAGGCCGAGATCCTGGTGATCATGCGAGAGCGCACGCCGTTCGCGGCCGCCCTCCTGGAGCGCCTGCCGCGCCTCAAGCTGCTGGTCACCAGCGGCATGCGCAACCTCGCCATCGACGTCGCGGCCGCCCGGGCCCGCGGCGTGACGGTCTGCGGGACCGCCTCGAGCCCGACGCCGCCGACGGAGCTAACCTGGGCGCTGATCCTCGGCCTCGCCCGCCACGTCGTGCCGGAGAACCGGACCCTGCGCGACGGCGGTCCCTGGCAGAGCACGATCGGGACCGATCTGGCCGGCGCCACCCTGGGCATCCTCGGTCTCGGCAAGATCGGCGCCCGGGTCGCCGCGATCGGACGGGCCTTCGGCATGCGGGTCATCGCGTGGAGTCCGAACCTCGATGACGCCCGCGCGGCCGCGGCCGGCGCCGAGCGCGCGGCCTCCAAGGAAGCGCTGCTGGAAGCGAGCGACGTCGTCACGATCCATCTGGTCCTGGGCGACCGGACGCGCGGCCTCCTCGGTGAGGCGGAGCTGCGTCGGATGCGGCGGGAGGCCATCCTGGTGAACACCTCCCGGGCGCCGATCGTCGATCAGGCCGCCCTGGTCCGCGCCCTTGAAGAGAACTGGATCCGCGGCGCCGGCCTCGACGTGTTCGAGACCGAGCCGCTGCCCGCCGACAGCCCGTTCCGCCGCCTGCCGAACGTCCTGGCGCTGCCGCATCTCGGCTACGTCTCGCGCGACAACTACCGGACCTTCTTCACCGAGGCGGTGGAGGACATCGAGGCTTGGCTCGCCGGCGCTCCCATCCGGGAGCTGAGCTGAGATTAGCCGGCGCGTGTGTCCAGGGCGTCAGCGAGGCCGTCGCCCAGCAGGTTGAGCGCCACCAGGGTCGTGATCAGGAAGAGCGCCGGAGCCGCCAACATGTGCGGGGCCGCCTCGATGGCGCGGGAGCCCTCTGCGATGAGGACCCCCCAGCTCGTCTGCGGCTCCTGCACGCCGAGCCCCAGGAACGACAGGAAGCTCTCCAGGAGGATCACCTGCGGGACGAGGAGCGTGGCGGTCACCACCACCGGACCGAGGGTGTTGGGCACGATGTGCCGGAGGATGATCCGCGGCGTGCCGATGCCCAGGGCGCGGGCGGCGCGGACGAAGTCGCGCTCGCGCAGCGACAGGGTCTGCGCCCGCACCACGCGGGCCATGTCGAGCCACTCCACGGCGGCGATCGCCACCAGCATGAGCAGCAGGCTCGGGCGGAAGAACACCAGCAGGAGGATGACGAAGAATACGAAGGGCAGCGCGTACAGCACGTCGACGAAGCGCATCATCACGGCATCGAAGGCCCCGCCCACGAACCCCGCCGTGGCGCCGTAGGCGACGCCGATGAGCAGTGCCACGAGGCTCGCGGCGAGACCGATCGCCAGGGAGATTCGGCCGGCGACCAGGCAGCGGGTGAGCAGATCGCGGCCCTGTACGTCGGTGCCGAGGAGGAAGTGCAGGCGCCGGACCGGAACCGCCACGACGAGGCTCCGGTCTCCGTCCCGCTCCTCGACGACGTCGGGTGTGCCGAACAGCGCCGAGCGGGGCAGGTAGACGAGGCTGCGGCGGTCGACCCCCGTATCGGATCCGAGCGTCAGGTGCAGCGTGTCGCCCTCGCGGGTGACCGCGTCGAGCTTGGCGCGCATCCGGAAGGCGAGCCTCTGCAAGGCCGGCTCGAGATGGGCGGGATCCGGTTGCGCGCCGAAGCCCGCCGGCAGTTGACGGAGATCCGGATAGGCGCGCTCGGGATCGTGGCCGGTCAGCGCCGGTCCGATCAGGCAGGCCAGCGCGATCAGGATCAGCACGGCCAGCGCCGTCAGGGCGCCGCGTTCCCGGGCGAGCCGGCCGAGCGTGCGTCGGGCCGACCGCGTCGCGGCGGAGTCCGCGCTCACGTGGCGACCCGCAGGCGCGGGTCGAGCCACGCGCAGGCGAGGTCGGCCGCGAGGTTGAGGGCGATCACCAGACTGGCGACCAGCAGCACCGTGCCCATCACCAGCGTGTAGTCCCGGTTGAGCGCGCCCTCGACGAAGTAGCGGCCGATGCCCGGCAAACCGAAGATCGTCTCAACCACCACCGATCCCGTGAGCAGCGACGCGGCGAGCGGCCCGAGATAGGCCACTACCGGCAGCAGTGCCCCGCGGAGGGCATGGCGGGTGATGCGGGACGGCGGGAGGCCGAGGCTGCGCATGGTGCGGATCGGCTGCGTGCGCAGGATCTCTCCCAGCGAGGTCCGGGTGAGCCGGGCGAGGGCGCCGACCTGCGGCAGGGCAAGCGTCACCACCGGAAGGACGAGGTGGCTCGGCGCGCCACCCTCCCAGCCGCCCAGCGGCAGCCAGCGCAGCGTCAACCCGAAGGCGATCTGGAGGAGAGGCGCCACGACGAAGCTCGGCAGCGAGAGGGTCAGCGCCGCCCCGACCCCGAGCAACCGGTCGACGGCGCCTCCGCGCCGGAGCGCCGCCGCGCTGCCCAAGCCGACGCCCAATGCCACCGCCAGGGCCAGGGCGAGAATGCCTAGGGTGGCGGAGACCGGAAGGCCCCGGGCTATCAGGTCCAGGACGCTCTGGTCGCGGAACGAGAAGGACGGCCCGAGGTCGCCCCGCATCAGCGCCGCCAGATAGCTCCCGAACTGCGCGATCAGCGGACGGTCGAGGCCGTAGACCCGGCGCAGGTTTTCCATGGCGGCGGGCGTCAGTGGCCGTTCCAAGTCGAAGGGGCCGCCGGGGGCGAGCCGCATCAGAAAGAAGCTGACGGTGACGACGGCGAGCAGCGTGGGGACCGACTGCGCGAAGCGGCGCAGGATGAAGCGGATCACGCGTCCAGCCTCAGAAACCGCGTGGGCGCCGCGTTGCGCAGGTTCGGGTGGTAGCCGTGCAGCCGCGGTGCGATTAGCGCCTTGGAGCGGTAATGCATCAGCGGGATCCAGGGCAGCTCGCGCAGGGCGATGGCCTCGGCGTCGTAGAGGAGGCCGGCGCGGTGGGCGAGGTCGCGCTCGGCGGCGGCCTTCGCCATCAGCGCGTCGTAGGCGGGATCCGACCAGTGGCCGGCATTCATGCCGTCATTGCCGCTCTGCAGCAGAAATAAGAAATTTTGCGGATCGGAATAGTCGGCGATCCAGCTGTAGCGCGCGACGTCGAAGTCGCCGCCGTCGCGCAAATAGGCAAAATGTGTCTTCGCGTCCGTGTAGACGTAGCGGGTTACGATTCCGAGGTCGCGCCACATCTCGCCGATCGCCACCGCGATCGTGCGATTGTTGTCGCTGACGTTGAACCGATACTCCACCGTAAGCGGACGATCCGGCCCGAAACCCGCCTCGGCAAGGAGCCGGCGCGCTTCCGCCTCGTGGTCGATCGGGAGCCCCAGCCGCCCCTCGACCTCGGGCGGCGTGCGGTAGTTGTCGAGGCCGGGCGGGCATAGGGAATAGGCCGGGCTCATGGTGCCACTGTTCAACCCGTCGGCGAGGTACTCCCGGTCGATGACCAGCGACAGCGCCTGCCGCACGCGCCGGTCCGAGAACGGCGCTTTGCGGGTGTTGATCACGAGCGCCGCCAGCCCGAGGGACGGCCCGAGCACCACCTGTTGGCCGAAGCGTTGGCGCAGGTCGGCGATCTGATCGACCGGCAGGTCGGCGAGCGAATCGATCTCTCCGGCCGCGTAGCGGCGCACGGCCGAGGCCATGTCGGGGGTCGGCAGGAAGTCGACCCGCCGGATCGCGAGGCTCGCCGCGTCGGGATGGTGCGGGTTGGGCTCAAGGCTGATCGCGCCCCCGGGACCCGGTCGCGGAGCCGGTAGGCGCCGTTGGTTACATAGTTGCCGGGACGGGTGAAGGCCTCGCCGTGCCGGTCCACCGAGGCTCGGTGGACCGGCAGAGCGGTCTGATGGGTCAGGAGCTCCAGGATGTACGGCGTCGGCTGCTCCAGAGTGATTGCGAGTCGTAGAGGTTCCTCCGCGACGACTCCGAGGGCATGAGTCGGCCTCTCGCCGCGGTTCACCGCGGCGGCATTTTGGATCGGGAACAGCACCTCGGCGTATTTCGCGCCCGTAGCCGGGTCGAGGATGCGGCGGAGCGAGTAGACGAAATCCGCTGCGGTCACCGGTTCGCCGTTCGACCAGCGACCGTCAGGCCGCAGGTCGAAATGCAGGGTCAGGCCGTCCTCTCCGATAGACCATGCCCGGGCGGCGCCCGGAATGATGGCGCCCCGGTTGTCGTAGGTGAGGAGGCCGTCGCCGAGATCGCGCAGGATGTGGGCCTCCGCGACCGTCGACGACCGGTGCGGGTCGAGGGTCTCGGGATCGGCGTCGTTGCCGCGCCGGTACAGCGGCTCGGCCGCGGCGTCCGCTTCGGCCGGCCGCACGGCGGTCAGGGCTGCCGCGCCGGCTAGCCAGTCGCGCCGGCGAAGGCGCATGGTCAGGCGCCGGTCTCCGGCACGAGGCCGGCCGCCTCGATGCCCGCCACCGCACAGATCTCGTCGTTGTCGGAGGTATCTCCGGAAATGCCGATGGCACCGAGCAGCCGGCCCTCGCCGGACCGGATCAGCACGCCGCCCGGCACCGGCACTAGGGCGGCGGGGCCGGCAATGTGGGTCACGGCCGCCACGAAGTAGGGCTGCTGCTCCGCCCGAGCGTGGATCGCCCGGGAGCCGAGGCCCAGCGCCAGCGCGCCGTTGGCCTTCCCGCACGCGATCTCGGCCCGGCGCAGGGACGTGCCATCCTCGACGGAGACGAACTTCAACGCGCCGCGGGCGTCGTAGACCACCACGGCGAGAGGCTTCAGCGCGCGGGTCCGCGCCTCGCGCAGGGCGGTCTCCACGATGATGCGGGCGGTCTCGAGGGTCAGGTCGATCATGGGATTTCAACGCGGCACCGCTCCGGGCGGCCGTCGCGACCTTATGGATCGGGCCGCGACCGGTCCACTGTCGGGGGCGAAGATGCGCCACGGATCGCGTCGGGTGCTGGCGTCAGCGGAATGGCCCAGCCTGTCGCAAGCGGCGACGCAAAGAAGCGCATAGCGCGGCTGCAGAGCAACGCGCCTGTCCAGTCGCAGGCTCGACCTCACCGATTGCGAACCACGACCGAGGGCGTGGTCTGGCGACGCTTCCGGGTCAAACCGGTCGAGCGGCCGGCAGGCGCGTGATGCTCGCCAGGAACGCGTCGTAACCGGCCGTCACCGCCTCGAGTCGCTCGAAATGCGGGAAGGCGCCGGTCTGGAGCGTCTCGACCCGCCAGTTGGGCCGACCGGCCACGCGGGGCACGAGCCGGTAATCGACGAAGTCGCCGCGCACGCCGTGAACCATCCAGACCGGCAGGCGCAGACGTTCGTAGAGGCGTGTCGCATCGGTCGGGCACAGGTGGCCGGCGATGAAGCACCACGGCGCGTGCTCGGCGCCCGGCTGATGCGCCGAGGCGTAGTCGTAGGCGAGCAGACCTTCGTCGATCCGCGAGGAGCCGAAGGTCTTGCGCAGGAAGAAGCGCATGCTCGGCCGCGTCACGAGGGCATCGAAGAGGGGGCGCCCCAGGGGCAGCCGGTCCAGGGCGTCCCGCAGCCAGTCGCGCCCGCGATGCCCGTCCGGCGGCCCTTCGCCGGAGAGCTGCGCGTCGAAGCCCGTCGGGCTGATCAGGGCGAGGCTGCGGTAGGCATCGGACCGCTCGAGACTCGCCCGGGCGAGAAAAGAGGCGGACAGCGACAGCGCCAGGGCGTCGATCGGCAAGCCGTCGTGGCGGGCCCGGATCTCCTCGGTGGCCGCGTGGATCGCCTCCACCATGAGCCGGGGCGTGTAGCGGCGGCGTGTCCGCTCGGAGAAGCCGAAACCGGGCAGGTCGAGGGCGTAGACTGGCCGCTGGCCACGGTAGTGCAGGTAGAGCGGACGGACCTCGTAGGCGTTCGCGGCCGCGTTGATGGAGTGGATCAGCAGCAGCGGAACGCCCGGCACGTCGGCCGTCCCGTACAGTGAGAGCTCTCCGGCGCGCCTCGTACCGAGCCGCTCGTGCCGGCCGGGCAGGGCGGGCGGCAGAGGCATGCGCCGATCTACGGCCAGCCGGCTCCAGCCGACGAGGCCGGCCGCCGTGCCGACGACTGTCAGGGCCGCAGCCACCGCCGGGCTGACGGCCCTGTGCCGGGTAGGGGAAGACATCCGAACACCTCGCGGTCGATCCCGCGGCCGCGGGCGGTGCGCGACAACGCCGGTCGCGGCGGGAAGTGCCCGCGCGATCGGGCCTGAGGTCGGGATTCCTAAGAGGCGTGCCCGGCGAAGCTGCCGGCCTTGAGCGCCGGCACCTGGGCCATCGACCGCAGGGGAGCATCGCTCCGGCCCGCCGCCTCGCGCAGGAAGTCCACCGTCGGCGGATCGTTGCGCCATCCCTGGACGCGCTGGGAGATCAGGAGATTGCGCTCCCGCCGGTCGTAGTTGGCGTAGGAGGCGGCCACGAACTCCGTCCGGCTCATGGTCCGCGCCGGACCCGACCGGCGCGTCTCCGCCTTGAAGAAAAGGGCGCTGCCCGGAATGCCGTAATGCTGGCCGATCTCCGGATAGACGGGCCAGCTGCCCTGACCGCCCAGGTCATCCGGCAGGAACGCGTCGAGATCGCATTCCTCGAACGGCACACCGGCCTTCGTCAGCAGACCCCGCGCGAGGTCGGCCACGACATAGAGCTTCGTGTGGTTGATCGAGTGCATGAAGCAGCCGCGCCGCACCCAGCGCGTCAGATGCGTGTCGAGGTCGTAGCCGGCCTGGACGCCCAATCCGCGCAGGTAGGAGACCGATTCGTCCCAGAGATTGTAGTAGCCGAGGCGCTCGAACACCGGCTCGGCGAACAGCCGCAGGGCCTGCCCCTGCGAGAAGCCCGCGAGATACGCGAAGAGCGTTACAGCGGAATGCGAATGCCCCATCGGCCCCGAGATCAAGCCGTTGAGCGTATTGTGGTCCTGCACGCCGACATGGACGAGGTCGGGATGGTAGGCGCCGAACACGATCGTCGGGATCAGCCGCACCTTGGGATGCGTGCGCAGGGTGTCGATCGTACCGCCGCCCTTGAAGCGCGGTAGGTAGATGCTGGAGAAGACGTGATCGTAGCCGTCCGCATGCGCCATCAGGTCGGCGAGGCGCGGGAAGCGGCGGGCCGCCGTGAAGGCTGAGACGAAATCCACCTGCGCGCCGGGCAGGAGGTACCGCATCGCCTTGGCGATGGATCCGGCTTGGCACACGCCGATCACGAGGATGCGCGGAGACCCGGTCCGCTTCTTCCCGAACTGCGCGAGCCGGTGCCGCGCGCGCCAGAGGCTATCGACGGTCAACATCCGGCTTCAATCGCATGTCCGCGGGCGGCGGGCAAACAGCTCCATGGGTCGCCGGGACACTTGACCGGTAATCGCCCCGTCGCGGCGTTGCGGACCCCGCGTCGTGACAGATGGCCGGGGCTGTCTCCGGCACCGTCTGGCCTGTCCCGCGGGCTTGTTCCATGCCCACGTTCTGCCGAGCCGAATAATCCAGGAGGACAGGCATGGCCCCGACGCAAGCGCCGGACGCGGTTTCGGAGATCGAGCGGGCGACCCTGCGCCGGGTCACCTGGCGAATCCTGCCGTTCCTGATGCTCGCGTATTTCGTGGCCTTCGTCGACCGGGTGAATGCCGGCTTCGCCGCTCTGCAGATGAACCACGACATCGGCCTCTCGGCCGCGCAGTTCGGCCTCGGCGGTGGCCTGTTCTACGTGTCGTACGTGCTGTGCGAGGTGCCCAGCAATCTCGCCATGGAGCGCTTCGGAGCCCGGATCTGGATCGCCCGGATCATGATCACCTGGGGGCTCGTCTCCGCCGCCATGGCCTTCGTCGTCGGGCCCGTATCCTTCTATGCGGTGCGGCTGCTGCTGGGCGCTTCCGAGGCCGGATTCTTCCCAGGCGTTATACTCTATCTGACCTACTGGTTCCCGCGCGCCTATCGCGGCCGGATCGTGGCCGTTTTCATGGTGGCGATCCCGATCTCGAGCTTCCTCGGCTCGCCGATCTCCGCGGCGATCCTCAACACCGACGGCCTGCTTGGCCTGCGCGGCTGGCAATGGTTGTTCATCTTGGAGGCGGCGCCGGCCGTGCTCCTCGGCCTGCTCGCCTTCATGCTCCTGCCGGACGGGCCGGGCGAGGCGCGCTGGCTCACACCCCAGCAGAGCGCGTGGCTCCAGGACCGCCTTGCCGCCGAGCGCGCTTCGGTGGTCGAAGGCGCCGCGGCGCCGGCCCGACACCTCTCCGTCTGGGAAGTCTTGCGCAACCGCTACGTGCTGGCCGCATCGCTGATCTACGCGGGAGCCTCGGGCGCGAGCCAGTGTCTGTCCCTGTGGCAACCGCAGATCATCAAGTCTTTCGGTCTGACCAATCTTGAGACCGGGCTGCTCAACTCGATTCCTTTCGGGGTCGCCTCCGTGCTGATGATCCTTTGGGGCCGGTCATCAGACCGGAAGCGGGAGCGGGTCTGGCACACGGCTTTGCCGCTGGGCCTTCTGGCGGTGAGTCTCGCCGCGTCGATCGCGACGGCGCAACTTCTGCCGACGATCCTGATCCTGTGTCTCGCGGTAACCGCGACCTACATGGTGAAGGGACCGTTCTGGGCGCTCTCCACCGAGTGGTTGTCGGCCGGCGCCGCGGCAGCCGGCATCGCGCAGATCAACGCGATCGGCAACATCGGCGGCTTCGTGGGCACCTACCTGCTGGGCGTGATCAAGGATGCCACGGGCAGCTATCCGCTTGGTCTGCTGCCGCTGGTCATTCTCTCCGGTGCAGGGTGTCTGCTGGTCCTCGGACTCGGGCGCGGTCGCGGCCAGGCGGTGCGCTCAGCGGCGGCCTGACTGCCGGGCTGAAGGCCCGCTTTGCTTGTCACAAAGATCTGGAATGGACTCTTGCTTCAATGATCGAGGATAGAAAAATAATATCGGGCACTTAATTGAGTATCGATGCCGCCAAGATATGATTGGCGATAAGATTGTTGATGCCCGTATTTGCGTCGTTGACAGATCTGCTATTCGGTGGTCATAGTCGACGGCGTAGAGCATGAAGCTCAACGCTGGTGCATCGGCGGGCATGACGACCGTCGGATGGCCGATGTCTGAGGCAGGCGAACGCCTTCCTGACAGCGCTCGGCACGAGGTCACCCCCGGATGGTACCCGCGGCTTTGATGCCGCCACCTTCGAGACCCGTGGCTTCGTGACGAAGGAGTTCGGCGGGTCCGCTACGCAGCGCGGGTGCACGACCCCTTTGTCGAGGAACCGCGTCAGTATCGGAGGCGTGCGACCATCGGATCGCGGCATCGCCCGATCGGCAAGCGCGGGCGGCCGTGCCGTTGGAATGGCCTCGAACCGGAACCGCCATGCCTTCCTCGGAGGGCGACGTTCTGAGCCGGACCGATCCGGCCAGAGATGCATCCGCGGTGAAAGGCAGGTCTGGACCCGGGTCGATCAGAAGCTTGGCTTTGACGGGGGAGAGTGCGGAATGGACTACGTACCATCGATGGCCGCCGTCGCTGCGGCCACACAGAGGGGTCAGACGCCCGAAACCGGTACAATCACCGCGGCGACTACGGTCGCGACCACAGCGACCGCGGCTCTCGACCCGCGCTCGATCTTCGCGCTGTCCCCCGAAGCCGCCGACGTCGTGCTGACGCTGGCTCAGAACCGAATCCAGCCGATCCAAGTTGCGGAGTCCGACAACCTTCCCGGCCATGGCTCCCCGGCCGTCGGCGCCGCGATCGTCACGGCCGTGGCGACAACGTCGGTCGTTATCCCTGAAGCCTCCAAAACGGTGAGTGCCGCCAACCGGACTTGGACCGAGGATGTGCGGCTGGAGGCCATCCCGTCGAGGAAGGTCGGCGCCGACCTCAGCGTCCAGTACGACAACCCGCGCGTCATGGCGGCCTGGAGCGCGGCGTTCCCCGATATCGCAGGCCGCAAGTTCCGCGGTCTCCAGCTGTCGGACACGCACCTCAGATCTTCGCTCGCCAAACTGGCCGCGGAAAACATCGGTTTCAGTGGGCTGGAGAGGGATATCTACCTTCTGTGTAACGACGAGAAGTTCAGAATCTTCAGCGCCGAACATCCGGAAACGAAGGTGAACTGGATCTACGTCGATAACGACGATGTCCTTCTGTTCTGGCCGAAGGAACCGGGCTCGGATACGGACGCCGTGCGCGTCTAAGAGCGCCTAACAGAACCGTTTGATCTGCTTGAGGGTGATGAGGCTCGCGGCCAGGGTTGTGAAGGCCTCGTAGATGTCGCCGCGCCGCTCGTAGCGGATGGGCAGGCGGCGGAAGCGGTTGA